>JAZNIU010000001.1:0-54046 GCA_045577655.1 Clostridia bacterium
GGTCTTTATGACGACCCCGGTCTTCCCGGACTTGAATATTCTCTCCAGAAATTCCCCAAACTTAAAATCTTTGGTCACGGCCCGGTGTTCTGGACAGAGATTGCAAAGCTTGAAACAATTGGCGAGCGTGGCGTAGGTATGCGTCCTGATATAAGCCAGTTTGAAAGACTTCCCAGTGGTCCTATTAAAGAGGAAGGCACTGTGCCTAAACTTTTCCGCAAGTATGAAAATCTGTATGGTGATTTGTCCGACGGAACCTGCTATCTTGCACTTACTCGTGATGAAGAGTACGGACCTAAGTTTTTGGAAGAATTCCAGGACAGACTCTATTTCGGTACAGATTATTGCAGCTGCGGAATGGATATCCCGCTCACAAGAAAGTTGGTTGAGTGGCGTGATAATGGAAAGATCAGCGTAGAAGCATTTAATAAAATTGCACGCGAAAACGCTATTAAACTGTTAGATTTATAATACGCTCAAAAATTCCTCATGGCGTGCCGTGGGGAATTTTAGCATATAAAGAAAGGTTTTGCATATGTATAACTACATTTTATTTGACCTGGACGGTACTCTGACAGACCCCAAGGTGGGAATTACCGAATGTGTTAGATATTCTCTTCCTTTTGTGGGAATTGACCCTCCGGACGCCGACTCTCTTCTGGGTTTTATAGGGCCGCCGCTTGTTGATTCCTATGTAAAATATTTTGATATGTCAAAAGAGCAGGCACTTTTTGCTCTGGAAAAATACAGAGAACGTTTTTCTACCGTGGGGATGTATGAAAACAGTCTTTACGATGGAGTTGAAGAAATGTTGTCTTCCCTTTTTTCTGCAGGTAGAACCCTTGCCGTAGCAAGTCTGAAGCCTGAGCCTTTTGTTAAGAAAATTCTTGCCCATTTTGGCATTGAAAAATACTTTTCCGTAATAAAGGGAAGTGATTTCGAGGGAAAAAAACATACAAAATTTCAAATCATTGCCGAAGCTCTTGATGGTCTTAGCGTTACAAAAGAACAACTCGGCGAGGTTCTAATGATTGGGGACAGAGAAAACGACATCTTAGGTGCTCGCGAGGCAGGAATCCATTCGGTCGGCGTGCGTTTTGGATATGCATCCCCGGGCGAGCTTGAAGCAGCCGGTGCAACACATATTCTGTCAGCTCCCGAAGAAATTACACAGATTGTTCTGGAAAATTAATCTGTTTTTCACTTTTTTGTTGTTGTATTAGTCATTTTTCATAAAATAAAAATTTTTTTATATACATTTTGATGTTGATTATTTTTTACATCTGTGTTATAATTTATTATGTAGTATTTTATATACAATTTTAAAGGAGGAAACTACATGAAAACAGCACTTAAAAAAGTTCTCGCAGGCGCTCTTGCATTAACACTTGTTTTTGCAGTTGTAGGTTGCGGAAAGAACAAAACAGGTCTTGATGCCGACGGCAACTATGAAGTTGTTTGGTATACTTCTGAACAGCCCACACCGGATGCTGATCTTGTATTTGAAGAATTAAACAAATACACAGCGGAAAAAATCGGCGTCAAGGTTAAGTACACACAGATAGCCCCGGCAGAATATGCTGAAAAAATGCAGCTCCTTTTCGCTTCCGGCGAAAAAATAGACCTTTGTTTTGCTTCAACAGGTACAAAGTTTGAGCAGAACGCACGTCAGCTCGCATACACAGATATCGGCAAACTGCTCGACACAGTTGGCAAACCCATCAAAGAGCTCATTCCCGAATATGCTCTCAGAACATTCCGTGTTGGCGGCGTTCAGTACGGCATACCCGTTCTTAAAGACTGGGGCGTTCGTTACTCAATCAACGTAACACGCGGCAAACTTGACGAAATCGGCATGTATGACAAAGCTATAAACGCTACATCTATTTATGACTGGGCAGAAATCCAGGCAGCTTGGAAGAAAGCTCATCCTGACCACTATGGTATTCTTCAGAGAAGCAACTTCAACCTCTGGAATGCAGCTATGCCTATTGACGCAGTTACAGGTTCTGTAATCGGCGGTTTCATGTATGACGATTATTCAAAAGTTGTCAACGTGTTTGATACAGACGAAGCAAAAAAATATTTTGAAGAAATGCACAAATGGTATAATGCGGGTTACATAAGAGCAGATGCAGCAACAGTTACAGATGATAACGATATTTACAAAGTTGGTAACTACCTTGCTTCCATGGGCGAATGGCTCCCATACCTCAACAGCCAGACTGTTCCAGAAACAGATCCTAGCTTCAGTGTATGGTGCATGGGCCACTCTGAACCTCGCCTTAAAACAATGGGTATTACAGCTTGTGGTACAGCAATTCCGGCAAGCAGCTTAAATCCTGAAAAAGCTATGGAATTCCTCACACTCCTCTTCACAGACGAGTATGTTAAGAACACATCTCTCCTCGGTATCGAAGGAAAACACTGGGTTAAAAAAGGTGACAACAACTATGACCTTCCTGAAGGCTATACAAAGAAAGCTGACACAGGTTATGAATCTATTGCCGCTTATGCAGCCGGCAGTCGTTACATCTCCAAGGTTGATCCTACTTTCCCGGCAGACACTTGGGAAAAATGGCAGGAGTTCACAGATTCTGCTATCCCCAGCGAAGCTCTTGGATTTAACTTTGACCCGGCTCCTGTAGCTGGCGAAATTGCAGCAGTTCAGAACGTTTACAACGAGTACATTCCTGCACTCCAGGTAGGTGAACTTGACCCTGCAGTAAAACAGCCTGAAGCTATTGCAAAAATGAACAGTGTTGGTGCTGAAAGAATTCTTGAAGAAGCTCAGAAACAGTACGAACAGTGGAAAAAAGACAACAACATTAAATAATGTTTGTTTCCAAATAAAAAGTGAGAGGCGTTGCCTCTCACTTTTTTTGCTTGATAAGTTCTCTTAGTTTGTCCAGCGCATCCGAAATGCCGCCCACTCCGTCCATGAGCCCACATTCAAGTGCTTGTTTCCCATAAATAACGGTTCCGGCATCGTTGGCAAGATTTGATGTTTCAAGCATAAGCTCTTTTAGTTTTTCTTTTTCTATTTTCGAATGCCCAACAATA
Organism: Clostridia bacterium; assembly: GCA_045577655.1. Lineage (GTDB taxonomy): Bacteria > Bacillota > Clostridia > RUG12999 > RUG12999 > RGIG7450. Next base: position 3,064 of record JAZNIU010000001.1, read on the forward strand.
AAATCCACTACCCTCTCCTGCATTTTTATGAGATAGTCAAAGGATTGCGAAGTACTCAGCACTGTTCCCGTTGTTCTCACCGGATGAATTGTCATGGTAGCGGAGGGCGCAATAAACGCATAGTCTGCCGCAACAGCAAGCGGCACACCAATGCTGTGTCCTCCGCCCAGAACGAGCGACACGGTTGGTTTGTTCATGCCCGCAATAAGTTCTGCTATTGCAAGTCCCGCTTCCACATCACCTCCCATAGTATTTAAAAGAACCAGAACGCCCTCAATGTTTTCGTCTTCAAGTGTTGCAACTATAAGAGGTATTAAATGTTCATATTTTGTAGTTTTGTTGTCACTTGGCAATTCAATGTGCCCCTCAATTTGTCCGATAATCGAAATACAAAAAATGTTGCCGTGTTTTCCTTTTATATTCATTGACCCGTAGTTTCTTACTTCTTTTTCTTCTCTTGTTTCATTTTTGTCTGCCATTTTTCCACTCCTTCAAAAAAAATATTGATATCCCAATTATTTTTTGATATAATGTTTTATATATTCATATAATAAAAATTTTCAGGAGTTGATAAATATGCCAATTACCATTTTAAATGACTTGCCGGCTAAAAAAATTCTTCAGAGTGAAAATATATTTGTTATGTCCCAAAAAAGAGCAGAAAGTCAGGACATTCGTCCTCTTAAAATATTGATACTCAATCTTATGCCCAATAAAATTGCTACTGAAACTCAGCTTTTGCGACTTTTGTCAAACACTCCGCTTCAGGTTGAAATAGATTTGCTGAGGCTTGTTTCTCACAAATCCAAAAACACCACAGAAGAACATCTTATGACATTTTACAATTTTTTTGACGATGTAAAGGAAAACAAATATGACGGAATGATTGTCACCGGAGCTCCTGTTGAACAAATTCCTTTTGAAGAGGTTGACTACTGGAAAGAGCTATGCGACATTTTTGAATGGTCGAAAACCAACGTTACAAGCACTTTTCATATATGCTGGGCTGCCCAGGCAGCACTCTACTACCATTACGGCATAAATAAATATCAGCTTGACAAAAAACTTTTTGGTGTTTTCAAACATAAAGTAACAAGGAAAAATTCAAAACTTCTCCGTGGCTATGACGATATTTTCTATGCTCCACATTCAAGATACACTTCGGTGAGCAGAGAAGATGTTCTTGCTGCAAAGGTCAGAATTTATGCAGAAAGCGATGAAGCCGGCGTTTACATAGCAGGTTCAAAAGACGGAAAACAGTTTTTTGTCACCGGTCATTCGGAATATGACCCGGACACTCTGCATAACGAATATGTCCGCGATATCGAAAAAGGGCTTGAAATTGACGTACCGAAAAATTATTATCCCAACGACAATCCCAAAAAATCTCCCAATGTTGTATGGCGCAGCCACGCAAGTCTGCTCTTTTCAAACTGGCTCAACTATTATGTATATCAGTCAACGCCGTTTGATATAAACAAAGTAAAATAAAAAATTATCGCAGCATCAAAAAGATGCTGCGATTTTTTAATGAGTAATCCTGTAAGCCGGGTTCTGTTTTTCAGACAGTTATCTATCTACGCTGTACATTGCTGCACAGCTTTAGCCATGTGTAGGGAATTGTCGGGCCGACTTAATTTCCCCGATGTTGCTCCGGGTGGGGTTTACATCGCGATGCAGTTACCTGCAAAGCGGGTGAGCTCTTACCTCGCCTTTCCATCCTTACCATGAAATTCATGGCGGTATCTCTCTGTTGCACTTTCCTTAGAGTCGCCTCCACCGGACGTTATCCGGCACCCTTGCCCTATGGAGCCCGGACTTTCCTCACGCGCGAAATTTTCGCGCCCGCAACTGTCCAAATTACTCAATCTTCATCATTTTCTTCCTCGTCATTGGCGGGCAGAATTTCAACTGTAACAGAAGTTGCCCTGTTATCTTCAACTGACTCAACCGCGATTTTGAGGTTTTCATACGTGAACCAATCTCCCTCTTCAGGGATTTTGTCCAGAATTTCGCCAATCCAACCACTAACTGTGTTGTATCTGCTGTCAATAGGTTCACCGTCAAATCCCAGTTCCTCCAGCATATCATCAGTGTCAGCATTGCCGTCAACTCTGAATTTGTTGTCGGAAATTTTCTGGGCAAGCTGAACAACCTCGTCATGCTCGTCCCAGATTTCACCCACAAGCTCTTCTAAAATATCTTCCATTGTCACAATACCCGCTGTTCCGCCATACTGGTCGGTTACAACAGCAAGTTGTATCTTGTCTTTCTGCATAAGCGAAAGAGCAGTGGAAATTTTAAGCGTTGTGGGGAAAAATGTAGCTTCCTGCATAATTTCACTAATCTGAACTGTTCCTTTTTCTACCAGTTCAGACAGAAAATCTTTTGCATTTATAATGCCCACGATAGTATCTACAGATTCTTTATAGACAGGTATTCTTGTGTATTTTTCCGCAAGAATTTTGTCTTTAATCTTTTTAACGCTGCTTTTAATATCTACCGCAACCATATTAACGCGTGGCGTGAGCACCTCGCCCACTTCTATATCGTCAAAATCAAGAGCACTTTGAGCAAGTTCACATTCTCCCTCTTCCAAAACGCCTTCATCCTGTACCTCTTCCATAATGACTTTGAGCTCGTCTTCGGTATAGGAAGGCTTTTTGTCATCTTCCTCCTGTCTTGCGACTACCATTTTAAATCCTGAGAAAATATAAGATATGGGATAGAGAATTTTAACTGCAACACCTATGGGTTTTGCCCACGCTGTAACAAGTTTTTCTGCATTCATCTTTGCAAGGCTTTTTGGCAGAATTTCGCCAAAAGTAAGAAGCAGAACGGTCATTGCAACAGTTGAAATAACCGCACCGTGTTCTTTCCAGATGGAAGTTGCGGCTACTGTGGCAATTGATGTTGCCGCAATGTTCACAATGTTGTTGCCCACCAAAATGCTTGAAATACTTTTATCAAAATTTTCAATAAGTTTAAGCGCACGTTTCGCTTTTTTGTCGCCATCTTCGGCTTTTGCTTTGATTTTCAGACGGTTTGCTCCTGTAACTGCCGTTTCAGACGCCGAAAAGAAAGCCGAGAATACAACTAAAATAATTATGCTGAGTATACTAAACCCCGTACTGTCCAAACTAAAACCACACTCCAATAAATTTTTTCATATTAAAATACGTAAGTACATTATACACAATTTTGACACACTTGTCAACTATATAAGAAAGGTGGGCACCAACGGCGTCTTCACATAGGGATTATCCGCCTAAAAATTATAATTTTAGCACATAGCATCGTCAAAAAGGCTTGAAATCCGTCAGGATATCTTCGCTTTTTTCCTTGCTCTGCATCAAAAATTATTAATTTTTATGGTGTAATGCAGTTTCAAAGATAAGCTTTTTAGAATTATACAAGGAATAAAAAACCCGCAATACTGTCGTATTACGGGTTTTTTTGACAAAGTATAAACTAAAAAGATTGTTTTGAAACCGAATAATCCCTATGTGAAGGCGCCAAACGGCACCCACCTTGTTATTATTCTTCTTCGAACGCGTCTTTACCCAGTCCGCACACCGGGCAAACCCAATCTTCCGGAACATCCTCCCACGCCGTTCCCGGAGCAACGCCGTTTTCAGGATCGCCTTCTGCAGGGTCATATACATAGCCGCAAGGACAAGCATATTTTTCCATTTTATTTATCCTCCTCTTATATTTGTATTATTATCAATTGACTTATACTTTTATACTTGGTATAATCTTTATATAGAATTAAGCAAAATATCTCTTGAGTAATCCTTCCAGGCCTTTGCCGTGGCGAGCTTCATCACGAGCCATTTCATGAACTGTATCGTGAATTGCATCCAGACCGTTTTTCTTAGCACAGCTTGCAAGGTCAAATTTGCCCTGTGTTGCACCATATTCACAGTCAACTCTCCATCTTAAGTTGTCTTTTGTTGTAGCTTTCATGTTAGGTTCTAAATCTTCACCAAGAAGCTCTGCAAATTTTGCAGCGTGTTCTGCTTCTTCGAAAGCCGCTTTTTCCCAGTAAAGACCAACTTCGGGATAACCTTCGCGGTGAGCAATTCTTGCCATGCAGAGATACATGCCAACTTCAGCACATTCGCCGTTAAAATTAGCCATCAGCTGTTCAAAGATATATTTTTTATCTTCTTCGCTGATATCAGGGTTGTTTTTAACTGTTTTGCCATAAACACCATATTCGTGTTCTGCAGCAAGTGCAGCGCCTTCAACCATTTCTTTGAATTTTTCGGCGGGAACTTTACATACCGGACATTTTTCAGGAGCAGAATCTCCTTCGTGAACATAACCACATACTGAACATACAAATTTTTTCATAACAATAATCTCCTTTTATTATAATATTATTTTTTACTGCATTTTGAACATTTTCCGGTGAAATATATGTCTTTAGTCGACACGTCAAACTTTTCCGGAAGATTGTCTTCGGGGAAGGTTATATCAAAATCGTAAACTTTCCCGCAATCGATACACAAAAAGTGTCCATGATTGTCAGCACATGCATCAAATCGTGCTTGCTTCTCTTCTATGGTTATCATTTTTATAACCCCCTCGCTGCTGAGAAGCTTTACAGTGTTATAGACCGTAGTTTTTGACAGCGTGGGTGCCTTTGGATGAAGAGCACTGAATATTTCGTCCGCCGTCGGATGAGTTCTGTTATTTCTTAAATAATCAAAAATCATCACTCTGGTCAGCGAAGGTCTTATATTGTAGCTCATCAGTATATCGGCTGAAGTCATTTTTTCACCTCGCTTAAAACAATTTTGTATTTATTACAAATTTATTATAGCAACAAAAATGTATTTTGTCAATAGTTTTTTTAAAAATTTTTAAAAATTTTTTGGAGGCAAAAATTTATGAATATTTGTGGTATTGCAGCAGAATATAATCCTTTTCACAAAGGGCACGAATATCATATAAAAGAAGCTCGCAGACTGTCCGGTGCCGACGGCATTATGGTGGCAATGAGCGGCAGCTTTACTCAAAGAGGTAAGCCGGCTCTTTTTGATAAATTCACAAGAGCAAGGGCAGCCCTCTTAAACGGCGCCGACCTTATTGTTGAGCTTCCTTTTTGTTTTGCATGTGCCCCTGCACAGTTTTTTGCAGAGGGTTCTCTTTCCATTTTTGAAAAGAGTGGTGTTGTAAATTCGTTATGTTTCGGAAGCGAAACAGGGAACCTAGATGAGCTTGCTCGTGCAAGCGAAACAAGCGACGCGGATATAAAAGCTTTTCTCGAAAAAGGTATGTCCTATCCTGCAGCCTATGCTGCCGCAGGTGAAAATATTCCGTCAACCCCCAACGATATTCTGGGCATGGAATATCTTCGTGCAATAAAAAAGCTTTCTTCAACAATCAACCCCATTGTCATAAAACGCAAAGGGGCTTCCTACCATTCGGACGATTTGTCATCTTGTTTTGCAAGTGCTTCGGCAATCCGCAATTTGTTTGAAGAGGGAAATTTAAGTGAAATTTCAAGACATTTGCCCGAGAAAGCATCCGACCTTTTTATGTCGTCATTCTCCGGGGGAGATTATATCGACTCATCTTTGCTTGACAGTTATCTTATAGCGAAAATCCGCACCACACCCCATCTCCTTAAAGGCTGTGCTTATGTTGCAGAGGGACTGGAAAACAGGTTTTACGACTGTGCTGTTAAAACCAGCAGCATTGACAGTCTTATTGAAATGGTTAAAACCAAACGATATACCTACCTCAGACTTTCACGTATTGCAGCCGCTTTTATGGTCGGTATGACAGAAAATTCCCTTTCCTCTTTTGTTGCAAACGGACCGGGGTATATCAGAGTTCTTGCGGCAAATTCCACCGGCAAAAAAATTCTGGCAGAAATGAAAAAAACATCTTCGCTTCCTGTAATAACAAACGCCGGAGACTACAAAACCCTCACCACCGTTGCTGCGGAAATGTTTGAACTGGACTGCACCGCCACCGACCTTGCATCCCTGGCAAAGAAAAACCCTGCTCTGCGCGTTGGCAGGCAGGATTTTGGAAAACTTAATCTTTTTTCAGACTGACAGCAACTCCGTCTCCTATCGGAATGACAGAGGTTGTAAGTCCGGAATGGTTTGAAATGGTTTCGAGGTATTCTTTTAAATTTCTTATTATGGTACGGTGTTTTCGCGGGATAAACCCCTGTTCTGCCACCGTTCCGCGATACAAAATGTTGTCCGAAACCAGAAGTCCTCCTTTTTTCAGAAGTTTTAAGCATTTGGGCAGGAAATTGTTGTACTGTCCTTTTGCTGCATCAACAAAAATAATATCATACATGTCTGTTAACCGGTCAAGCACTTCCAGTGCGTCCCCTTTTAACAGACTAATTTTTTTCTCATTGCCTGAACTTTTAATGTTTTCTTCCGCCCGCTTTGCTCTCTCCTCGTCCGATTCAATTGTCGTAACAGAAATATTTTCGGAAAAACCGGAAAAAAGAATTGAAGAATAGCCAATTGCTGCGCCTATCTCAAGCAGCTTTTCTGCTCCCGAAAGTTCGCACAACAGCCGCATAAGCTGCGCAACCTCAGGCGATATAATGGGCATATACTCTTCAAGCGCCTGTTCTTCCAGCTCTTTTAAAATACCGGTATTTTCTTTTATGAGCGACCGTATATACTCGGTTATGACGGGTGTTGCTATGCTGTCATCAAACATAAATTTACTCCTGTTTTTGCAAATGCTCGTTATAGGTTCTGGAGAAAGTGTTCACTCCGCCCTCTTCTGCCGAAAAATAGAAATAATCTGTCTCGGCAGGATATATGGCAGCCATAATCGCCTTTTTGCCGGGCGATGCAATAGGTCCCGGTGGCAGGCCTTTATATAAATAGGTATTATAAGGCGAGTCAACCTTTATGTCCTGATAGGTCAATCTATCTTTTGGTTGTTTGGTGACATATATAACAGTGGCGCAGGATTCAAGATTGCTGAATTCGTTGCTTTTTAATCTGTTGTGGAAAACGGAAGATATTTTGTCCAGGTCTGTTTTCCCCTCTTTTTCTATTATGGAAGCAAGTGTTACCATCTGATGAATTGAAAAGCCCATCTTTTTGGTTTGTTCTCTCATCTTACTATCATAAATTTTGTCAAATTGCGCCAGACACACATCTAAAACCTGGTGTGCCGACATATCCTTGTCCATAAAATATGTTTCAGGGAAAATATACCCCTCAAGTCTGTTCTCGCCCAAGGGTAATTCGTCGGTTATGAACTCATAATCAAACTTCCCGTGTTTTATTTCTTCAAAAAACTCCTGCTCGGGAATGTTCATTTTTTCCGCCAAAACTTTAACAATGTCCACAAGCTCATACCCTTCGGGTATTGTCACTTTAACGGTGGTCTGCTGCGCCGCAAGCAGCTGATTTTTTATCCGTCCATAGCTCATCTTCGAAGATACTTTAACCGTTCCGCTTTGCACCTTTGAAGACGCACCGCTGACTTTCAACACCGCTTTCATTATAAATTTGCTTTTAATGATTCCCTCGTCAGCCAGTTGCTCTATTACACTGTTTGCAGATTCTCCCTCGGCAATAACAATTTCTTTTTCAACCTTTTTCACAAATAAACCGTTTATACCGAAATACAGACAAATAACCGTTATTATTGCAACTGCCGCATAAACAAGCTTTTGTTTCTTCATACATTTCTTCCTATACTGCTGAAATATTTTATTCTGTCGTCAAGAGATTTATATTCATTTTTCATTTTTGATGAAAACATTGCGTTTTCAAGATTTTCAGTAGCCGCATTTTCGTGGCCGATAAGCGCCCATGTTGCTTCTTTTAAATGGTCAAACATAGGGTCGCGCTGAGCAAGACAGATGAAGGACTGTCTCGGTGTATTGATGTCCTCCCCGCTTATCTGGAAAAGCTGGTGCTTTTCGCAAAGTGCCTGGACTTTCTTTATCTGCTCGGTAGTGTTTCTTGACGGCATATATGTTACCGCGTTAAACCCGATTTTTGTTATTTCTTCAAAAAGCTCTTCTATAAAATCATCTTCAAATTTCTGTGTTTTCTTGTCCCCTGTAACAGAATTGCCTACGTCGCCCAGATATGCATAGGCTAAAATTGCGCCTGTTTCTTCTGCAAGCCGCACAATTTCCGTAACATCCGGACACTCGTCTGTTGCGGGAACATAAAACTTTTCAACAAGGTCGCTTTTGAGCGCACCTAAAAGGTCATATTCATAGCAATCATTTTGGGTATCAAGAAGAAAACCTTCGATTTTGGCGGAAAGGTTTATGCCCATTTCATCTTTAAGGAAAGAAACAATTTTTTCTCCTTTTCCGTACTTTTCAACAAGCTTTAAGCTGAGAGCAAACAAGATATGTCTTTCGGTTACGCTTCCCCACTCTTTAAGCATGGAAATTGAAGCAATATCCCTGTCAAAGTCAAGCTCAACGCCGTAGGGTTTCATTATGGCATTGATTTTATCCGTCATAACTCTGTCTCGTTTAACCCTTGCTTCTGTTACCTTTTTAAAAAATTCTTTAACTTTTTCTATCTGTGTATGCGGAACACCGTGCAATGTAACATAAGCCACTTCGTCCTGGTCAGGATTGTTAAGCTTTCTGCCCGCAAGAGCAGTGTTTTTCATGCTGACACGAACCTCTGTGCCTATTGTTGCTGCCATTCCCACAATTTCCGCCGCTTTTAGAAACTCCTCCGCCCCGGAAATCGAGTCATGGTCCATGATTCCCGCTGTTGTCAACCCCGACATATACGCCATCCACACCGCTTTTGTAGGAGAATATGGCGAGAAAGAGTATGTTGTGTGAATGTGATTGTTAACGTCGTTACCTCTTACCGGTTTTTCTATTTCGCCACTGTCTATTTTAGCTTTAAGTGCTCTTATGGCATCAAGTCTTTCTTCAAGTTTTTCGCTGTTTAATTTATCTGTCAGCATCTTTTTTACCCCTTAAAATTTTTCATATTTCTTCATAAAATTATATCATTTGCCAATTTTTTTGTCAACCTTATTTATGGTAGGTCTCCCCTGCGTTTATCTTGAATGCACGGTAGACCTGTTCCAGAAGAATTACTCTCATCAGTTGATGCGGAAATGTCATTTTCGAAAAACTGAGTTTTATGTCTGCACTTTGTTTTACTTTGTCGCTTAAGCCGTCCGAGCCGCCTATTACAAACGTGATTTCGCTTTTGCCTGAAAGCCCTGTTTCGCGGACAAGCTTTGCAAGTTCTTCAGAAGATTTTGCCTCTCCCTCAACACAGAGTGCCACCTTAAAAGATGAGGGGTTTATTTTTTTCAGAATGGCTTCCCTTTCTTTTTCTATGTCCTGTTTTTTGCCAGCAGAAAGACTTTCCGCAATTTCTGTTACAGTCACCTTTCCAAATCTTGACAGTCTTTTTATATACTCTCCGCAAGCATCTTTATAAAATTTTTCTTTTATGTTTCCCACACAAACTACCGTAATATTCATAATTTTCTCCTTAAAGAAAAATCCGCGCTAACGGCGGTTGGTCTTGGGGCTGAATCGGTTTTTAAACCACTTTTTTAGTTTATACTACATCAAAAAGCACCGAAATACGTCAGTATTACGGTGCTTTTATTCTTTGTATAATTCTAAAATATTCGGTTTAAAAACTGTCTACACCATAAATTTTGACACTAAGCAAGGAAAAGCCACGAAGATGTCCTGACGGATTTCAAGTGGTTTTGACGCAGTTTAGTGCAAAAATTATAATTTTTAGGCGAATAATCCCTAAAACCAACCGCCGAACAGCGGATTTAAAGGTCTATTTAATTTCTGCTTCGTCTGTTTTCCCTGACATTTGTTTTGAGAAGACTCATTTTTTCGTCGCTTTCTTTTTTGAACTTGGAAAGCATGTCCTCAAAAGACATTTTTGTTTCCGCCGGTTCCGGTTTTGGTTCTGATCTGCGGCGAGGTTCAGTCGCTTGTTTAATGGACAAATCCCATCTGCCGTTTTTCCCTGCAGACAAAATTTTGACCTTTACCTTGTCGCCCTCTTTTAAATGGTCCGCAACATCTTTCACATAACCGAAAGAAATTTCCGAGATGTGCACAAGACCGGTTGCTCCCCCCTCAAGTTGTATGAACGCCCCGAAAGGTGCAATGCTTTTTACCGATCCTTCAACAATTTTCCCCGCTTCAAGCTGGTTACTCAAATGCGCTCCTCCTTAGCTACTGTTAGTTATCTTTACCGTCTACAAAAATTTTTTCGTTTGTTTTGCACATTCCCAGCTTGTCCCTTGCAAGCTTTTCAAAATACTCGTCTGTTCCGACTTTTTTCTTTTCTTCCTCAATTTCCTGTGCAATTTTTTTCTGGGTTTTTATGTCTTCATTATAGTTTTCAAGAATGCGCCGTTTTTCGCTGATTGCGACGTTTTGGGAATATATCGTCACACCAACATATATTATCACTATACATACAACAACGATTTTAAACACCTTGTTGTTCAGAAAATCAAATATTTTCATCCGACACCTCAACGCTTTCCTTGTAAAAACCCTAATATATAGTTATACCTTCTTTAATAATATCTTAAAACGCCTGAATTTTTCAATGTTTTTTTTCACAAAATTACTGCTCTTTTTTCGTGCAGTTTGCACATATTTATTTAAGGGCCTCAGCATCCTTTTTATCAGCTTCAGCGGCAAATAAAAAAATCTTACAATTTGCATCAGAATTCCCGCTGTGAAGCGAAAAAGTACGGACAGTATTTTTATAACCATTATTCTTATTGTTACAAGATATAAAAGCCCTCCCATCATCGCTCCCAGAAAAACATACCACCTGAGCTGAGCTCCGTCAATGGCATATATCACTGTAAAAAAAACAGAAATGCTGACAATCCAGATGCAAATATCAAGGAAGAACATTTCCGCTTTTTTAAACTTAAGCACTTTTGCAAGCGCACTTAAAAAATCATAAATTATTCCCGACAGCGCCCCCGTTATAACACATGCCAGAAACACCATCGTCTGCTGGTTAACATCCGCGGGCATCTTTTTATTCGCCCCCTAAAAATCTTGATAAGCCCTTCTTTTTCTTCTTTCCGCCGGTTTCGTCCGGGTAAACAACGCTGTCAAACTCGCCTTCCAGCACTATTTCTCCCGACTCAAGACTGAGTTTGTTCATGTGAATGTCGCTTCCTTTCACATCAATAAGTCCCATATTGGTATAAATAACGGCAGAGCTTTCATCAAAACTGTCAATATCTAAAACTCCCGACACCGAAAGCTTTTTTCTTCCTTCAAGTATAACATTTTGTGCAGCCGACTGCAGATTTTGTTTTTCCACTTTTTTCACCTCTGTATAATCTATATTCTCCCGTACATAAATTTATTCTTGTCTTTACTGTCCTTGTATGGTATAATAAATTAAGTTATCAAATGAGGTGATTGTCATATCAGAGCAGATAGAAAACTGGCTTTTTTCCCTGAGTGAAAAAGAGTATGGAGATTTCAGCGCGTCCCTTATGCCCACCGTGGACAGAGCACGCGTTATTGGCGTCCGTGTTCCTTTAATCAGAAAACTTGCAAAATCCTTAGATGGTTATGACGGTTTTTTAGAAAATCTTCCCCATAAATATGTGGAGGAAAACCATCTCCACGCTTTTCTGCTTGAAAAGGAAACTGATTTTGACAGCCTTATCATAAAGCTTAACCGCTTTCTGCCTTATGTGGACAACTGGGCTACCTGCGACTCTATGAAACCCAAAGTTATGAAAAAACATCCTGAAAAGCTTTTGCACCACATAAAAATATGGCTAACCTCAAAGGATGTTTACACCGTGCGCTATGGTATAAATCTTTTGATGAGCTTTTTTCTTGATGAGTTGTTTGTACCTGATTATTTAAATCTTGTTGCAGAGATTAAATCGGACGAATATTATATCAATATGATGAGAGCATGGTTTTTTGCCACTGCTCTTGCGAAACAGTACGAACAAACTTTGCCTTACATAGAAAACAAGGCGCTTGATGTGTGGACACATAACAAAACTTTGCAAAAAGCAAACGAAAGCTTCAGGATTACAAAAGAACAGAAAGCTTACCTAAAAACTTTGAAACGATAATTTTAACCATCATCCGCCACGGAGGTATTATATATGGAATTTCAGCTGGAAGGAAGAAATGCCGTTAAAGAGGCAATCCGCAAAGGACGGGCGATTGACCGCATTTATGTTTTAGACGAGGGGGACCGCCGTCTTTCCGATATAGTTGGTCTGGCATACAAAAACAAGCTTGTTGTCATAAAATGCAACAGAAAAAAACTTGATACAATGTCCAAAACCGACAATCACCAGGGTGTTATCGCTTTGTGTGCCGCTACAGATTATGTTTCCGTTGAAGATATTTTAAAAGAAGCAGAAAACAGAAACGAGCCGCCTTTTATAGTGATTGCTGACGGGATAACCGACCCGCACAATCTGGGTGCTCTCATAAGAACTGCCTGTGCCGCAGGAGTACACGGCGTTATCATTCCCAAACGAAGAAGTGTGGGCGTGAACGAAACTGTGGAAAAGGTTGCCTCGGGTGCCGTGGAAAATATTATGATTGCAAAGGTTTCAAACCTCACCGATACAATAAAGCTGCTCAAGTCAAAAGGCGTATGGGTTGCCGGAACAGATGTTTCAGGGCAAAAAACCATCTATCAGCAGGACCTCACCGGTTCATTGGCAGTTATTGTGGGCAGCGAAGGAGAAGGTATGACCAATCTGGTTAAAGAAAACTGCGATTTTCTTGTCACAATACCCATGTCGGGCAAAATTCAGTCTCTTAATGCTTCGGTTGCAGCAGGGGTTGTGCTTTATGAAGTTGTGAGACAACGAGGAGAAAAAAATGATTAAAGAGAAAAAAATGAAAATAACAGAAAAAGATTACATGACATTTAAACTCTGGGCATTTCTGCACGATTATGTAAGTGTTTTGTCAATCGTATGGACCTGCGCTTTAAGTGTGGTTGTTTTAATAGATTTTGTTCTGACAAGACGAAGTCTTTTAATTGCTGCACTTGCTGTGGCTATGCCGGCTATATATATTAAAAATATATTTTTCCAGCTTCCAAAAAACAGCAAAGCTGAATATGAATCAGGCGCTTTTCCAAACCCTGAAGCCTGCATTTCCCTGACAGAGAATTCCCTTACTATACTCCGCGAAAATTCCTCTCCGTCCGAGATAAAACTCAATCAGCTTTTCTCATCTTTTGAAAGCGCTAAACAGTTTTATTTCTTCATTTCACAGCACAATTATATAATTCTTCCCAAAAACATTTTGACAAAAGAAGAAATTTCGGAAATAAGCCGCACAATAAAAGCTCTTCCAAGGAAAAACAGAAAAAACCCTTTCTCCATGAGCTTTGGAAAGGCTTTACGCAGCGTGCTCTCACTCCTTTTCATAACTTTATGTGTCATTATGGTTCTGGTCGCTTATAAGATAACCTGATTTTCCGGAGGCGATTTATATGAAACACAAAAAAGTTTTATATGCAGCAATTATTCTTGCAGTTATTGCTGCAACCATACTTGTTGCCGCTTACTTTTTACCTTCAACAGATACTTACTATGTTTACAACAACGAGATAACCAAAACTCCACCCCTTTCAATCAGCGGAGACCTGCACAAGATTGTGGACAAGGAGGGCAGCACCAGATACACTAACTATCCCTACGGTTATGAAATCACTTTCCCCGGGAAAGCCGAGTTTAATCTTGACACCTCTGCCATTATGACCAGGGCAACCATTGGCGATATTGATTTTACTGTGACAAAAGAATATTCTCCTTATGAAGACACGGTAAAATATATTGCCGAATATACCAACAGGTATATGATGGACCCCAGGTTCATTGAAGAAAACAAACTCACAATGCACCGCGATGAAATGGTGAAAGAAGATGGGTTTGATGTCCAGTATATCATTTTTACAAGAAACGCCCCGGAAACCACTTTACACCCAAAAAACACCTATGCTCACTGCTATCTGTACGACGGAACGCAAAGCTATTTCCGCATGACCTTTAACACTTTTGAATATTCAGAAGATTTTAACCGTTTTGTAGAAAGTGTTGTTTGCTCTCTTAAAGAGAATATTCCTACCGGCAAAGCAGGCTTCTACCTCGACTTTTATCCTGAAATTCCGGAAAACTGGAACGAGGAAACTGCCCGTACATACAAGAACATTTGCGAGCGCACTTCTCCCGCCTGGGGAATTTTTTGCCCGCAAAGTGTAAAAGACGATAAGCTATATAAAATAAATAATGTGGAAGAAAAAATTGACAACAACTTTATGGTTGCTATGGATTATATGTATTTCGGCGAAGAGCTTCCGCTTGCAGGAATGGAAACTGCCTACTCCCAGGGAAAGCTTGTTGAGCTTACAATGCAGATTTCCACTGTGATGCACGCTAATCTCAACGGGTATAATCCGTTTTTCGAAGTGCTCGACGGCACGCGTGACGACTATATCCGTGAAATTGCCCGTCAGCTTCGCGATTTTTCCCATCCTTTCATGTTCCGTCTTAATAACGAAATGAACACCGACTGGACAAGCTATGGCGGCGCCTGCATTATTAACGAGCCGGAGCTTTTCAAGGAAGTATGGATTCATATTTACAAAATTTTCGAGGAGGAGGGTGTTGACAATGCCATGTGGATTTTCAACCCCAACGACAGAAACTGTCCTCCCAACGAGTACAATCATTTTGTAAACTACTATCCCGGCAACAAATATGTTCATCTTTTCGGTGTTACGGGATATAACACCGGCACTTACTATGCAGAAATTTTCGGCGAAGAATGGCGGGAATTTGAAACAATTTATGATGGTGTTACCTCCTCCTGTCTGCCCTATTTTTCAAAGTTCCCCTGGATTATAACCGAATTTTCTTCCAGCTCGGTTGGAGGGGACAAGGCTAAATGGATTGACAATATGTTTGAGGTTATGCCAAAGTATGACAATATAAAAATCGCCGTATGGTTCTGCAGCGTGGACTATGATTTCAGATATGACATAGAAGACGGTATAATTGCCCGTCCCTACCTGCTGGACGAAACCCCCGAAACGACAGCCGCTTTTAAAAAAGGGCTCATAGAGTCGGGGTACAGATACTCTTCGTTATTTGAATAAAAACTAATTCCCTGAAAAACTTTTCAGGGAATTTTTTATGTTTATCCTTGCGGCTTCCTGTCAAAAATAACCATAAGCAATTTTTTGGAGGGAACCTATGAAGACCGTAAGCCTTAAAAAACTTATCGCCGGGGTGCTGCTTTTTTCTTTTATACTGCTTCCTGTTTTTTGTATAACTCCAACGCCGGTTGTAAACCCCAACATTATCAGATTGCACATCATCGCAAACAGCGACAGTGATAGCGACCAGCTTTTAAAACTTAAAGTCCGTGACGAGGTGCTGGATTTATCAAACTCAGCTATTTCCTCCTCCCCTCTTTCTCCTTTTTCCGCAATAAAAGAGCAACTGAAAAACATAGAAGATGCCGCAAAGGTTGTTCTTATGTCCTACGGATCTTATGACGGGGTAACCGCGCAGCTGGGGCAGTTTTATTTCCCCATAAAATCCTATGGCGATGTAACGCTTCCTGCAGGCGACTATACGGCTCTTAGGCTTGTTATAGGAGAAGGCATAGGACAAAACTGGTGGTGTGTTGTCTACCCGCCTCTTTGTTTTGTGGACGAAACTCATGGCGTTTTCAAGCAAGAGGATATAGATTTTTTAACAAAAAACGGCTCTGCCCAATCGGGCAGGCCGCGCTTTGAAATTAAATTTAAGTTTTTAGAGATGTTTAAATGAGAGCGTTTATTATCTCCCAGGCAGCTTCCACGCCAATACCTTTCTCGGACGAAAATGGTATCAGCACGTCTTCTTCAGAAAGCAGAAGCGTCTCTTTTATCCTTGCCATATTGCCCTCAATCTCGCTCTTTTTAAGCTTGTCAAGCTTGGTTGCGATAACAATGAGATTGCCAAAACAGTATCTTATCCATTTTGCCATCTGGACGTCATCTGCCGTGGGTTTATGACGGGAATCAACAAGCAGGAAAGTGTGGTGCAGATTTTCACGGGTATTTAAATACTCGTCCATCATATCTCCCCATCTTTGTTTTTCCTGTTTGGATACCGCCGCATAGCCATATCCCGGCAAATCAACAAAATAGAGGGTGTCGTCGATATTATAAAAATTTATCTGTGCAGTCTTGCCGGGAGTTGAACTTGTCCTGGCAAGTTTTTTCCTGCATAGCATCTTGTTTATAAAAGAAGATTTCCCAACATTCGACCTGCCCGCAAAAGCAATCTCGGGAAGCCCGTCCGTGGGGTACTGTTTCGGCCCCACTGCCGAAACGGTTATTCTCGCATTCTGAATGTTCATATCCCTTTAACCTCTATATCAACATCATACTTTTCTTTAAAGTATTTTATATTCTCTTTTTTCTGTCCTATCGCCGCCGACAAAAGCTTTTCCAGGACAAAAATTTGTCTTTCTCCCATAAGGACTTTCTTTTCCATATCTTCCCGCAAAATCCTTGAACGGACAAGCTCGCCCATTGCACTGTGATAGGCTCCGGCCACAATACTGCCCTTTTCGCATATTGTGTCGGTGGACTGAAGCCCCAGCCGTATTACACGGATGTTTTTCTCTTCAAACATTTTAAAAAGCCCGGCACAAACCTCTACCGTTTCCTCAAGTGTGGGTGGCAGATATTCTCCCGCCCGGTAAATCTCTGCAAGATATGTGTCATCAAGAACAACGGTCGGGTAAATCCGTACTGTGTCCGGCATAAGTTCTGCAACGGCTCTGCCGGTGAATAAATCGGTCTGTGTGTCCGACCCGTACATTCCCGTCATCATCTGGAGTCCCGTCTCAAACCCATAGCTTTTAAGGAGTTTCACCGCTTTTTTTGTATCGTCGGCAGTATGCCCGCGTCTGTTAAGCTCAAGAACCCTGTCATCCATCGACTGTGCACCCAGTTCCACCGCTGTCACACCATATTCTTTCAGCATATCGAGAATTTTGCAGGATATATAATCGGGTCTTGTGGAAATCCGTATGCCCGAGGCCCGCCCGCTTTTTATATATTCCCCTGCGAGCGAAAGATATTCTTTTTGCCTCTCTTTTTCTATCCCCGTAAAACTGCCGCCGAAAAAAGCAATTTCAACAAAACTGTCTTTTCCCACCGTTTCAAGCGTTTCTTCAATGGTGTTTCTTGCTTGTTGCAATGTTTTTTCTTCTGTGGTGCCGGTAATTTTTTTCTGGTTGCAGAAAACACAATCGTTGGGGCACCCTTTATGAGGAACAAAAATCGGCACATTTATATGTTTTATCATTTTTCTCTTTCCAATGCATCTTTTGCAGCCATCTGTTCAGCTTCTTTTTTTGTTTTTCCTTTGCCGCTGCCCATTTTTTCCCCATTCACAAAAAGCTCCACATCATAAGTTTTGTTATGGTCGGGACCGGATTCTTTAACCGTTTTATATGTTATGTCAACCTGTCCGTTTTGCTGAACAAATTCCTGAAAAGTCGTTTTATAGTCTTTTTTTCCTTCTTTGGAAGCAGCCTGAATAATTCTGGGTTCAAGCAGTGGCATAAACGCTCTTCTTGCCGTATCTAAGTTTGAGTCCAGGTATATTGCTCCCAAAACCGCTTCTGTTGCATCTGCAAGAATGGACACTTTTTTTCTGCCGTCCGCCTTTTCCTCCCCTTTCCCAAGGAGAAGATATTCGCCTATTCCTATGGTTTTTGCAATTTCATAAAGACTCTTTTCGCACACAACCTCTGCGCGTATTTTTGTGAGCGAGCCCTCCGGCAGATGGGAATAGTTTTTATAGATATAGTCGCTTATAATGATGCTGAGCACCGAATCTCCCAAAAACTCCAGTCTTTGGTTGCTTTCCTTTTTGCCGGCCTTTTTTTCGTTGGCATAAGAGGTGTGGGTTCTTGCAAGCTCAAACAGCTGCTCGTTTTTAAATCTGTAAATCCCCTTCAGTTCCAACATTTTCGTCACCTGCCTCAAGTGCATTTTTTATTT
The DNA here is from genome assembly GCA_045577655.1 of Clostridia bacterium. Taxonomy (GTDB): domain Bacteria; phylum Bacillota; class Clostridia; order RUG12999; family RUG12999; genus RGIG7450. The sequence goes on from JAZNIU010000001.1 coordinate 21,132, forward strand.
TACCTAAAAGGTCTGTTTCTATTGCTTTTTTCGCCTGGCGGACAGCACTTACTATCGCATCCCTGTCCGAACTGCCGTGTGCTTTTATAACCAGTCCGTCAACGCCCAGAAGCGGTGCGCCGCCATGTTCTTTATAGTCAAGTTTTTTCTTGAAATCACGAAGTCCGCCACTGAGAGTAAGTGCGGAAATTTTTGTGAGAGTGTTTTTCATCAGAATTTCTTTGAAAGCATGTTTCATAAAATCGCTCATACCCTCTATCAGCTTTAAGATTACATTTCCGGTAAACCCGTCCGTTACGGCAACATCTGCATCACCGTGCGGAATTCTTCTTGCTTCAAGGTTTCCGATGAAGTTTATTGGCGCATCCTTCAAAAGAGCGTATGTATCTTTGGTAAGCGGAGTTCCTTTCTTCTCCTCTGCACCTATGTTCACAAGCCCAACTTTCGGATTTTTAATGCCCAGAATATTTTCCATATAGTGAGAGCCCATAATTGCAAACCCATAAAGATTTTCGGGTGTGCAGACAGAGTTTGCACCTGAATCCATAAGCAAAAACGGTTTGCCTTTCATGGTAGGAATAAGCGGTGCAAGAGCAGGGCGCGTAATCCCCGGAATTCTGCCAAGTTCAAAAACAGATGCGGCAATAACCGCTCCCGTGTTTCCCGCTGTGACAATGGCATCCGCTTTTTTCTCGGCAAGAAGTTTCATTCCCACAACCAAAGAAGAATCTTTTTTTCTTCTCACTGCTCTTACCGGGTCATCTTCGTTTTCCACTATCTCACTGCAATGATGCACTGTTATTCTGTCCTTTTTCCCTTCATAGCGAGCCATTTCTTTATTTATAAGCTCTTCGTTTCCGCAGAGCACAATGTCAACATCCAGTGTCTCAGCCGCTAAAAGTGCTCCCATCACCTGTTCTTCAGGTGCAAGGTCTCCACCCATCGCGTCTAAAATTATTCTCATATATATTACCTCCTAACTATTTATATAAACCAACTACCTAAGAATTTATTTTGCCAGGATTAAAAATGCTTGCTTGCAATGGCATTTTTACGACGCCGAAGGTTAGCACAGTGCTCGAAAGAGCACAAAAGAGCGTCAACTCTTAGGAATTTTATAAAGTAAAATTCCGTTTGTGTTAATTATATCTCTTTTAGCTAAAGTTGTCAAGAAATGTGTTGTTGTCGCCTTGACATATCTGCCCTGAAGTGATATAATTAAGCCAAATTGAAAAAACTTATAAACAAGGTGAAAAATCTTGTTTAAAGAAAGGATGTGTGTTTGGTTTTGACCGCATTTATTCTCTGGTTTTTCGCTTTTTTGGGCATAGCCGTAATTTACGGCGGACCGAAAATTTTTGCAGCGATTTTCAAAAAAGAATTTTCTGAAAGAACAAATAATTTAATAAAGCTTGTGGGTGTGCTTTTTTCGGCAGCAGCAATGGTATTGCTCTACACCACCGGCTTACTAAAATAAAAGGAGTTTTTACATTGGAAAAAGAACTTGGTAAAATATACGACCCGAAATCATTTGAACCACGGCTCTATAAAACATGGGAGGAAAAAGGCTATTTTGGGGCAGATTCTGCCAGCAAAAAACCGCCTTTTACAATAGTTATTCCTCCGCCCAACGTTACAGGCCAGCTGCACATGGGCCACGCGCTTGACGAAACCCTGCAGGATATCCTTGTGAGATATAAAAGAATGGCAGGCTTCGAAGCGCTCTGGCTTCCCGGCACTGACCATGCGGGCATTGCAACTCAGATTAAGGTTGAAGAAAATCTCCGTGAAAACGAAGGTCTCACCCGTTATGACCTTGGCAGAGAAAAGTTTCTTGAAAGAGTATGGGACTGGAAAAACCGTTTTGGCGACCGCATAATTTCCCAGCTCAAACAGCTTGGCTGTTCCTGCGACTGGTCAAGAGAACGTTTCACAATGGACGAGGGTTGTTCGAAAGCTGTCCGCGAGGTTTTTGTTAACCTCTACAACAAAGGTCTTATCTACAAAGGCAACCGAATTATAAACTGGTGTCCAAAATGTGCTACTGCACTGTCTGACGCCGAGGTTTCCTATTCTGAGCAGGCAGGCCATTTCTGGCATATAAAATATCCTATCGAGGGAACAGACGAATTTGTTATAATCGCTACCACCCGTCCTGAAACCATGTTTGGCGACACTGCTCTTGCTGTTCATCCCGACGATGAAAGATATAAAGACCTGGTGGGCAAAAATGTTATTCTGCCGCTTGTTAACAAACCTATTCCCGTTGTTGCGGACGAATATGTTGAGATGGATTTTGGTACAGGTGTTGTTAAAATCACTCCTGCCCATGACCCCAACGACTTTGAAGTTGGCAAACGTCATAACCTTGAACAGATTAAAGTTCTTAACGACGATGCCACAATGAATAAATTTGCCGGCAAATATGAGGGTATGGACCGCTATGAAGCAAGACGTGCCGTTATTGCCGACCTTGACGCTGCAGGTCTTCTCTATAAGACCGAAGAACATTCTCACAATGTTGGCGAATGTTATCGTTGCGGCACCACCGTTGAACCTATAACAAGCGACCAGTGGTTTGTTAAAATGAAACCGCTTGCCGAAGATGCTATTGAAGTTGTTAAAGATGGCCGTGTTCAGTTTGTTCCCGGCAGATTCAGCAAAACATATCTCAACTGGATGGAAGGCGTTTTTGACTGGTGTATTTCCCGTCAGCTCTGGTGGGGTCACCGTATTCCTGCTTTCTACTGTGAGGATTGCGGACATATGGAAGTTTCAAAAGAAGACCTTTCTGTTTGTCCAAAATGTGGCGGCAAAGTCCGTCAGGAAGAAGACGTTCTTGACACCTGGTTCTCCTCGGCTCTCTGGCCTTTCTCAACACTTGGCTGGCCGGACAAAACAGAAGACCTTGAAAAGTTCTACCCCACTTCCGTTCTTGTTACCGGTTATGACATCATTTTCTTCTGGGTTGCAAGAATGATTTTCTCGGGCATGGAACATATGAAACAGGAACCGTTCAAACATGTGTTCATCCACGGTCTTGTTCGTGACAGCGAGGGCAGAAAAATGTCGAAATCGCTGGGCAACGGCATTGACCCGCTTGAAATTATTGACGAATATGGCGCAGATGCTTTGAGATTTACTCTCGCAACAGGCAACTCCCCCGGGAACGATATGCGTTTTTATATTGAACGTGTTAAAGCAAGCCGTAACTTTGCAAACAAAATGTGGAATGCGGCACGTTTTGTGCTTATGAACATTGACCACACAGACACGGCTCTTCCGTCAAAAGATAAACTCACCATAGAAGATAAATGGATTTTGACAAAGCTTGACAAGCTTGTTTCGGAGGTTACAGATAACCTTGAAAAATTTGAGCTTGGTCTTGCCCTCGGCAGAATTTATGACTTTATCTGGGACGAATACTGCGACTGGTATATTGAGCTCACAAAACCGAGACTCCAGGGCGACGACAAAGAAAACGCGGGCAGAGTTTTGTGCTATGTTCTTTCAAGAGCGCTTGAGCTTATGCATCCTTTCATGCCGTTTATTACTGAAGAAATATGGCAGCATCTCCCCCACGACGGCGAAACTATTATGAGAACAGACTGGCCAACTGCAGGCAAGTTCTCCTATGCGGATGATGAAGAATCTTTTGAGCTTATTAAATCTGCTATTAAAGCCATCAGAAATGCCAGAGCAGAAAAGAACGTTGTTCCCTCCAAAAAGGTTAAAACATATATCATCACAAACAAAACCGACCTTTTTGCAAAAGGCAGCATATTCTTTGAAAAGCTTGCTTCCGCATCAGAGGTTATAATTTCTTCCGACAAATCGGTTCTGCCCGAAAATGTTGTGACAGTTGTCACAGAGGGTGCAGAAATTTCTCTGCCGCTGGGCGAGATTGTTGATACCGAAAAAGAGCTTGAACGTCTCACAAAAGAGCGCGACCGTCTCATTGCGGAAATCAAACGTGTTGAAGGAAAACTAAATAACCAGGGTTTTGTTGCAAAAGCTCCAAAAGAGGTTGTTGAGGCAGAAGCTGCAAAAGGCAAAACATATAAAGAAATGCTTGAAAAAGTGGAAGAAACCATCGCATCATTATAAAAAATTAAATGGCGTACCGAAAAAACCGGTTCGCCATTTTTTGTTGCATAAAAAAAGCGGACACAAAAGTGTCCGCTTTAATTTGTTATTACACGTTTTTATACATGCCTCTGTTTGTATATTTTGTGTGGAGAAGTTCGTGTGCTTTGTGAGCGCCCGGTTTGCCGAGGTACTCATCATAAAGCATTGTGATTGCAGGGTTCTTATGAGACTGACGAACTGCAAGACTTCTGTCTTCTGTGTAGAGAGCTTTTGCTCTTTCAGATTTAACATCAACATCCATAAGAGTTTTTGCATCAACGATAGGCTGACCGCCACCGCATACACAACCGCCCGGGCAAGCCATGATTTCGATGAAATGATAGTTTGCTTTGCCCGCTTTGATGTCTTCAAGAAGTTTTCTTGCATTGCCGAGACCGTGAACAACTGCAACGTTTACGTCTGTTCCGCCAACGTTTACGGTTGCTTCTTTAATGCCTTTAAGACCTCTTACAGCTTCAAACTCAACATTGTCAAGTTCTTTTCCTTCAACAAGTTCTTTAACTGTACGGAGAGCTGCTTCCATAACGCCGCCTGTTGCACCAAAGATAACGCCCGCACCTGAACCGATACCAAACGGATCGTCAAATGCTTCGTCTTCAAGACCGGCAAAGTTGATACCTGCCTGTTTTATCATAACTGCAAGTTCACGTGTTGTGATAACTGCATCTACGTCTGCAAGACCTTCAACGTTCATTTCTTCTCTCTGAGATTCAAACTTTTTGGAACTACAAGGCATAACAGATACAACGAAAATGTCTTTCGGGTCTATGTTATTTTTCTCAGCATAGTAGCTCTTAAGAACTGCACCAAACATCTGGTGAGGAGATTTACAGCTTGAAAGGTTAGGAATAAATTCAGGATAGAAATGTTCACAGAATTTAATCCAGCCGGGAGAACAGGATGTAATCATCGGAAGTTTTCCGCCGTTATTAAGTCTTTCAAGAAGTTCTGTTCCTTCTTCCATAATTGTGAGGTCAGCTGCATAGTCTGTATCAAAAACTTTGGCAAAGCCAAGACGTCTTAAAGCTGCTACCATTTTCCCTGTTGTAGGTGTTCCCATAGCCATGCCGAATTCTTCGCCGATGCCGGCACGAACAGCGGGAGCTGTCTGAACAAGAACGTGTTTGCTGCCGTCTGCGAGAGCGTCCCAGACTTTGTCTGTCTGGCCGTTTTCATAGAGTGCGCCAACCGGGCAGGCATTGATACACTGACCGCAGTTTACGCAGGGAACTTCATGGAGGCTCATATCAAATGCGCCGCCAATTCTTGTTTCAATACCTCTGTATGCAGAGTCGATAACAGAAACAGTCTGAATGTTTTTACAAACAGATACACATCTGCGGCAAAGCACGCATTTGTTGTTGTCACGAACGATAGAAGGTGACAACTTGTCTATTTCGTGTTTAATATTTTCTCCGTCAAAACGGATGTCTTTAATGCCGAGATTGTCTGCCAGTGCCTGAAGTTCACAGTTGCGGTTTCTTACACATGTAAGACAGCTTCTGTCGTGGTTGGACAAAATAAGTTCAACTGTAGCTTTTCTAGCTTTTCTTACTCTCGGAGAGTTTGTGTAAACCTCAAGTCCTTCGGAAACAGGATAAACACAGGCAGCCTGAAGTGCTCTTGCGCCTTTGATTTCAACAACGCAGACACGGCATGCACCAATTTCATTTATATCTTTTAAATAGCAAAGTGTGGGTATGTTTATACCGGCAATTTTTGCAGCTTCAAGAACTGTTGTACCTTCAGCCACGCTAACACTTTTGCCGTCAATGATTAAGTTTACCATTTGCCATATTCTCCTTTCTTAACCTACTGATATTGCATTAAATTTACAGGTTTCAACACAAGCACCGCACTTGATACATTTTGACTGGTCTATAACAAACGGTTTCTTGATTTCACCTGAAATTGCGCCTACAGGACATTTTCTTGAACATGCACTACATCCGATACATTTTTCCGGATCGATTGTGTATGAAAGAAGCGCTTTACATACGCCGGCAGGACATTTTTTGTCTACAACGTGTGCAATATATTCATCTCTGAAATAGTGGAGTGTGCTGAGAATCGGGTTAGGAGCTGTTTGACCGAGACCGCAAAGTGCAGATTCTTTAATTGAAATACAGAGTTCTTCGAGGTTGTCAAGGTCTTCAAGTGTGCCTTTACCGGAAGTAATCTTTTCAAGGATTTCATAGAGTCTCTTTGTACCGATACGGCAGGGAGCACATTTACCGCAGGATTCGTCAACAGTAAATTCAAGGAAGAATTTCGCAATGTCTACCATACAGTTGTCTTCGTCCATAACGATAAGTCCGCCGGAACCCATCATGGAACCAATCTGCATGAGTGAATCATAGTCTATCGGAGTGTCGATGTGGCTTGCAGGGATACATCCGCCGGAAGGACCACCTGTCTGGGCAGCTTTGAACTTTTTGCCGTTCGGGATTCCGCCGCCAACCTCTTCAATGATTTCACGAAGAGTTGTTCCCATAGGAACTTCAACAAGACCTGTGTGTTTAATCTTGCCGCCAAGAGCAAAAACTTTTGTTCCTTTGCTCTTTTCTGTTCCTATGTTCTGGAACCATTCAACACCATTGTTGATGATAGCAGGAATGTTAGCGTAAGTTTCAACGTTGTTGAGCAGTGTCGGTTTGCCGAAAAGACCTTTTACTGCAGGGAACGGAGGACGGGGACGTGGTTCGCCACGTTTGCCTTCGATGGAATTCATAAGAGCTGTTTCTTCGCCGCAAACAAATGCGCCTGCGCCAAGTCTGAGTTCCAGGTCGAAGCTGAAGTCTGTTCCAAAAATGTTTTTGCCTAAAAGACCAGCTTCTTTTGCCTGCTGGATTGCTATGTTAAGACGGCTAACCGCGATAGGATACTCTGCTCTTATATAAATGAAGCCTTTGTCTGCTCCTACTGCATAAGCAGCAATCGCCATAGCTTCAATTACGCTGTGCGGGTCACCTTCGAGGATGGATCTGTCCATGAATGCGCCCGGGTCACCTTCGTCGGCGTTACAAGCAACATATTTCTGGTCGCCCACTGCGTTTGCTGTGAACATCCATTTCATGCCGGTTGAGAAACCTGCACCGCCACGGCCTCTGAGACCGGAAGCTTTTACAAGTTCAACAACTTCTTCAGGTTTCATTTCTGTTAAAACTTTACCAAGCGCCTGGTAACCATCAACAGCAATATATTCTTCAATATTTTCAGGGTCGATAACACCACAGTTACGAAGTGCTACACGCATCTGTTTTTTGTAGAAGTTAACTTCGTTGAGAGATTTTATCTGGTCGTCCTGAACTGTTTCATCATAAAGAAGTCTTTTTACAATACGACCTTTGAGGATGTGTTCTTCAACAATTTCTTTAACATCTTCCACCTGAACCATGCTGTAGAAAGCGCCTTCAGGATAAACGATAATTATCGGACCGAGAGCACAGAGTCCGAAACAACCTGTCTGAACAACTTTTACTTCATTTTCCAGACCTTTTTCTTTGAGCTGTTTTTCAAACTCGTCCTGGATTTTAACCGAACCGGAAGAGGTACAGCCCGTACCGCCGCATACCAGAATATGCGCTCTGTATGTATTGTTCATCTGCTTTGCCTCCTTATTTTTCTGCAGCACCGATTGTAAACTCTGCAACCGGTTTTTGATTGATTATATGTTCCGCAACAATGCGGGCAACTTTTTCTTCTGTCATTTTTACGTATGTAACCTTTTCTTCGCCGGGCATATAAACCTCTACGATAGGCTCATAGTGGCACATACCGATACATCCTGTCTGCGCAACAGTAACATTAAGCAGATTTCTTTTTTCAATTTCTGCTGCAAATGCTGCAAGAACAGGTCTTGCACCTGCTGCAATACCGCAGGTTGCCATACCTACAACCACTCTTACACCATCTTCGCGTTCTTTACGCAAATTCACCTGATTTAGCACTTTGTTTCGAATTTCTTGTAATTCAGCTAAACTTTTCATGTTATCCTCCTTAAATATTTAAAAGTAAATTGGTTATATATTTATATCGGCTGTTCCTTCTCTTATAAACCCGTCCATCCAGTTTATAATTTCGGGTTCATTAAGAGGGACTTCACCGAGAATTTCCTTTATCTCTTTTGTATCAAAGATAAATTCATTGCCGTTTATTTTATGTTTGTATAAAAATCTTATATCCGGTGACCCGGAAACTGCGGTCACCATAGTAGCTGCCATATCCCCCAGCGGAGCACGGTCTATATTGTCATATTCAAACCAGATTTTAAACTTTGTTCCCTTCCCCAACTCAGATGTGAGGTCAAGTCCGCCGCCGCACTGGATTGCCGCTGCTTCAAAAAGCGAAATCCCAAGACCGGTTTTCCTTGTTGTTCTGGTTGTGACAAAGGGGTCGCGAACCTTTTTTAAAAATTCTTCGCTCATACCGCAACCGTCATCAACAATTTCAATTGTGAGAAGATTGTTTTCTTTGTTCTCGTCCACCAAAACCTCTATGTTATCAGCTCCCGCCTTAACAGAGTTTTGTATTATGTCAAGTATATGTAAAGACAGCTCCTGCATTATACCCTCCAGCCATCAAAAAATTTTTTCAGCTCCGTTTCTTCAAGATAGGCGTCTTTTTCCGCTATATCTGTGAGATAGTGCGCATCCGAATTTCTTAAATATTTATAATTTTTAAGGTCGGGTCTGTTGTCAAAATACGAGCTTACGCTTTCTACCTTTTTTGATATCTCAACCGCTTGTATCTGCAAATGTTCAGGAATGAATCCCAGGTTTGTCAGGATACTGTAGGAATGTCTGTCCACGTGCGCCGGAATAAAAAGTCCGCCAACACTTTTCACCAACCCAAAAAGTTCGTCCATCGACAATGTCGTCGGAGATATAAGGAGCTTCTCTTCTTCCCCGGTTATATTGTCATCTTCGTCCATGTAAAACTGGTTTCCGAAAATTTCCGGACGGTTTTTTATGTCGGGCAGGTGGTTATAAACCTCTTTTGCAACCTCTTCGGCTGCTTTTATGTCTTCAAACAGTGTCAGTATATGTACTTCTTCAGCGGTTTCAACTTCCATTCCCGGAATAACACTAACTCCCACATTTTCTCCAACTTTCATTGCAGCTTTAACATTTCCGATTGTGTTATGGTCGGATATTGCTATTGCATCCAGCCCTATTATCGCTGCCATGTTGACAATGTTGTTAGGAGTCATATCTTTATCTCCACAGGGCGAAAGTGCCGAATGAAGATGAAAATCATAATATATCATAACCCTGTCGCCTTGTTTATGGCTACTGCCGTTTCATAGCAAGGTTTATCGGACGAAAGAATTATTATATTCTGCTCATTTGCTTTTTCTATAATATCTTCGCCAAGCGATGCGCCTTCGGCAATTATGATACATGCAAGGTCAACAAGCGAGGCAACAGCTGTTATGTTGATGTTTGTCATAATTGTTATCCACGCGCTGTCAGGTTTTGCTCTTCCCATAACCCAGCTGAGCAGGTCACCGGCAAAACAGCCTTTTATTTCTCTGTCCTCAAAGTCTTCTTTTGTAACAACTTTAAGTCCGATTTCTTTAACAAGCTGTGAAACTGTCATCCCAACCCCTCCATTATAAATCAGGTCTTCCGCCTGTTTCATTCTGGCTTCCATGTGGATGTGCTTCAAGATCAAAAAGCTCTTTTGCAAGCATTTTCACCTTTTCACGCATTTTGAAAATACAGTCGTTTTCCGAACCGTACCCAAGTGCTATGTCCTCTGCAAGCGCTTTACATGACGGTGCGCCACACGAGCCGCAGTCAAGCTTTGGCATCTCTTCAAAAATGCGTTCTATAAGTTCAATCTTCTGCAAAGCTTTTTCCATGTCGTCATCCAACTTCATAACCTGAGCCGGAAGCATTTGTCTGTCCCATTTAAGACTGCTAAAATCAATATCTGTTATTTCTTCAGCCATTTCCTGCGAATCTTTCATGTTTTTAAGACGTGTTGCGCACACATAACTGTTTTCAACAGTAAGCGGGCCGCCAACACATCCGCCGTCGCACGCCAGAAGCTCAACAAATTCAATATCATCAAGCTTTCCGTCTTCAATATCCTCGAGGATTTGTATAACCTCGGAAATTCCGTCAACAGCCACACTTTTCGGAGCTCCCGTTCCGTTACACTCACCGCCGCTACGTGCCCAGGAAACTCCTTCAAAGCTCGCGCGGGAAAGTTTTTCCGGCTCATCAATTCCTTTAACAATTCCTCGTATTCTCATATAGGCATCAGCTATCGAAATGGCACCGCTGACACTTGATTTATCTCTGAGCAGTGGCGCCTTAACGCTTGTTTCTTTCGCCGGACAAGGTGTTATGAAAAACACACCTATCTCCTCGTCGGGAAGCCCCGTTTTTTCCATCGCCTGCTTTCTTGCAAGAGATGCAGAAAGCTCCATTGGCGAACAAAGCGGCAAAATGTGGCTGATAAGGTCGGGGAATCGCACTCTTATAAGCCTCAGCACTGCCGGGCAGGCAGAGCTTATAACCGGAAGAGGCATTTCCTTTTTTGCCAGAATATCTCTTGTGGCAGCACTTATTATTTCTGCGCCCCGTGCCACCTCAAACACATCGTCAAACCCCGCTCTTTTAAGTGCTGTAAGTATGACGTTTATGTCGTCAACATCTTTAAACTGCCCGTAAAAAGCCGGAGCAGGCAAGGCAATGTTATATTTGTAAAGGCCAAGCATATCAAAAGAATCCGTTTTGGCACGTTTGGCATGATATGGGCAAAGTCTTATACACTTGCCACAATCAACGCATCTTTCTTTTATGATTTTTGCAGTTCCGCCGCGCACTCTGATTGCTTCGGTCGGACATCTTTTTATGCAGTTTGTACATCCGTGACATTTGCTCTTGTCTAATGTAACTGAATGAAAATATTCCATATAGTCACCTCACAGATTGATTGTCAGCGTCACTGTTGTTCCTTCTCCCTGTTTTGTCTTTATCTGAAGGTCGTCGGTATATTTTTTTATATTGGGCAGTCCCATGCCTGCTCCAAACCCAAGTTCTCTTATTTTGTCGCTTGCAGTGGAATAACCCTCCTGCATTGCAAGGTCTATATCGGCAATTCCCGGACCATTGTCGCTGAAAACGACTTTAATCTTGCTGTCCGTTATTTCTGCCTCACACCATCCTCCGCCGCCATGTATAACGGTGTTTATTTCCGCCTCGTACATAGCTATCGCAATTCTGCGGACAATATCGGATGATACGCCGATTTTCTTAAGAACCGTTTTAAAATCGCTTGATGCCTGGCCTGCGCCGGAAAAATCGCTGCCCGATATTTCATATCGTTTAAGCACGACTTTTACCTCCGAGCCCACTTTCATAAAGTTTCCCGCAGGCAGAATAAAGCGGATAATCTGTTGTTAAAATGTATATTCCCCTGCTTTTAGCAAGCTCTATAACATCGTCGGGCGGGATTTTGCCCCTGACAAAACAAATAGCAACAATGTCCATCATTTCTGCAGTTCTTATAACCTGGGGATTTATAAGCCCCGTCAGAAGAAGCGACTGGTCTTTCACAAAAGCCAGAACATCGCTCATCAGGTCGCAGCCACAAGCTGTGTTTATTTCGCAGCCGTCAATCTGCTCTTCATTTTCCCCGGTTAAAACTTTTGCATCAAGGATATCTTTTATTTCGGATAAGCGCATAACACAAACCCCTTACAATTTAGTCTTTGTATTTAGCAAGGATTCCATCAATTTCGTCAACTGTGAGTCTTCCGTAAACCTCTTCGTTGACTGTCATTACAGGAGCAAGACCGCAAGCACCTATACAACGTGTTGCTTCAAGAGAGAATTTACCGTCCGGAGTACATCCGCCAACTTCAATTCCCAGATTCTTTTTGATTCTTTCAAGTATGTCGCCACTGCCTTTAACATAGCAAGCAGTACCCATACATACAGCAACCTGTTTTTCACCTTTTGGTTCAAGAGTGAATCTTGCATAGAATGTTGCAACACCGTAAATTTCAGCAAGTGAAACACCAAGATTTTCAGAAATTATTTTCTGAACCTCAATGGGAAGATATCCGTAGATATCCTGTGCCTCATGCAAAACAGGAATAAGAGCGCCGTCTGTGCCTTTGTACTTTGCAATTACCTCGAGAAGCTGCGCTTCCTGCTCTTTTGTGCCTTTAAATGCAACTGATGGTTTTTTCATAGTATTTTCCTCCCAATTTATTATTCAATGTCAATTTACCAAATATGTATTTTGCTTAATTTGACAAGGTATATAAATATACCTTTTACGCCACCTATCATTATACCACCTTTTTCACAAAAATGCTACACTTTTTACTTACAAAATTGACTATATTTGTCGACCCGTTTTGTTGATTTTCAACAAATATTCTTTTAAACCCTTTCAAACACTAAAAAAAGGCAGAAATTTCACACGAAATTTCTGCTTTTTAAAAGTGTTTTTCAGTTTCTTGACATTGCCGAGTCGTCCGACTGATTTTCCGCCGGAGGCTGAGGTTGATTTTCCTCTGAAGGTTGCTGAACCTGGTGCACAATATTGCACGCCTCAAGGCCTTCTGCCTCTTCCGCGGTTATCTGCTTTTTAGGACAGGTTTCGCCCGCAAGAAGACCTGTTTCTTCGCACAAGAAGAACTCTTCCGGCGGAATGTCCGGCACCGGCGCAGGCAAGTTTTTAAAGCTTTTTGCCGCGAGTGGTTCATGTATGTTATTCATAACGTTTTTCCACAGCCTGTGCGCCACAACGCTTGTCTGCGAATAGGGCACTGTTTTTGCTATATCATAGCCGTACCATACACCCGCTGTATAGTATGGGGTATATCCCATATACCACCTGTCTTTGTCTTCATTTGTTGTTCCCGTTTTTCCTGCAGAAACCTGTCCGCTGAGCGACGCAGATATACCCAGCGACCCCTCTGCCGTACATTTTAAAACGCTGGTCATGGTTTTTGCTGTCTGTTTGGAGAAGACCTGTCTTTTCTCCACTTTGTGTTCAAGCAGAACTTTGCCGTCACGGTCCAGCACCTTTGTGTAAAGGTAGGGTTCTGTATAAATTCCATCTGCGGCAAATGAGTTGTACGCAGCAGTCATATCCATAACGGTTACTCCGCGCGTCATACCGCCAAGTGCCAGAGCAGAAAGGTTTTTGTCGTCCGGGTCAACAAGTGTGGAAAGACCCAATTTTTCTTTTGCAAAACGGTAGGAGTTTTCAACCCCAACCTGTTCCACTGTTTTTATTGCCGGTATGTTCATGGACTGAACAACCGCCTGCTGCATTGTAACTTTTCCTTTGTAACCTTTATACCAGTTTCTGGGAGACCATCCGCCTCTTGAAAAAGGCTCGTCAACAATAACAGTGGCAGGTTCCATAATGCCAAGCTCCACCGCCGGCCCGTATGCTGCCAAAGGCTTTATGGAAGAGCCGGGCTGACGGGGTGTGTCTGTGGTACGGTTTAAAACCAGGTTGCCCTGTTTTTTGCCTATGCCGCCGCTGAGACCTTTAACCGAACCATCTTCTACCGAAATAACAACAACTGCCGCCTGGGGCTGAACATCTCCCGCAAGTTTCGGGAAAAGTTTTGTGTTGTCTGAATCTTCAAACACTTTGTCAATACTTTCCTGGACGTGTGCGTCTAAAGTGGAATAGATTTTAAGTCCGCCGGTATATATCATCTGATTAACCTGTTCGTCGGTCAGGTTAAGCTTTTCTTTAAGTTGAGGAGTAAGAACTTTCACCAGCGTTTCAGCAAAATATGAGTTTATTCCGCCTGCATGGTCGTGTCTCTCGCTACCGTCTGAAAACTCAAGCTTTTTATTCACGGCTTCCCTGTGTTCCTCTTCGGTAATGAGGTTAAGCTCAAGCATTTTGTTAAGGACAATTTCCTGTTTTTCCTTGTTGTTTTCAGGGTTTCTGAAAGGGTCGTAGTAGCTTGGCGCCTGGGTTATTCCCACAATTGCCGCACCTTCCGCAAGGTCAAGTTCGGAAGCGTCTTTCCCAAAATATGTCTGGGCAGCCGTCTGTATTCCGTAGGAGCTGTTTGCAAAATATATAACATTTAGATAATACTCTAAAATTTCGTCTTTTTCCAGCTGGGTTTCAAGCACAAGAGCTCGGAAAATCTCTTTCATTTTCCTTGCAGCCGTTGTGTCTTTCTCGTTTGTAACGTTTTTAATAAGCTGTTGGGTGATTGTACTTCCGCCATAATCCTTTTTCCCAACAATAAATCCGGAAAATGCGCCCAGCGTTCTTTTAAGGTCAACACCCTGGTGAGAATAGAAGCGTTCGTCCTCTATCGCAACAGCCGCTTTTTGCACGTGGACAGGGATTTTCTCTATGGGCACCCAAACTCTCCGCACTTCTGAATAGAGTTGTTCATATTCTTTATAGTTTCCGTCTTGGTCAACGGCATAGATAGTAGATGCCATATCGGTTTTATAAAGTGTTATGTCAAAGTTATAGGCATCTATAATCATTGCCCCAACCTGCCATATTATATAGCATGCAGCAATAATTCCTATAAGCAGAAGCGCCGACTGAAGCATTTTAACAGCTTTTCTGCCGGTTATTTTTTCTTTTTTCTTCTTTCTCATTGGTTGACCTCCACTTTGGATGGATATTTTTTGTTTTTTTTGCAAATACTAACCAAAAACTGACAAAGGATTGGTTTTATATGTCTAAAAAGCTTATTCCCATTTTAATTTGCGTTTTTGTAGCTGTACTTTCACTGGTGGCAACCTTTTCACAGGAAAAACCGCAGGAGCCACCGCAGAAAACAACGGAAGTTGCTATTTCTCCAAAAGTTCCGCCGGCAGACACATACAAAATATGTCTTGAAGATGACATCGTCTGTCTTTATACACTTTCTCCCGACGGGACTGTTTTGCAAAAAAACAAAATAGATTATATAGATGTTTATTCTCTTTTTAAGTATCAGCAGGATATGCTTACCGAAGGAAAAACCTTCGACAGCCGCGAAAAAGCCGCTGAATTCATTCAGGACCTTGGCAGCTGACACATCTTGCCAATATCATTATACCACAATTTTTGATGTTTTTATATTACATTTTTGTTAAATTATGAAACCTTTAAAGGTTTTTTGGTTTCCACAGCGCCAGCACATCCTCCTGTGTTAAGGATATTTCCTTATTATTTAGATAGTTTAACCTACCGGCATCTGTTTCAAACCTGAAAATGATTTTATATGAACAAAGCGCCTGATATTTTATACCCGATTTTTTGTTAAATTCGGGGTCGCCGTATTTTCCGTCCCCCATCAGCGGGTGACCGGCATGGGCAAACTGCGCTCTTATCTGATGTGTTCTTCCCGTAAGAAGCCTGGCTTCTACAAGACTGTATGCTTTTCTGTCCTGCTTCACCACATATTCCGTCAATGCGGTTTTTGCATCGGGTGCCGGTTTGTCAAAAACTTTCACTTCTTTTTTGTTTTCGTCTTTCAGCAGATAGTTTTTTAAAAGTCCTTCTTTTTTGACGGGCACACCTTTCACAAGACAATAATAATACTTTTCGATTTCTCTGTCTTTGATTTTATCGTTCATAATTTTGAGCGATTCAGCATTTTTTGCTGCAATAACAAGCCCCGCAGTATTTCTGTCAATACGGTTGCAAAGTGCGGGGGCAAAGGTGTTTTCTTCCTCCGGATTAAACTCCCCTTTGTCGAAAAGATATTTTTTTATCCCCGAAATAAGCGTGTTTACTTTTTCCCCGTCATCGTCTTCATGAACCACCATGCCCTGTGGTTTGTTAACCACAAGAATATTCTCGTCTTCATAGACAATATCAGGTACAAATTTTGTCGAAAGAAAAGCGTTTTCTTCCGTTATGTCAAAAAACTCGTCGTTTATGTACATATCAATTTTGTCGCCCACGGCAAGCCGGTAGGAAAGCTCTGTTTTCTTGCCATTGACCTTTATTCTTTTTATTCTGATATATTTGTATAAAAGCCCGCCAAAAAGCGTGGGGCACACTTTTTGCACAAACTTGTCAAGACGGAGACCTTTGTCGTTTTCTCCGGCAATAAAACTTCTCATTTTTTACCTCGCAAAAGATAAAGCCGTCATATTGATGACGGCTTTTTTGTTTTAAAAGTTAATTCTTCCCTGAACTGCCGCGTATACCAATACCGCGATTGTTGCTGCATAAAACACTATTATATCAGCCATTTTTATGGCTCTGAATACTGTTTTTTTCCTGTCAGATATGCCGGGAGTTTCATAAGACGCCACGATGGCATATATAATACCCATAAGAACGGGTGACAGTATGAGTATTGGGGTGTAATAGAGCGACACACCGAAAAGGTTAAACATTTCGCCCGGAACAAAAGGCACCATGGTAATTGTTATTACAAGATTTATAACAATTGCCCAAAGACAAAAGGTGTATTTATCAAATAAGCTGAGAACCTTTTTCATATGCCCGTCTCCTATGCTTTTTTCTTTCTGTTAACTGTTTCGCCTTTTCCGCCGTCAAGCAGGTACCAGATAGGTGTTGCAACAAATATTGAAGAATATGTGCCTGCAACAACACCAACAATAAGAGGAATTACAAATGCTCTTATTGTTCCTTCGCCAAGTATTGCGAGGATTATGAGTGTAATTACTGTAGTAATGGAAGTGTTGAGAGTTCTCCTCATTGTCTGCCATATACTCTTGTCGCAAATATCTTTGAAAGATTCTTTCTTTGCAAAACGTTTGTTTTCTCTGATACGGTCAAAAGTTACGATTGTGTCGTTGATTGCATAACCGATAATTGTCAGGATTGCTGCTATAAAGGAAGCATTCACCGGACGTTTGAAGATTATATAGAACGCGATCATAACAAGCACCGAGTGTATAAGTGAAACAACCGAAGCTACTGCCGGTGCAAATGCAAATCTGATTGCAATGTAGATAAGAATGAGGATGCTTGCAATAATTATAGCAAGAAGAGCGTTGAAAATGATTTCGCTGCTCACAAGCGGAGTGATTGTTTCGTTTGAAAGCATATAATCTCCGCTGAGGCCATATTCCTTTTCAATTGCAGCAAAAAGCTCTGCTCTCTGTTCTGCATCAAGGCTTACCATTTTTATTGTTGCTTCAAAGTTGTCTGCATCAAGGCTTGTCTGAACAGTAGCGTCAACGCCTGTTGTTTTCTTGATGAAAGAGGAAAGGTCGTTTGCGTTAAACGCTTTTCCCATGTCAAGCTTAATCATTGTACCGCCTGAGAAGTCGATGTCGGTAACAAAGCCGCCGCCTACAAAAAACATAATTATACCAACAAGTATGAATGCAGCTGTAACTGCCATAAATTTGGGGTAGTGTTTCATAATACTAAACATGCTCTGTCACCTCCTTATTTAATTCCGCCCACATAGAGCTTTGTGTTTTTGATGTTAAGCCCTATAAGCTGTTTCATTATAAACTTTGTAACAAAGATTGCTGTGAACATACTCACAACAACACCAATAAAGAGTGTTATTGCAAAACCTTTTACTGTACCGCTGCCCAGTATCCAGAGAACGCCTGCAGAAATAAGTGTTGTGATGTTTGCGTCAACAACTGCTGTGGTTGCTCTGTGGAAGCCGGCGTCAACCGAAGCTTTAAGAGTTTTGCCGTTTTTCATTTCTTCTTTTATACGTTCAAATATAATAACGTTTGCGTCAACCGCCATACCCAGTGAAAGCACGATACCTGCGATACCCGGGAGTGTGAGGTTAACTCCGAAAAGTCCGAGAACAAGCACTGTCAAAAGTGCATATATGCCAAGCGCTATTGCTGCAACAACGCCGGGAAGTCTGTATAAAACTATCATAAACAAAGCGATGAGAATGATGCTTATAAGGCCCGCGAGCAAGCTTGCCTGGAAAGAGTTCTGACCAAGTGTTGCTGACACTGTGGAAAGACCAACTTCTTCAAGTGCAAAGGGGAGCTGACCCGATCTTATAAGGTTTGCAAGGTTTCTTGCTTCCTCTTCTGCTTCTGCGCTGTTACCAATTGTGATAACGCCGCTGCCTTCTGTTATAGCAGTCTGAACTATCGGAGCTGATACCAGTTCATCGTCGAGGTTGATTGAAATGGGTTGTCCGATAAGTCTTGATGTTGCTTCAGCAAATTTCTTGCTGCCCTCACTTGTAAATTCAAGTGCAACATAGTGCTGATAACCTTCGTCAGTTGCCTGACCATACTGATATGTTGCATTTGCAATATCTGTTCCGTCTATAACAACTGCGCCTTCAGGGTCTGTAAATGTGAGCTTTGCAACCTTACCAAGAAGCTTTGATGCTTCGTTGGGGTCTTTAACGTCGGGGAGTTCAACTCTGAATCTTCCGTTGTTTGTGTAGGTAACAAGAGCTTCTGTGTAGCCCTGAGATGTTGCTCTCTGGCGGAGAATTGCTATTGTTGTGTCAACCTGCTCTGTTGAGAGCTCGGAAATTGTTGTTTCCCCCTCAACTGCCTGAAATTCTACGTAGGAACCACCGGCTATATCAAGACCAAGCTTGATGTTGTCTGTAACAGGCATCAGCTGATATGTTCCGATTTTAAGTCCGGACAAGGTAACCAAAGCTACTGCCGCAATCAGAACAAATGTCAGCAAAAGCTTTACGATGCTTTTTGATTTCATTATTATTGCCTCCTTGCAGTTTGTTTTCAACTACATTATTATACTTGTTTTTATAAAAATAGTCAATAGTTTTTAGAGAGATGCTTTTATTGCTATCGCACATTCCACACGTTTTCTCTGCATTTTACAACCAAGTTCGTAGGTTCCGTTTATGTCCCCGCTGAAATTCCAGCCGTTTGCGGGACAACCGCCGCTGCAATAAAACTTCGCCCAGCATTTTTTGCAGTCGGGCTTGGTGTAAACATTTGATGCGTCAAAACTTTTTCTGATGTCGTCATCAAAAGTTTTTTCATCTAGGTTGCCCATTTTGAAATTTTCCATACCAACAAACTGGTGGCAAGGGAAAATATCTCCATCCGGGGTAATAGCCAGATATTCACATCCGCTGCCGCAGCCGCTGAGCCTTTTTATAACACACGGCCCCTGATCAAGGTCTATCATAAAGTGGAAAAAGTTGAACCCTTTTCCCTCTTTTTTGCGTTTTATCATCTCGGCTGCAAGCTTCTCATATTCTTCCATAATAATCGGAAGGTCCTCTTCACGAAGAGCATAGTCCGCGCTGTCCGGTGCAACAACCGGTTCAACCGAAACCTGCTTGAAACCAAGGTCTGCAAAATGCAACACATCTTCCGAGAAGTTAAGGTTGTTTCTTGTAAAAGTGCCTCTTACATAATACCTGTCCTGATTTCTCGATTCGGCAACCTTTATAAACTTCGGCACAATGTCGTCATAACATCCTCTGCCGTCTGCTCTTACTCTCATCTTGTCGTTGGTTTCTTTTTTTCCGTCAAGAGAAAGAACTATGTTGTCCATATTCTCGTTTATGTAATTTATTTTTTCGTCGTCAAGAAGAAGACCGTTTGTTGTGATGGTAAAACGGAAATGTTTGCCCGTTTCTTCCTCTTTCGACCTTGCATATTCAAGAATTTCCTTAACCGCTTCAAAGTTAAGAAGCGGCTCACCGCCGAAAAAGTCTATTTCAATATTTTTTCTTGTACCCGACTTTTCTATGACAAAATCTATTGCTTTTTTGCCTGTTTCAACGCTCATAACCCCTTTTGGCCCCCCAAAAGCTCCCTCGTCCGCAAAACAGTATTTGCATCTTAAGTTGCAGTCGTGAGCAACATGAAGACAGAGCGCTTTAACAACCGAACTCTTGTGCAGGTTTTCCGCTATTTCAGCATAGCTGTCTTCCGTAAAAAGAAACCCGCTTTTGTAAAGCTCGGAAAGCTCTTCATATCCCTCTTTTAAAAGGTCATAATCAATGCCTTCGCAAAAACCGGCAGCCTTTTCATCAAGGCCGCCAGCGTTAAATCCATTTTCAGCATAATATTTTGTCAGTTCAAATGCCGGTTTTTCCATGACATGAACACAACCGCTGTAAACATCTACAGCAATGTTTTTGTCAAAAAGGCTGAAGCAATGAACCATGTCTTACTTCTCGCACTTCTGGTTTGCAACTGTACAGGATGTTTTGCAAGCAGACTGGCATGATGTCTGGCATTCGCCGCAGCCACCTTTTGCAGCGCTGTTTTTAAGTACACAATTGTTTAAAGTTTTAACCTGTTTCATTTTTATATTTCCTTTCTGCCCGAATGGGCAACATATTTTATTTTTTCACCGCGTATCTGCTGTATCTTCTGCGGGGTCGCGAATTAAATCCCGCAATTGAAGCAAAAGCTCCTATCAGCACGCCGGTAATAAACATAAGCAGAAATTTCAGCGAGAAAAGAGAAATGCTTCCTGTGCAAAGGCCCAGCACAAGCATTATAAGCGAGAGCCCTCCCCCATACAAGCTTCCCGAAACGACTGCCGGCATTTTGCAGGTTTTACCAAGAAAGTATGCAACCGCAAACTCTGCCGCTATAAAAGTCAGACAGGAGATGAACGTAAACGTGCTCTGGGAAAGAGGTGTTATAAGAAATATTACCGCAACAAGCGAAAATATTAACAAAACCGCCAAAAAGGACAATATCCAATAGGGCAGAAAAAAGAAAAACATTTTTTTCACTTTTTCCGGGACTATCCTCTTTTCGTTTCCTCTTTTTGCTGGCATAACAACTACCTACTTATCTTCAACGTATTTAAGAACATCTTTAACAGCCCATTTTTCGATTTCTATAACAGTTTTGTCCTGCTTTGAAGATTCGATAAACAGTCTGTCGTCTTTTATTCTGGCAACTGTTCCTCTGATGCCGCCGATTGTTAAAATGTCGTCGCCCACCTGAATGGCGTTTATCATATCTCTTGTCTGTTTTTCTCTTTTCTTCTGAGGTCTTATCATAAAGAAATAGAAAACACCAATGATAACCGCCAGATATGCAATGGTCATAATTGTATTAGGATCCATTTGTTTTACCTCCGTTTTTCTTTATATAGATATATTATACATTCTTTCCCATAAATAATCAAGTCTTTTTTATAAAATTCTCCTCTTTTTTTGTTGACAATCAGTCTTTTTTGCACTATAGTATAGATTAAGCAGTAGCTCCTGTAGTCGCACCCGTTTTGGACGCCGATTTTTACTCCACTGCATATTGTTAAAATACTCGCAAATGCTTGACGTATTTCAAGGACGACAACATAGAAAAACAGTTGTTTTGCTTGTTTGAGGCGAGTTCGACTATAAGAGCTACTGCTTAAGTGAAAGGTTGGCGATTTTATGGACATTTTAAAAGGAAAGAAAAGCATTATATGCGACATGGACGGTGTTATATACCACGGCAATCATCTGCTGGACGGTGTCCCCGAATTTCTGGACCGTCTGGTTTTAGAAAACAAAAATTTTATGTTCCTGACCAACAGCTCGGAGCGTACTCCTCTTGAGTTCAGCCAGAAACTTAAACGGCTGGGACTTTCTGTCTCGCCCGAACACTTTTATACCAGCGCACTTGCCACCGCTTCTTTTCTTAAAACCCAGAGTCCCGGCTGCAGTGCTTATGTTATAGGCGAGGCAGGACTTATGAACGCTCTTTATGATGCGGGAGTGTGCATGAACGATGTTAACCCCGACTATGTTGTTATGGGCGAAACCCGTGCCTACAGCTACGAAAAAATTGAAAAGGCAATAGACCTTGTGAGAAAGGGCGCGCGGCTTATCGGCACCAACCCCGATATAACCGCTCCTTCCGAAACGGGAATTATCCCCGCCACCGGCTCGCTTATATCGCCTATAGAAATTGCGACCGGCAAAAAAGCATATTTTATAGGCAAACCAAATCCGCTTATGCTGCGCCACGCGCTCAAACGCCTGGGCTGCCACAGTGAAGAAACTCTTTTAATAGGCGACCGTATGGACACCGACATTGTTGCCGGTATGGAATCTTCCATTGATACCGTTTTGGTTTTAAGCGGAGTTACAACAAAGGAAATGCTTGACGATTTCCCCTACCGACCCACTTATGTTCTGAATGGCGTGGGCGATCTTGCATAACAAAAATTCAAAGAGCAGATAACTATCCGTTATCTGCTCTTTTTTTATCAAAATATCCGTTTATTTCTGCACCCAGAGCAAATATCACTCCTACAAAATACATCCAGATCAGTGCGACAAAAATTGCTCCGATATATCCGTACAAATTTGCAGCCGAAGCAGCAAATTTGACATAGAGTCCCAAAGCCGACGACAAAACTCCCACACCTGCTGCGGCAAAAACCGTTCCGGGCAGCACTCTTTTAAAAGTAACCTTTTTATCGGGCATAAGATAATAAATAATCCAAAAGACTGCCAGCATAATCAAAGCTACGACAATCCATTTAAATATCATAACCGAAAGGGTGAGATTCTGCACGCCGAATGCTTTAAGCAATAGTTCCACCGGTTCTCTGCCAAGCACCACTATCATACAGGTTGCTGCAATAAAAAGACCGATGCATATTACCGTAATTGCAGAAAACAGCAAACTTTTTAAAAAAGTTTTTCTCTTTTTAATTCCGTAGGCTTTCCCCACTGCCTGTTCCATGGCATGAATTACCTTTGAAGCGGAATATATCGTTGCCAGAACACCTATGGACAGTATGCCTACCGAATTTATGCCGGAAATATAATCAATATACGCAGTAATTATATCAATAACCTCTTCCGGCAGAACAGAAGAGAAAAAGCCTATCAGCTCGCCGGAGGAAAAATGAAGCAAAGTTATTATAAAGTTTATATAGACAATAAACGGGAAAAGGGAAAGAAAGCCGAAATATGCTATTTCTCCACCCGCCTGCGAAATTTCGTGCTGCGAGTAGCGTCTTATCATATCTTTTAAAAAATCTTTTATTTTCATATTACACACCCTCTGCAACTATGGTCGCATAAAATTTAATTTTTGTCAAGCAAAAAATTGCATCCTGAAAAAATTTATGATATAATATAATTATAAATATTTTTGATTGGAAAAGAGGTGAGACCATGTCCTTTTCAGCAGATGTTAAAAAAGAGCTTTTGCAAAACATTCCACAGGCGCACTGTTGCCAGAACGCGCTTCTTGCAGGCTTAATTTCTTTTTCGGGCAAAATTTCCCAGCAAAAAGAAACTGTTACATATTCCATAAAAAACGAAAGTTCCGAGATTTTAAATTACATAAAAAATCTATGTGAAACTCAGTTTTTTATAACTACTTTTCTTGAAAAAAAGGGCTCGTCTTACACTCTTACAATTCCCGACTCGGCAATGCTTCTGCACGAGCTTGACATTGTAAAATTCGGCGATGTGAGTTTTTCTCTGCCTCCGTATGTTTCGGAAGATTGCTGCAGACGCAGCTTTCTGCGGGGAGCTTTTCTGGGCGGCGGGTCAATTTCCTCGCCTGAAAAACAGTATCATCTGGAGTTTTCCACTCCCCATTTTGGTTTAAACCGAGAGTTTTCTTCTCTTTTTGAGTTTTATGATATTATGCCCAAAACAGTTAAGCGTAAATCAAGGTATGTCACCTATTTCAAAGACAACGACCTGATTTGCGACGTTCTTGCCCTTATAGGTGCCGACCGGGCAGCGCTGAAACTGTCTGAAACGGGGTTTAACAAACGTATTTCCAGCCACCTCAACCGCATTGGCAACTCGGAGGCGGCAAACATTGACAAAACGCTTAATGCTGCTGTCAGACAAATTATTGCTATTGACAAAATTGATAAATATATCGGTATAGAAAGTCTGCCCGCCTCACTTCGCGAGCTTGCAAAGCTTCGCCTTGAAAAGAGGGAACTTTCTCTTACCGAGCTTGCAAAGCTTACCTCACCGCCCCTTACCAAATCGGGTGTTAACCACAGGATGAGAAAGCTTATGGAGCTTGCAAAAGAACTTGACGGAGGTGAAGAATGATGAATAATTTTGTTCATTTACATACTCATACTCAGTTTAGTCTGCTGGACGGTGCCTGCAGAATTGAAAAACTCATATCAAAGGTAAAAGAGCTTGGTATGACCTCCATTGCCATAACCGACCACGGCAACATGTACGGCGCAATAGATTTCTACAAAGAAGCTAAAAAACAAGGGATTAAACCCATTTTAGGTTGTGAAGTCTATACTGCTCCGAGAAGCCGTTTTGAAATGGAAGGCAGACAGGACGCCGAGCCGGGCCACCTTGTTCTGCTTGCCGAAAACAATGCCGGCTGGCACAATCTTATAAAAATTGTTTCTGCCGGGTTCACCGAGGGGTTTTATTATAAACCAAGGGTTGACCTTGAGCTTCTCCGCGCTCACAGCGAGGGCATAATCGCTCTTTCTGCTTGTCTTGCGGGCGATATCCCACGAAGCATTATGGAATCAGATTTTGAAAAAGCAGAAAACTATGTTAAAAGTTTTGCAGAAATTTTTGGCAGAGACAATTTCTTTTTGGAATTGCAGGACCACGGTATTCCCGAACAGAAAACTGTTAATTCGCACGTTATAACACTTGCCGAAAAATATGGGCTGGGGCTTGTTGTCACCAACGATATTCACTATGTGTCAAAAGAAGATGCCAAATATCAGGACATTCTTCTTTGCATCCAGACCGGCAAAAAAGTGTCGGACGAAAACCGCATGAGATTTTCTACCGACGAGTTTTACGTTAAATCTGCCGAGGAAATGTCTGCCATTTTCCCACATATTCCCGAAGCTACAGAAAACACCGTGAAAATTGCAGAGCGGTGCAATGTTGAAATTGAGTTTGGCAAATACCATTTACCAAAGTTTGAAGTCCCCACCGGCGAGGACAGTTTTGAATATTTAAAGAAACAGTGTTATGACGGACTTAAAGCAAAATACCCGACCGACTATCAGGGACTTTTGTCCCGTCTTGACTATGAGCTTAACACCATCAACCAGATGGGTTATGTTGACTATTTTCTTATCGTCTGGGATTTTATACGGTTTGCAAAAGAAAATAAAATTATGGTTGGCCCGGGCAGAGGAAGTGCCGCAGGAAGCCTTGTTTCCTATGTTCTGAGCATCACCGATATTGACCCTATAAAATATTCTCTCATCTTCGAAAGGTTTTTAAACCCCGAACGTGTGAGTATGCCGGATATTGATATTGACTTTTGTATTGAACGCCGAAGCGAAGTTATTGACTATGTAACAAAAAAATATGGCGAAAAAAATGTTACACAGATTATAACCTTTGGTACTTTAGGCGCAAAACAGGCAATCCGCGACTGTGCAAGAGCTCTTGATATCCCCTATTCCGATGCGGACAAAATTGCAAAGCTCATACCAAAAGAGCTTAACATCACTCTTGACAAAGCACTTGAAGACAGCGCCGAGCTTGCCGCCTTATATGAAGAGGACGAGGATGTAAAAAAAGTTATTGACGCCGCAAAAGAGCTTGAGGGTATGGTCCGTCACAGTTCTGTCCACGCAGCAGGCGTTGTTATCTGCGGCAGCGAGGTTACTGATTTTGTACCTCTTTCCAAGAATGGCGATGCTATTACAACCCAGTTTATCAAAGATACCGTGGAAGAAATGGGTCTTTTAAAAATGGATTTTCTGGGACTTCGCAACCTCACCATCATCCGTGATGCGCTGGCTATGATAAAACGCGATCTGGGGGAAGAGGTTGACCTTGCAACTGTGGATTATGACATCCCCGGTGTTTACGAAATGCTTGAAAAAGGCAACACCGATGGTGTTTTCCAGCTTGAATCCCGCGGTATGCGCAGCTTTATACGAGAGCTTAAACCGAAAAATCTTGAAGATATAATTGCGGGAATTTCTCTTTTCAGACCCGGTCCGATGGACCAGATTCCTGCTTACATCAAAAATAAGAACAATCCGCAGTCAATAACCTATAAGCACCCGCTTCTTGCGCCCATTTTAGATGTAACCTACGGTTGTATGGTCTATCAGGAACAGGTTATGGAAATTGTCCGCACACTCGGCGGCTATTCTTTTGGCAGAGCCGACCTTGTCCGCCGTGCAATGAGCAAGAAAAAGCTTGACGTTATGGCACAGGAAGCAAAAAATTTCATCTACGGTATAGTGGACGAAAAGGGCAACATTGAAGTGCCCGGCGCAATTCGTGCAGGCGTCAGTGAAGAGGTTGCAACCGAAATTTTTGACGAAATGATGGAATTTGCAAAATATGCTTTCAACAAATCCCACGCTGCCTGCTATGCGGTAATTGCCTACTGGACAGCTTTTCTCAAATATAAATATCCCGTTCATTTTATGGCAGCGCTTTTGTCAAGTGTTTTGTCGGATGCGGGCAAAATTTATCAGTATATTTCCGAATGTGACCGTATGGGCATAAAAGTGCTCCCGCCCGACATCAACTCCTGTTATGACGAATTTTCCGTCAGCGGAAACAACATCCGTTTCGGGCTTGGTGCAATCAAAAATGTCGGTCATAACGCAGTTAATCTTATTGTTGAGGAACGAAAAAAAGGCCCGTTCACCGATTTTACCGATTTTGCAGAGCGCATGCAGGGAAAAGACGTTAACAAACGTACTGCCGAAAGCCTTATCCGTGGCGGCGCGTTTGACCTGTTGCCCCATTCCCGTGCACAGCTTCTCGAAGGCTATGAACGTGTTCTGGACAGACTCTCGGACGAGAAAAAAGGTAACGCCGCAGGTCAGCTTTCCCTGTTTGGCGATATTCTTGCAGAAGAAAAACCAAGCGATTTTAAAGCTGTTCCCGATATCCCTATGAAAGAGCTTTTGAAAATGGAAAAAGAAATGCTGGGGCTTTATGTTTCGGGTCATCCGCTCGAAGCCTATAGCGAGCTTGTTTCCAAAATTCCCCACATTTCCTGCAAAGACCTGCAGGAAACCGAAGAGGAAACCTTCTCTCTGTCTGACGGTCAGAATGTCACCTATATCGGCATACTTTCCGCAAAAAATGACAAGGTAACAAAATCGGGCGGTACCATGAGCTTTTTAACTGTGGAAGATATGTTTGGCTCGGTGGAAATTGTTGTCTTTTCAAAGCTTTATGAAAAAGTACGCCATCTTCTTTCAGAGGATGTCCCGCTTGCCATCCGCGGCAGACTTGACATTGGCGACAACCAGTCAAAAATCATTGCAGAAGATATTGTTTTGCTTGAGAATATGACTGTCCCTGCTCCTGCAGGAAAACTCTATGTCAAGCTAAAGCTCGGCAAAGATTTTCTTCTTCCGCAGGTGAAAGAAATCTTTAAAAAACATTCGGGCACAACCCCTGTTTATATTTATCTTGAAGAAACCAAGAAAACTTTTGTTGCAGACAGCGAGTTTTCCGTTTCTCCGACAGAAAACTGCCTGACAGAGCTCAAAGAATTTCTCGGCGACGACTGTGTGGTTTTAAAGTAAAATAAAAATCCCCCGGAACTTATTCCGGGGGATTTTTGTGTGTCGTTTATTAGGAATTTTCTATCTGTTCAAATGCCTGTTCTAAAGTTGCAATAACGTCGCGGCCATATTCTGCCGTAACCATTTCATTGGGTTCACCTTTCATCATCTTTATGAATTCAGCAATCTGGTCAATCATAAAGTTTTCATGCATACCCTCGTTGCTGGTATCCACCATTTCATAGGGCGCGCCGCCTTCGGATATCCAGAGCTCAAGACCGTTACGGATTTGCGCTGTACCGTTTGTGAAATAATAGATAAATTCATCTTCCCCGTGAACTTTGCAACCACAATGGAGGATGCTTGCGCCTACGCCACCTTCCATCTCAAGAAGAACCTGAGCAGTTGCTTCAACATTATGGTCTGTCAGGAAATTGTTTCCCACAGCAGCAACTCGTTTTACCGAAAGTCCTGTTGTGTAGAACAAAATGT
This sequence comes from Clostridia bacterium, assembly GCA_045577655.1. Lineage (GTDB taxonomy): Bacteria > Bacillota > Clostridia > RUG12999 > RUG12999 > RGIG7450. The sequence goes on from JAZNIU010000001.1 coordinate 49,155, forward strand.
CCATGGAGTGAGCACCGTAATTCATCAGAATTCCGCCGCCCGACTGTTTTTTGTCCAGGAACCATGCTGCACGGTTTGTAAAATAATCACAGTTACGTTTTATAGTCACAGCACACAGCTTGCCAAGACGTTTTTCTGCGATAAGTTTTCTTAATCCTCTGAGGCAGTCATAGTATCTCTGTACGTGACCAACTGCTAAAATAACGCCGTTTTTTTCGGCTGTTTTCATCATGGAATCACATTCTGCCACAGTCATAGCCATAGGTTTTTCAACTAAAACAGAAACCCCACAATTTAATATATGATTGGTTACGTCGTGGTGCATGTCATGAGGCAAATTAACAATAACCGCATCCAGCTCTTCTTTTTCCATCATTTCCTTGTAATCGGAATAACAGTGGATGGATGTGCCCTCTGCCATTTTTTCTGCTTTGGAAATGGTGCGGTTACAAACAGCTGTCAGTTCACAATCCGGATGCCCGTCAATTGCCTCCTTGTGCATTTCGCCAACAGCGCCAACGCCTATAAGACCAATTTTAATCATGCTTTTTTCCTCCAAATTAATATATACACTGTACCAGTTTTCACCGACAACTACATTATACTGCATCTTTTGTGAAATTGCAAGAGGTTTTTACATTTGTGGAGTATAAAAAATGCCCTACTGTAAAATTTTTTACTTTTTTTAGATTTGCTGCTTTTTCAATCTTATTTTTGTTAAAAATCATGTCTGTATCCACAATCAATTTGATATTTCTCGAATAAACGCACAATCTTTTCTATAGCATCAAAATCGGAGTAATTCTCATTCTTTATTATATTTTTAATTTCGCCCAACATCTTTGTCAGCAACTTCGCAGGCATCTATTTCAAAATCCTTTAAGTTGCCGTTTATAAAATCTGATATATATCGCTTTAGTAATTCCAGCCTTATATCCATACATAATCCCCCTCTGCCTATTCTAAGGTGCCAAACGGCACCATTCTCAAAATATTATATTACCATATGGTAACATTAAAATCAAGAGGTGATTTTAATGTATTTTAAAAGATTGTATGATTTGCGAATTGATAACGATTTAACTCAGCAGCAAGTCGCAGACCATTTGGTGTGCAATCGCCAGGTATATTCACGGTATGAGCGTGGTCTAAGAGAAATACCGGTCTCTATGCTCATAAAACTCGCAGATTTATATGAAACCTCTGTTGATTATATTCTAGGCAGGACAAATAATATTTCAGAAAAATAAAGGTTAAGAAAACCGCAATACTCTTGTATTGCGGTTTTTGTAGTATAAAATATAACGAATGGTTTAGATGCAAGTTAATCGTTTAGAACTATGGCGCAAACTTCGTTTGCAGTTATGATATATTTGCCCTCTATAAGACAGACATTGACAAATTCAATTCATAACTTGCGAAGCAATCATAACTCATAACTTGCCGCAAGGCAAATATAACTGAAAAAAGACTATTCCGAAGAATAGTCTTTTTTCATGGTGGGCCTTCAGGGACTCGAACCCCGGACCGTCCGGTTATGAGCCGGATGCTCTAACCAACTGAGCTAAAGGCCCAAGCAAATTTAACGTAAATTATTATATCACAGTCTTTTTGAAAAATCAAGTGTTTTTACGATTTTTATTAAATTATTTTTTCTTCCGGTTTATATTGCAAAACATTAAAAAAAGATGTATAATTTATACATACTTATATTTGTTCCGGGAGGAGAAAAATGACTCGTCTTATATTTGTTCGCCATGGCGAAAGCATGGGGAATTTTACCAAAACCTTTATCGGTCATACCGACATTGACCTCACAGAAAGAGGATATATGCAGGCAGAAAAAACTGCAGAGTATCTCGACGCATATAAAATTGACAAAATTTATTCAAGCGACTTGAAACGTGCTTATCACACTGCCGAGGCAGTTGCAAAAAGGCGGGGACTGGACATTGTCACCACACCGAGCTTGCGCGAAATCAACGGCGGCGTGTGGGAGGGGGTACTCTTTGACGACCTTGAAAAAAGCTATCCCGCATATAAACTCTGGCTAAGTTCCATCGGCAAAGCCGTATGCGATGGCGGGGAAAGCATAGTTGAGCTGCAAAACAGAGTTAACAGCGCGGTTCTTGAAATTGTGGCGGAAAACCCCGGCAAAACCGTTCTTATTGCCACCCACGCAACCCCCATTTCCACAATGAGGTTTTTATGGGCAGGCGAAAACCTTGCAGAAAGCAAGAAAATACAGTGGGTTTCCAACGCTTCTGTTACCATAGTTGACTATACAGACGGCAAACCTTCGCTTGAGGTTTATGGTTATGACAACCATCTCACCGATATGAAAACCGCTTTGCCGGACAATGTATAAAATTCCGGAGATAAAATATGAACAGATACAGAAAAATTATTTCTCTTTTGCTTGTCCTGTTTCTTATAACCGGCGTATATATCCTCGGCTCTCTTCTTGCGTCGGGCGGACTTGGTGTGCTTTTTAACAACCGTACCAAAACCGTGCTGGTTATGGGCATGGACAACGCGGGGGTCCGGTCGGACGTTATGATGGTCGGGTTTATAAACGGCAGAGAGGGCAGAGTTGACATTCTGTCAATACCGAGAGATACCCAGGTGAAAATCGGAGGCAGATACTACAAAATAAACAGCGCCTACGCTATCGGCAAGGAAGAAGAGTCCATCGCCGTAGTGGAAAATCTTTTGGGCATTGAAATAGACGGTTATGTGAAGTTTTCTTTTGAAACCTTCAGACAAACCATCGACGCCATCGGCGGCGTGAACTTTGATGTTCCGCAGGATATGTTTTATGAGGACCCCTACCAGGACCTTTACATTGACCTTAAAGCAGGCCCCCAACATTTAAACGGTGAGGAGGCGGAAGGACTTGTCCGATTCCGCAGATATCCCACCGGCGACGAGGGCAGAATTGCCGTTCAGCAAGAGTTTATCAAAGAAATTGTTCGGCAAAAAGCCAATCCGTTGATGCTTTTCAGGCTCCCCACCGTCGTTGCCACGCTGTCTAAAAATATAGACACGAGTCTTGATGCAGGGACTTTTGTTGAGCTTGGTGTTGCAGCTATAAAAGCAGGAACAAAAGGACTAAATACCATCAAACTACCGGGCGGACCCTCTTACCAGTGGGGCGTGTCCTATTATATCCACAGCCCTTCGCAGACAGCGGCTCTCATTGAAGAGATTTATAACAGATAACAAAAAAAGTCGGGCTTTTTATGCCCGACAATCTGTTTGTTTAATTATTTAACGAATTCTTGAAGTTCACCGAGGAATTTTTCACAATCGTCGCTCTGAACTTCTACTCTGATTTTGTTGCTGAGGTCGAGACTGAAAATACCCATAATGGATTTCGCGTCAACAACATATCTGCCTGATACAAGGTCAACATCAAATTCGTATGTGTTAACAAGGTTAACAAATTTTTTAACATCATCAATTGAAGACAACATTATTTCACAAGTTTTCATAAATTAGTCCCTCCTGTTTATCGGATAATTTTTTACACCTATATTATAATACATTTATTTCAATTAGTCAATAGAAATTTTTTTGGAGGAAGCGTTTTGAAAAAAGTTGCTTTTTATACTCTGGGCTGCAAGGTTAATCAGTATGAAACAGAAGTTATGCGGGAAGCTTTTGCAGCAACAGGATACGAAATCGTCGATTTTGAAGAAATTGCCGACATTTATATAATAAACAGCTGCAGTGTCACTGCTATTGCAGACCGCAAATCCCGCCGTGCCATAAAAAAAGCCGCGTCGATAAGCCCCTCGTCTGTTATTGCAGTTACCGGTTGTTATGCCCAGACCTCGCCCGGCGAGGTGGAAAAACTGCCTTTTGTGGATATTGTGGTGGGCAACAGCGAAAAAGCGCAGATTGTGGCCATTGTTGAAAACGCATCCGCCAAAAAACAAACCACTTTTGTGAGTGACATTATGAAAAACAAGTCTTATCTTTCAATGTCTGCTTCTTCCGGTGGCGAAAAAACTCGTGCACTTATGAAAATTCAAGACGGGTGTGACAATTTTTGTTCCTACTGCATCATTCCATACGCCCGTGGTCCTGTCAGAAGTAGACCTCTTAATGATATTGTCAAAGAAGCAGAAGCTCTTGCAGGGGCGGGTTACAAAGAAATTGTGCTCACAGGTATTCACATAACCTCTTACGGAAAAGATTTGGAAAGCTACGACCTGTCGGACGTTTTGCTTGCACTGCATAAAGTTGACGGAATAGAAAGAATTCGTCTCGGCTCACTTGAGCTTACTCCGGTTGTTGAGAAAATTGCCGGCATGGCTCGTCTTCTCCCCCGTCTTTGTCCGCATTTTCACATGTCTCTGCAAAGTGGAAGCGACAGCGTCCTAAAACGTATGAACAGACGGTACACGTCCGCTGAATATTTAGATGCGGTGAAAAAGATTTACTCTGTTTGGCCGGATGCTGCCATAACCACAGACATTATGGTGGGATTCCCGAGAGAAACGGAAGAAGAAGCGGCAGAGAGCCGTGCTTTTGCTCTTGAATGTGGGTTTGCAAAAATACATGTTTTCCCCTATTCTGTAAGAAAAGGTACTGTTGCTGCAAAAATGGACGGTCAGATTGATGCAGAAACCAAAAAGAAAAGAGCTGCCGGGATGCAGCAGGTCGCCGACAGTTTAGAAAAGGCTTACTATGATAAAAATGTTGGCAAAAGGCTTTCTGTTCTTTTTGAGCAGGAGGTTTCTCCAAACGTTTTTGAAGGGCACAGCAGAAATTATATGGTGGTTCGTGCAAAGTCGGACAAAAATGTTTCAGGAAAAGTTTTATCCGTCATCATAACCTCTTCAAAAGGCAACACTCTTGAGGGCGAAATTATATAAACAGTTTTA
>JAZNIU010000002.1:0-3826 GCA_045577655.1 Clostridia bacterium
AGTCTCCGAACTCTGTATTTTTTACTTTCCATTGTTCTAATTTAATGCCCACCCAAAATCCATAAATGCCGAATGTTACGAATGTTAATAATAGCCATTTTAACCATTCTCCAAATAAATCCATTGCTTTTCCTGTAAATTTCATACTATCACTCCTTTATTTTATTATATAGTATTTGCTGTCCGTTTTGTGGTACTTTGTGTCGAATTTTCGGTAAATTTACAGTTATTGAATGAAAAAACTGCCCTCACAAGGAGAGCAGTTGAATGTTTGATTTTTATTCATTTATAGTTTGTTGTTTTTCTTTCAGCATTTTATTGAGTTTTTTTGTATTTCTCTTTATTACGGAATAAATAACTGCCCAGATTGCCAGATAGCCCACAACAAAAATACCCGAAAAAACGAGAACGGGGATCCAACCCCAATCAAGCCAATCGTTGAGAAGATAAGTGGCTAAATAGCTGACATATAGGACTGCGCCGTGAATCAGAATTGCAATCATCAGAGGCAACCGTTCAATTTGATAGACAGCATTCATACCACCTGCAACAAAAGCAAGGAGAGTTATTGAAAATATGCCGCTGCATACCTGATTTACACTCAGCGTTTCAACAGCACCCTTATAATGTAAAATCAGATATAAAACTGCCAGAATGATTGGGCCGAAACCGCAGGCTGTTAAACCTCGGCGAAAAAATTCCGAAACAAACCTTTTCATATTCATTCATACCTCCTTCTTATCTGTGAAAAACAACGTCTTGAAACATATTCACGGTAACCGCATTGAAAGACGGCATCAACACCGCCGCTGAACGCAGCATCAAACCGCAGAATACGGTGTTCGTTGGCAAGGGTGGATTTGTTGATACGGATAAAATAGGAAGGCAAAACATCCTCTAAATCACGGAGTCTGTCTTGAATGCGATATTGGTTCCCGTTCACATCAATTGCAATTACTTTTCTGTCAAGAACGGTAATGCACTCTATTTCCTGAAATGTTAATTTACGCATTTCATCGTCCTTGTGCCCCATAATACTGTCCGTACCTGAATAGCTGCAGACAAGGTTTTCTATCTGCTGTGTCAGAGAAGAAGGCTCATGAACGATGGCAATTATCTCTTCATCTGCATTTTTGTCGATAATCAGTTTATATTTCATCGCATCAAATCCTTACTGTTTTTTCATTTGCTTAAGGAAAAAGAACACGGCAACCGCTGTTATAGATATACAGTATATAATTATCGGAAGAATGTGTGAAAACGCAAGCTCAGAGTTTCCTCCGAACAATGCTTTTTCTGCTTCTGCTGCGCGAAAGAACGGCAACGCATTAGCGAGCTTTTCAAAAAAACCACCGACAAGCTTCAAATCAAACCACACACCCGAAAGCCATGCGGAGAGATTGGTAAGCAATGCACCGCAAATGCCGCCGACCTGCTTGACGCCGAAAATACTGCCGCACAAAAGTCCCAATGCAATATTGAATACAGCCATTGGAATTATGCCGATAACGGCATATATAATGTTTACGCTCACAGTCAATCCCAAAGGAATCGCAAACAGATAGCATATGACCGTCTGAGCGAGTGCAATCGGCAAAAGAGGAAGCATATAACCGATGATAAATTCAAACCCCTTAAGCGGTGTTGTATATAATCTCTGCAAAAAAGCGCTTTCACGATCTTTGGCAACCAGCGTTGCGGAGAAAAGCGTCATAAATGACAGACCGAATACGGTAATACCCGGTGTAAGGGTATAAATTTCAAATAGACTTACGGGAATATTCCTTTGCAATGCACTCAGAAGCATCAGCAATACTAAAGGGAATCCTAGACCGAAGCCGAGATTGAGAGGGTCTCGCAAAATCTCTTTTGCGTTTCTTTTTGCAAAAGTAAGCATTCTCATACTGTGCCCTCCTTTACGATTGAAACGAAGGCTGCTTCAAAATCGTTTGTGCCTGCTTTTTGTTTCAATTCTTCTGCCGTTCCCACCGCAAGAAGCTTACCGTCTTTCATAATGCCGATGCGGTCCGAAAGAGCTTCCGCTTCTTCCATATAGTGCGTTGTCAGGATAACAGTAGCTTTACCTTTCAAAGAGCGAATCACATCCCAAAGCTCGTGCCGTGCAATAACGTCAAGACCGAGAGTCGGCTCATCAAGAAAAAGTATTTTCGGTTCGCTGATAAGTGCCATTGCAATACTGACACGCCGCTGCCAACCGCCCGACAACTTTCCTGCTTTTCTTTTCAAAACGGAATCCAATGAAAATTGCCCGCAAAGTTCCTCAATTCTTTTCTTTGTTTTCTCTCTGGGGAAACTATAAATTCCACAGATTAGCTCCAAATTTTCTTTTACGGAAAGATTCGGTGCAACTGCGGTTTCCTGAGGGGAAACGCCGATTAATTGCTTCACCTGTTCAGATTGCGTTGTTATGCTGTATCCGCCTACAAACGCATCACCGTTGGATGGCTTTGTCAGGCAGGTTAACATTTTTATTGTTGTGGTTTTTCCCGCACCGTTAACACCCAACAGCGAAAACAGTTCACCTTGCCGTATTTCTAAATTGAGCTTGTTTACAGCAGTCAGATTTTTGTAGTGCTTTACGAGCTCAACTGTTTTTATCTCTTGCATTTATGTTATCCTCCTTTTTGTTTGCAGTACCATTATAGAAAATATAAAAGAAGAAATGCTGAGTTTTGTCTGTTCGGTCATTTTTGGTGTCTAATCGGTTATAAAATGCTTTCACGCCCCGTTATTATATAATATCCTTCTTGAATCGCAGAAAATGTTGCAACTGCACATACCACCGTGGCACTGTGTTTCAAATCAATAAAATGTTGTGTCATAGGTAACAAAAACAAGAACAGTCCTGTAACCTTGTTTGCGACTGTATGATACGATATCAACTTTTTCGTGCGAACAAAGCCCAATATAATGTTGCCTGCTTTAATGATTAATATGATAACAATCCAGATCCATAACCATTTAGTAATATGAATCACCGGAAACAATTTAAATAATGATACGGCTATAAATATTAAGTCAGAAACAGTATCAAATTTTGCTCCGAATTCGCTTATGCTGTTTGTCTTTCTTGCAACAGTTCCGTCTATCATATCAGTAAATCCGCAAATAAGATATGTAATATAAAACTCCGCGGAAAACACAGGAAAGAATATCATCAAAATACTGCAAAAAATTCGGCAACCTGTGATTATGTTTGCAATCTGTTTTTTCATATATTTCCCTCAAAACATTTTTAAATCCAGCTGATTATACCATATTAACACCATAATTTTCAATCCGACTACATGCTCTTGTTACTCTAAAAGTGGCAAGAGTTTTTGTTTTTCCATCCTCTTGGAAATACGGGAAACGGTGAATTTTTTCACTAAAATGTAGTTAACGGGTAACGGAAAAATACAATTGAATGACCGTCCGACGAGAACAAACCGCCATGACCTCTCAAAAGAGAGTGAGCGCAGCTGAAAGGCTGACGGCACAGCGCCCATAGAGATATGAGGAATGCCTGTCGGGACTCGAACTTCGGGCAGAACGGCGATTAATTTATGAAAGGATGTGAAATCAGCGAATTAATTAACGGTTTTGTGTGGGAATCCATACAGAACAGCGATACGCCCAAGAGCGAACACGGTTCACGGAAATGTGTGACAATTCACCAAACCGTAAACAAACACACGAAACAATGAATATAAACAGCGCCTATATTGAACGGTGCATCATAAATTAAAACTGAAAGGGGTGATTTAATGGATATACGAAATGAACTCAAATCCTACATAGTCAAAGAAGGAATGACAATGCGTGA
>JAZNIU010000003.1:0-63657 GCA_045577655.1 Clostridia bacterium
GTAACAAGCGGACGGGTTTTAAGTTTTTTTGTTTTAAGCATTTCTGCCATTTTTTCCATTTTAAGTCTGCCGCCCGGTGTAAGCCCGCCGTTGATGGATTTGTGGCCCATACCAACGCCCCATTCTACTCTTGGTATTTTGATATATTCACCTTCTCCAAGATAGTTGACGTTGCCGATTACACCGCCTGGTTTTAACATTTTTACAGCCTGGATAAATGTGTCTGCATCGCCGCCTGCTATGACTACTCTGTCAACACCGGCTCCGTTAGTTTTTCTGAGGACTTGTTCAACAATGTCCCCTTCTTTATAGTTTATAATATCGGTAGCACCATATTCTTTTGCTATTTCAACACATTTTGGTCTGCTTCCCACAGCATAAATGTGTGCTGCTCCCCTTAAACTTGTTCCGCATACAGACATAAGACCGACGGGTCCTATTCCTATAACGCAGACACTGTCACCAAACTGAACATCTGCAAGCTCAACCCCGTGAAAACCTGTTACTACCATATCGGGCAGCATAACCGCTTCTACCGGATCAATTCCATCTGGCAGGTGTGCCAGGTTGGCATCCGCTTCATTGACATGAAAATATTCTGAAAAGACACCATCTTTATAGTTGGAAAACTTCCATCCCGAAAGCATACCGTTGGAATGCATGGGATATCCGCTTTGAGAAAACTTTGTTCCCCAGTCGGGTGTTATCGCAGGAACAATAACTCTGTCCCCTTTTTTAAAATCTGCTACAAGTTCGCCCACTTCATCTACTTCGCCAACAGCTTCATGTCCAAGTATCATATCGTGTCTGTCACCAATTGCGCCTGCCCAGACAGTGTGAACGTCCGAGCTGCAGGGTGCAACACAAATAGGTTTTACTATAGCATCAAGAGGGCCGCATTTTGGCCTGTCCTTTTCAATCCAGCCTGTCTTCCCGACAGAAAGCATTGCAAATCCTTTCATATAAACATCCTCCAAACGAAAATTTTACAATGCTTATTATGTCCGTAATTTTTTTAAAAATTACATTTTTTTAATTATGGAACGCCCTCTTGTTAATGAACAAGGCATAAGATAACTGTCAGCGCATTTGTTTCCCTCAATTAAATTCAGTACATCATGTGCACCAAGCGTCCCTATTGTATAAAATGGAAGTCTTGCACAGGAAATTTCAGGATATAAATATTCTGCTCCTGCCGCATAAATTGCACAAATAACAGAAACATCTTTGCCGATGACGAGTCCTTTGTCTATACAATTTTTATAAATCTTTGCTGCACATGCAAGGTTGCTTGCAATAAAAGACGCGCCTTTTTCTAAAGCGTTTTCTGTTTGCGACGGTTTTAAAACTCTGTTTTCTCCAAAATCCATACCGTTAAATTCCGCGCAAGCTTTAACGCCTCTTAATATTTCTTCCGACTGACCGGAAATTCTGTCATAATCGTCTTCTTCCTGTTCCACAAAATAAATATTTTTGTTTTCCTCTTCGATAAGAGCATTACAAGCTGAATAGCCGCAACTGAAATAGTCAAATTTTATATGTCTGCTTTTACTGAAAACGTCGTCTTCTATCATACTCTCGCTATTTATAAAAACTGCCGGAATATTATTTTCTCTTACAAGCTTTTCATTTTCTTCTTCGCTGAACTCAACGCCCATATCATATGGACATATAATTACAACTCCGTCTATTTTTCCCATTTTAAAAAGTTCGACATATTCATAAGGATTGCTTCCGACAGAGCTTATAATAACGGTATATCCGTTTTTTTCGCATGCATCGTATATCCCAAGCAAAATCTCGTTAAAATGCCCTTCAGTTACCGAAAAATAGCTTACAACGGCAAGTGCTTTACTTTTTCCCGTTCTCATGGTTCTGGCAAGAGCCGACGGTTTATACCCAAGTTTTTCCACTGCATCATAAATCTTTTTTCTTGTCCCATCGGATATTTTCTGAAATTTTGTATTGTTCAGAACAAATGACACGGTTGTTACGCTGACACCCGCTTCTTTTGCAACATCTTTTATGGTTACTCTCATAGGAATATCCCTCATTTACTTAATCGTTTTAGTTATATTTTATCCTATTACGGATTTTATGTCAATATTGACTTTTTTTCTTTACTATTATATAATATTTAAAGTATATTAACTTGTATTTCGGAGGCCGTTATGGAGCTGATTTTTGACGTTAACAGTCCTAAAGATTTGAAAAAATTAACCCCTGCTCAGTTAAAACAGTATGCAGCGGAAGCGCGTGAGTTTATCACTAATACTGTTTCTGAAACAGGCGGTCATCTGTCTTCAAATCTCGGCACTGTAGAAATAATTTGTGCAATGCACTATGTTTTTAACAGCCCGAGAGATAAATTTATTTTTGACGTTGGACATCAGGCTTATGTTCATAAGCTCATAACAGGAAGAAGAGACGAATTTTCAACTCTTCGGAGTTTTGGCGGCATTTCCGGTTTCCCAAAACGTAGCGAGAGCATTCATGATGTGTTTAACACCGGCCACAGCAGCACTTCCCTTTCCGCTGCACTTGGTATTGCCCGTACTGCTGCTCTGTCGGACGAATATTATCACATTGTTTCGCTTGTTGGCGACGGTGCTCTCACCGGCGGTATGCTTTATGAAGCAATGGCAGATGCCGGCGCTTCCAAGAACAAGCTTATTATGATTGTAAACGACAATGAAATGTCCATTTCAAAAAATGTGGGCGCAATTTCTGCTCATCTCAGCAACATCCGAAGTGGAAGTGTTTATAATAAATTTAAAAATGCTCTTCGGGAAACCTTGAAAAACCATCCCGGTATTTTTTCTGTTCTGGCAAGAACTAAAAACGGAATCAAAAATATGTTGGTGCACAACAATATGTTTGAGGCGTTGGGTTTCAGATATTTTGGCCCCTTTGACGGTAACAATCTTGGTCAGATGATTAAGATTTTAAACAGAGTCAAAAATATTGACGATAATTGTGTTATACATGTTAACACAGTAAAAGGCAAAGGATATCCCCCCGCAGAAAACAACCCCTCTTTGTATCACGGAACATCGGGGTTTGATGTTGAAAGCGGAACACAAACATCATCCAAAAAAAGTTTTTCATCTGTTATGGGCGATTGCCTTACACAGCTTGCACATAAAAACAATAAGATAACCGCTATCACTGCTGCGATGACGACGGGAACAGGACTTTCACGATTTGCGGAAAATTTTCCCGACCGGTTCTTTGATGTAGGGATAGCTGAAGGGCACGCCGTTACACTTGCAGGAGGTATGGCAGTTTCAGGATATACACCTGTTTTTGCTGTATATTCAACCTTTTTGCAGCGTGCCTATGACCAGATTTTGCATGACATATGCCTGCAGAATCTGCACGTTGTTTTCTGCATTGACCGGGCAGGAATTGTCGGTGAAGACGGAGACACTCACCACGGACTTTATGATATAGCATTTTTGTCTCATATGCCAAATATGACAATCCTTGCTCCATCCGATTTTTCCGAGCTTGAAAAAATGCTTGATTATGCAATAAATGTCCATAGCGGTCCCATTGCAATACGATATCCGAAAACTGCAGCGCCCATTATTCCCGAACATAGCTCGCCCATCAGTTATGGCAGGGGCGAAATACTTGTTCCGGGCGGAGATGTTCTTATATTTGCTGCGGGAGATATGGTGCAATCTGCAGTCCATACCCGCGAAATCTTGCGTCAGAGTCGCATTTCTGCAATGGTTGTTGACCTTCGGTTTATTAAACCGCTTGACACAAAACTTATTCTGTCAAACACAGTTGGCAAAAACCTTATAGTCACAATGGAAAATGGTGTTATCTCTGGTGGTATCGGCGAAAAGATTTCTGCACTTTTGTTTTCAAACAGTGTTAAGACTCCTGTTTATTCCTTTGCTTTTCCCGACCAACCCATTCCTCACGGCAAAAATGACATTTTGTTTGATGAATATGGGCTCACTCCCGATAAAATGGCAGGAAAAATTCTTGAACTTTTAGAACAATAAATTTCTTCAGAAAGGTATGTTTTATGTCAAAGACAAGACTTGATGTTTATATAACTGAACAGGGTATGGCCCCCTCAAGAGAGAAAGCAAAGGCATATATTATGTCCGGCATAGTTTTTGTTAACAACCAGAAAGTGGACAAAGCGGGTGCTACCGTCTCCGAGACTGATGTTGTGGAAGTCCGCGGCAAAAAAATGCCCTATGTCAGCCGTGGGGGCTATAAGCTTGAAAAAGCCGTTTCCTCGTTTGGTATTGACCTTATGGATAAAATATGTATGGACGCAGGCGCCTCTACCGGCGGTTTTACCGACTGTATGCTTAAAAACGGTGCACAAAAGGTTTATTCGGTTGATGTCGGTTACGGTCAGCTTGCCTGGGAGCTTAGGACAAACGATAAGGTTATTAACCTCGAAAGAACAAATATAAGATATCTCACCGAAGAGCAGGTGCCCGAAAAAGTCGATTTTATATCTGTAGATTTATCTTTTATTTCGCTCAAACTGATATTGCCTGTTATAAAAGGATTCCTTTCAGAAAACGGACACATTATGTGTCTTATAAAACCCCAGTTTGAAGCGGGCAGAGAAAAGGTTGGGAAAAAAGGTGTTGTGCGCGACAAAGCTGTTCACCGGGAAGTTATAGAAGAAATATACAATTTTTCAAAAAGTATCGGTCTTTTTGCCCATGGGCTTGACTTCTCTCCCATCAAAGGACCTGAAGGAAACATCGAATATCTTATCTATCTTTCAGCATCTGACGATGACATCGTTTCTTCAGATATTATAGAAAATCTTGTGGAAAAATCTCACACGGAGCTTGATTCATGAATAAAACAAACAAACTGACTTTTAGTGCCATAATCTGTGCACTTTCTCTGGCAATCTTTTTCCTTGCTTCTGCCCTGACAACAGGCACACTGACTTTTCAGTATATTGCAGGTCTTCTTATAATGCTTGCAGTCGCCCGTTCGGGAATTAAGTTTGGAATTTTGTCATATTTTGTAATCTGCATTTCAGGATGGGTTTTAATTCCTGATAAAACCATTATTATCTCCTATATTATTTTCTTTGGCAGCATACCGCTTATAAAGTATTTTGCCGAGAAAAAAGGGCGAATTGTTGAATGGATTATCAAGCTTATATGTTTCAACCTCTTTGTTTTTGGAATATATTTTGCTTACCGGACAATGCTCTCCTACTCGCTTATTATAATCTGGCTTGTTTTTCTGGCAGCCGCTCTGCTCTATGATGTGCTTTTAAGTTTCGGATTTACTTTTGCATCCAAATATTTAAAAAAGCCTTGACATCAGTTGTCAGTAATTATATAATAAATAAATGAGTTCTATATGGAAAGGATATGTTATTTAAATGTCAGGACATTCAAAATGGTCAAACATAAAACATAAAAAAGAAAAGACCGACGCTCAGAAAGGTAAAATCTTTACAAAGCTTGGTCGTGAAATCGCAGTAATAGTTAAAGCAGGCGGACCCGACCCGGCGTCCAACTCCAAACTTAAAGATGTTATCAGCAAAGCCCGCAGTGCGAATATGCCAAACGACAACATTCAGAGATGTATTAAAAAAGCTGCCGGCGAAGGAGATGCCAATAACTACGAAGATATCACATACGAAGGCTACGGTCCCAGAGGTGTGGCTGTTATTGTTGAATCGCTCACAGACAACAGAAACCGTACCGGCGGTGATATGAAACACTATTTTGATAAATTCGGCGGAAACCTCGGTGCAACAGGCTGTGTGTCCTGGATGTTCGACCGCAAAGGTCTTATCATTATCGAAGATGAAGATGGCGAAATAGACGAAGAAACTCTGATGATGGAAGCGCTTGATGCAGGTGCGGAAGATTTCTCTGCTGAAATGGGTTATTTTGAAATAATCACTGCTCCTGAGGATTTTTCAAACGTAAGCTCTGCTCTTGAAGAAAAAGGCTATAAGTTTTCTACTTCCGAAATCAGTATGATTCCTCAGAACTACACAAAACTTTCCGACCCTGAAGATATTAAACTTATGAACAAACTTCTTGAAATGCTGGAAGATAACGACGACGTTCAGAATGTTTATCACAACTGGGAAATGGACGAATAATAAAAATAACAAAACCGCTGTTTGACACAGCGGTTTTTATTATTTTAGGAAGCTTTTTTGTTTTGTCTTTTAATTTTAAGTCTTATTTTGTCTGCTATCATAGCAATAAATTCCGAGTTTGTGGGTTTGTCTTTGGTAAATTTAACCGTATGTCCAAACAACTTGTTCAATGTGTCTATGTCCCCTCTTTGCCAGGAAACTTCTATCGCATGTCTGATAGCTCTTTCCACTCTGGAAGAAGTTGTCTTGTGTTTCTTTGCAATTCCCGGATAAAGTTCTTTTGTTACGGCATTTATAAGTTCCATATCCTCCACTACCCACATAATTGCATCACGCAAAAACTGATATCCTTTTATATGAGCCGGAACACCAATTGTTTTTATCATGTTGCTTACCATTATTTCAACATCAAACTCTTCATTGTCAATCTCTGCCATTTTCTCTTCTTTGTCATTAGCTTTAGTAAAGAATGTCAGATGCTGGTAAAGCGTTTTTGCATCAAACGGTTTTGGCAGATAAAATGATGCACCGCACGCTGCAGCTCTAGATATCATAGCATCGTTTGTGAATGCAGACATCATGATTATAATCGGCTTTTTCGCCTCAGTTTTGCAAATCTTCTCAACCAGTTCAAACCCTTCACCGTTTCTCATTATAGCTTCACATATTACAATATCTGCACCAAATCTTACAAAAGCCTCATAACCGGAATTGCCTCCAACAACATTCATAATCCTGTCAAACTCAGGAAAAATTTCAAGCTCTCTTTTAAGAGTTTCACCAACTTCTCTGTTATCATCAATTATCAATACTTTAAATTTCGACATATTATTGTCCTTCCTTTCTGTTGTTTTTGTGTTGTTGCAACCAACATAATGTATTATAACACAAAAATTTCCATTGTTCAATATTTTAGAACTAAATTTTTTATTTTATCTGTTTTGTTAAAATATTTTGAACATATTTTGGTAATTTTAGCTAGTTTTCAGCTTTTTGGTTCAAGTTTTTGAAATTTATATACAAAAAACGCGGCGGGGGTTTAGTGATTTTGTACATAACGGCAAAAAGATGTTCGGTTTTTTTAAACCGAACATCTTTTTATTCTTCAATTTGTGATTTGTAAATAAGCTTAAACCTCATCGGTCCCAGATAGTTTTTCATGAGCGAAAGAAAATCTTTCTTTGTGACATTCTCGTCGGTGCACAAAAGGTCATAAACCACGCCAATTTCAGTTATTTTTACGCCAAGCTTTTTATATCCGTTAGATTCATAGAACCCAAGACGTCTTATTCGCTGGTCATAATTTTCAGCAGTTAAAAGGTCCGTGTCTTCAACAGAAAGAATAATTGCACAATCGGAATAGCTATCTCTTATAAGTTTTAAAATTTTTGTGCCATACCCCTTTCCTCTTTCCTCTTCCACAATAGCAAGATAGAAAAGGTAGACCAGGTTTCCCACATGTATTGTATATGTCAGCCCGATAAATCTGCCATCCTCTAAAACCGCTGAAAAACTGTCTCTGCCATTTTCGGTGCGCCTCATAAGAAAACCAAAGGGTGCTCTCTCATTTTTAGGAAAAGCAGTTTTATAAAGTTTTTTTACTTGTTTTCTATATTTTGCCGCAAGAGCAAGTTCCACTTTTATTACACCTCTGTGTTATTTTTCTTTTTTATTTATATCACTTACTTCAACAAACCCGTCGGGAGTTTCAACAAGGTCGTGACGGTTAAGTAGAAATCTTCTCACACCAAAGAGAGCCGCAATGGCAATAACCGTGATAAGATTTTCCCATGGAGCAACGTGTTCAACTATAAGCTGACGTGCCAGAGCAAAAGCTATAACCTCGATGATTGTTTCGGGAGTGTGTTTGCAAAGCATCTTAATAAGCTCGGCACCAATGGCCAGAATAATTGCATCATCAAGTATAATCATAAGCGAATCTGTGCCCGAAAAATTCTTGCCGAGTTCTATCAGATCAACCACCATACCCACCGCAAAAAACAAAATGGACACCGCTACGATAACTGCGATTAAAAGCTCAAATATGTAACTCACTTCAAACATTTTTTCCTGAAGTTTTTTTCTCATAAAAATCCCTCCGCTTTCGCCATTTTTTTCATTATACCATATTTTATGTCAAAAGTAAAGATTATCAATCAGCCCGTATTTAATTTTTATTCTTTCAAGCTTGTCTATCATGGGCATCGATATAACCCACAGGAAAGAGGCGGTAGAAAACGCATGGATTAAATCAAAGGACAGCCCCGCGATGTAGGAAGATAAAATCATCTCGGAGGTGATTTTGCTCTGCCACATAATAACTGATGCAGGGTTCATTATCCCGCCATATATAATAAAGGTTGCAATAAACCCGAAAATACAAAGAGACATTTTAGTCTTTCTGACAAATCCCTTTCTGAAAACAATTCCCGCAATAAACCCTATAATTCCAAAAGCAAACATCTGCCACGGTGCCCACGGCCCCTGACCAAACAAAAAGTTTGAAACAAACCCCGTAACTGCGCCTACCAGAAACCCTGTTTCTCCTCCGAAACACACACCTGCAATTATCACAAGAGCCACAACGGGTTTAAACTGCGGAAGCATAAAAAACGCTGCTCTGCCAATGACCGCAATGGCACATAATACGCTTATCGCTATAAGCTCTCTTGCTTTTGGTTTTCTGGACTCAAACACCATTAGAAAGGGGACCATCGTTTCAAGAATGATGAGCAAACTTATAAAAAAATACTTTCTGTCCCCAAAAAAAGATATTCCGGCATAAATTGTAAATGGTATTAAAACCAGTATAAGAAGCGTTGCCATAAGTGTCCTTTTGGACAGTTTTTGTGTTTGCACCACATCAACATCAATTTCTTTTTTCGGTTTCTCCTCCCGTGGTTTTTGAAATTCCATCTTCCGATCTTTTCTTTCTCTTTTTTCTACCTTACCGCCACAAGCAAGTATAATGTCTTCCGCTAAAACTGCATCCGGAAGACAAGTTCTCGCCATTCGGTTTGCAGATGTGGTATAAAAATTCTTGCCCTTGAAAAACTCTCTCGGTCTGCCAACTGATGTAACCTTGCCGTCAAACATAAGAGCGCATCTGTCAGCATACTGTGCACAAAATTCTATATCGTGCGACACCATAATAATTGTAACGCCGCTTGCTTTTAAATCGGAAAGAATATCTGCAAATTCTTCTTTGAAGTGTGCATCCATTCCTTTTGTCGGCTCGTCAAGCAGCAGTATTTCAGGCTCCATAAGAAGCATTTTTGCAAGTGCAGCCCGTTGCTGTTCACCGCCTGATAAATCATAAGGATGACTTCCCAGAAGATGTTCAATTCTACAAAGTACAGCTATATTATATACCTTTTGTTCTTTTTCTTCTTTGGTAAGCTTTCTTTCTGACAAAATTTCCATCAAATCAAGATAGACCGTTTTCTTTACAAACACACTTTGCGGATTCTGTGGAAGAACTCCCAAAAGTCCGTCATACAAATTTTTGATTTTCGAAATGGGTTGTCCTTTTACTTTAACTTCCCCTCTGTATGGTGTGTTAAGACCTGATATGAGCGAAAGTGCCGTTGTCTTTCCGGTGCCGTTACCACCAACAAGGCAAAACAACACGCCTTTATTGATACTCAAATCAAACCCCTTTATAACATCAGGTAAGTCCTTTTCATATCTGAACCATGCATCCTTAATTTCAACAACAGTTTCTCTGTCCTCTTGCAAAACATCTTTTGGAATAATATCAGGATTTAATGTATGCTCATTTGAATATTTCTCAAGCCAATCTCTGCCATCTCTTACCGTTAAGGGACAAGATAGCGAGTTTTCCACTTGGCCGTGAACTCTCACAGGAGTGGGCAGAGACTTATACATATCATGATTTTTTTCTTTCAATTTTCTGCCGACTTTTTCAGCAGCTTCGTCAATGATGATTTTGCCGCCGTCCATAACGATAACTCTGTCCGCCAAAGGGAAAGCATCTTCCAACCGATGTTCAGTGAGAATAATGGTTGTTCCAAGCTCGCGGTTAATCTTTTCAATCATTTTTAAAAACTCGGCAGAAGAAATAGGGTCAAGCTGGCTTGTAGGCTCGTCAAGTATAAGCACCGACGGCTGCATAACCATAACTGATGCAAGATTTAAAAGCTGTTTCTGCCCGCCTGAAAGCTCGTCAACATTTTTATAAAACCAGGACTGCAAACCGAAAAACGACGCCATTTCGGCCACTCTCGTTCTTATTTCATTCTGCCCCATTCCAAGACTTTCAAGTCCAAACGCAAGCTCGTGCCACACCTTGTCGGTCACAATCTGATTGTCGGCCGACTGCATTACAAAGCCAATTTCCGCCGCCTGTTCTTTAGCGTCACATTCCGCAAGAGGTTTGGCGCCGAAAAAGATATTCCCCTCTTTTTTCCCAAAAGGCGCAAGTGTTGATTTAAGCAGTCTTAAAAGAGTGGTCTTGCCGCATCCCGATTTGCCGCAGACAAGAACAAACTCCCCTTGCTTGACAGTAAAGTTTATATCTTGAAGTGCTTTATCCGTTCTGTTCGGATAAGTAAAACTTAAATTTTCGACCTTAAAGCTTTCCATTTTCTCACCTCCCAAAGTTCAATTATTATAGGACATATACAAAGAAGCAAATATGATAAAAATACACTTATTCCAAAGACAGAAACATCTGCCCATTGTACAGACGGGAAGAAATTGAAATCTATTTCTCCCATTAAATTCCCCACAAATGTATATACACCCAAAAGTAAAATGCAAATAAGTGCCTTCCTGTCCCGTTTATCAAAAGTAAAAATCGAAAAGGAACTTCTACCGGGCAATCCATACCCGCGCGCCTTCATACTGTCTGCCGTTTCGATGGAATTTTCAAGCGCCCACGTTGTCATAACCGACAAAATATTAAGTCCGTTCTTTGCACGTTTGATAATGCTGCCGCCCGAAACATCACGCCCCATACATTTCTGTGCATTTGTCACCACTTTAAGCTGTGCCGCAAATCTTGGCACAAAACGAAGTGTCATGGAAAAAACAAGCGATATGGCGGGAATGATTTTGCCAAACAAATAGATGAACTTGTCGCTTGTCATAACCTCGTTGTAACAGGAGAAATGGCAGATAACGCTCGCTATCATCACAGCTGCGCACACTCCGTAAATAATTGATTCAAGCGTCAGCGGATTTCCGCTTGGCAGATATCCTATAACAGTAACACCCTCGTGATTGAAAAGTGGGTTTATAAGCGCCATCGCAACCACCATAGGAATCATATATATCAAGTTTATCTTAATTGCTTTTTTGCCTTTTAACATTACGGAATATGTAAAACCACAAGCAAGTGAAATACACAGGCACACCGGATGCATAAAAAAGCAGGAAAATCCAATTACAAATACAAAATATATAAAATTCACAATCGGATGGTAGGTTTTAAATTCGTTCATATCATCTTTGCCTCTTTTTTCACGACATAATCAGTCAATATCTTTGCCTAAATCACAAGTATATATAAATTCAATTTCATCCCCATTATTCAATATGTATTGTGAACATCCATAACCGGGCACTTTCCCGTTCACTTTATATATCCACCCCGAAAGGTCTCCGCAATCGCGTTCATACAGATTTGAAATTCCTTTTATATACACTGTATTATACATCGGCACATTCACAAAATCAATATGTATACGTTTTTTCTTTAATTCTCGCGTTAAAACATTAAAAACACTTTCTCCCTCGTAAAAAACAATCCCTGTTTTAGAAAAAATTATTCCGTCTTGGGGCAGAATCTCTGCTTTCTCCTTACTGAGCTCATCTATTTTTTCTAAAGCGGTATCACATCTTACTGACAAGCTGCACCCAACTATATTTTCCTCTGCCTCGTCAGTGTCGTTACTAATGTTTATTACATTCTCAATATTATCTGTTTCAGATTTTTCTGTTTCATAATCATCAACCTTTTCAACAACAGCATCCAACAAACTTTCGTCTGTAGAATGCGCTGTTATACCTGTTTCGGTATCTGCAGGAATGTTTACATTGTCACAAGAAATAACCGAAAGGGCTATAAGCAAACAAATAAATATAACTAATATTTTCTTCATAACAATTTTGCCCTGCCAAGCATATTATAAAGCATTTGAGCTACATCTGCTCTGGTTATCTCCTCTTTTGGTTTTACCTCCAAAGCACTTTTGTCTATTATTTCCTCGTTATAGCAAAATGCAAGTGCAGCCATTGCCCACTCGGATGTTTGTATATAGTCAGAAAACTCAGCCAATGTGTTTCTTATTCCTGTCTCGCTTGTATCTTCTTTCATGCCACAAAGCTTGGCAGCTCTAAGAATCATTGTAACAGCTTCTTCTCGTGTAATTTTCCCGTACGGGTTAAATTCATTTTCTGATACGCCGTTAACTATGCCATATCCATAAGCCGTGTTAACATATCTGTTAAACCAGTCATCCTGTGCCACATCATCAAATGTCCCGCCAATCTTTTCCGGCAAACCTAATGATCTTACTACAATTGCAGCAAATTCAGCACGAGACATTGTTTCGTCAGGACAATAATTTTTTTCGGTTTTTCCATTTATAATTCCTCTTGCCGCAAGCTCTTCAATAGCTTTCTGCTGCTGATGACTCTCTAAATCCTCAAAAGACTTTTCTTCAAAAATTATTGGCAGAATTTTTACATCCTCATTTTTACCAATTAAGCCCTGTGGACTTTTGTCGGCAACCTCCTGCTCTTCTTTTTCGTCATTTTCTTTTTCAGTTTTCACACTTGACGAACCACCGCCTCCAGACGGAACATAAACAACTTCCCTTGTTGCTCTTGCCTCATTCATAGGACAGTCTTTAAAATCATAAGCCATTTTTCCGCTGCTTAGCAATTTCCAAGCCACAAGCCCCCTTAATCCCTGCTCTGTTCCAAAAGAATTGTCTGCAGGCAAAAAGCCATCAGCAGACTCATTGCTATACTTCATAAGCCCATCAATCAGAGTCTTTCCATCTTTTATAACGGTTTCAGGATCTACCTCAACAGCCGAAAGTCCAACTATTGCAAGACCTGTAGATGCAGCATTTCCCATTGACCCATCGCTGCCCTGAAATGCCTTTATAAGTTCTACCGTCTCGCCGATAATTTCTTCATCTGTATCATAGTAAGGGGCAAGAGCACGAAGCATCGGTGCTGCTCCATCAATTCCCCATGTTGTGTCCTGCCAGGAATCTTTGCTTGCAATCGCAGCATCTAAAAGAATTTCTATTATTTCCTGCGATGCATAATTTTCTCCCTGCTCGAGAGCAATTAAAACATACGGAAGTGTATATTCATAGTATGGTACCGCAACCGATTCCTCGTTAATAAGAGATGTGAGTTTTGCCACAATATCAAACCTAAGACCGCTTTTTTTATAAGTATTTTTCGCGTCATATCCTAACGCGCGAAGTGCAATAATAGATTTTGCAAGATCCCCGTGCGAAACAGAACTATCGGCAAATTCAATTATCTTGTCAATACAATTTTGCTTTTGTGAAGCTGAAAAAGCATATTCACTTTCAGGATATATTTTTAGATAGTCAGAAAAATCTGCTGCAAACCAATAGAAATTCCCATCATTTACTATACTATCTGTAAGATATTTCTCCACGATATTATGCATCTGCTCTTCCGGGTCTGCATGATTTAAATCAACTTCCGGCTCATCCGTAGGCGGAACAACGGGAATGTCTGTCGACGGGCTGTCATCATCACCTACTGTAATCAGACAGACGGGTGCTTCAATGGCAGTAACTGTTTCATCATTAACCAGCTTTGTTTTAACTGCTGAAACAACATATTCTCCATTTTCGTTAAAAACAAGCGATGTTTTTCCATCTGCATCTGTAACATTTTCGGTCAGTGCTCCGTTTATGGTTACTACAGCATCTGTGCAAGCAACAAAGGATAATCCGGAAGCGGTATATTGGGCCTGTGACAATACTAAATCTACAGTTTCTCCTAATTGAACATTGACCTTGCTTCTGTCAAATCGTGTATAGACTTCCATATCCAAGCCGCCACTTTTATTTATGCAAAACTCTATACAGTCGCCATTCTCAATCTCATGGTTCGGACCATACACTTCTTCCTGTCCAAAATTCACCTGATACATAAAGTTTTTACTTGTATCGCCCCAAAATTTTGAAACACTTAGACCGTAATTGTCCATTTGTGTTTCATAACCGGTCAATCCTGATTCGAATAGGTTCTCGTGCACATTTTTGAAAACATCATCCAGCACGTAACTATCTTTGCCTGAAAGTTCAACCAAAGTCATTGCAACAATACTGTCATTTTTATCCTTTATAAATTCTCCGTATTTGCTTATTGTAACATATACACTAATTGTATTTTGCTCACTGTTCTCCGCAAGAACAACACTAAAAAGTGAAGCAAAAATCATCACTACGCTTAAAATCAAAGATATAATTTTTTTCATTTTTCTTCCTCCTTTTTCTGCTTTGTTTTTTATTTTTCTTCACCTCCGCAACCGCAGGAAACAAAAAAACTGCGGCAATTTTCCTTTTTGAAAATTACCACAGCTGAGTTTTTCTGTGATGAATCACAATTTGTTTGCATAGAAAGATATGCCCTTACCTCTAAAAGATAAACGCAAACAAAAACGCCATTCCTATGCAAATAAGCACGTACGGAATAACATCAAAGCAGGTCTTGTGACTCGCGCCATATAGACAAAAGTTCGCATTTTTGCGCCCTGCCTTCTCAGTTTCCCAATGACTATCTTTCGATAACGGACGTAAAAACTTCGGCGCACACACCGACAGTTATCGCAGGGGATTCTCACCCCATTCCCTTTTCACCGACTATGCCCAACGCGGCATAACCGACACTCTGTGTGATTGTATTAAATTTTACCTGTTTATTTTAACATATTTCTGCAAAAAAATCAATAAGAAATAATTTTATGAATTAAAAAAGCCCTGAAAATCAGGGCTTTAAAATTTAAGTTATACTCGGCTTGCGGTACCCGATATTTGATTTCGCCGCTAAAGCATCTCATCCACTGTCGACCGCTGCGCAATAAACAGTTTTACTACTTCTGCCGCAGGCAGCGCAAAATCAGAAAAACGCCGTTGCTTCTGCTTTGGCGTTTTTATCTTAATGTACCCGGCTTGCGATGCCCGATGTTTCATTTCGGCGTCAAGCCGCCTTATGCTCCATCTACCGCTGCGCAATAAAATTATTCACTTCACCGTCCACTGGACGCGTGAATAATTTTATTCCCACTCTATCGTGCCTATCGGCTTGGGTGTGAGGTCTAAAAGCACACGGTTTATACCGTCAACTTCGTTTGTTATTCTTTCGGTTATTTTATGAAGCACGTTGTAAGGAATTTCCTCTATTGTAGCTGTCATAGCATCGGTTGTATTAACCGCTCTTATGATAGCCGGCCAGCCTTCATATCTTTTACTGTCTTTTACGCCAACACTTTTCATATCGGGCACGGCAATGAAATACTGCCATACTTTGCCGGCAAGACCGCAGATTTCAAACTCTTCGCGTAGGATTGCATCTGCTTCTCTTAAAGCGTGGAGTCTGTCACGGGTGATTGCACCGAGACATCTGACACCAAGTCCCGGTCCCGGGAATGGCTGACGGTAGACCATTTCTTTTGGAAGACCTAAAGCGTCGCCGACAACTCGTACTTCGTCTTTATACAGAAGTTTTACCGGTTCAACAAGTTCCATTTTCATGTCTTCGGGAAGTCCGCCAACATTGTGGTGAGCTTTTACGCCGTCGCTCTCCAAAATATCGGGATAGATTGTTCCCTGAGCAAGAAAATCAATGCCTTCAAGCTTTTTAGCTTCTTCGTTAAACACTTCAATGAATTCATTGCCGATAATTTTACGTTTTTTCTCGGGTTCTGCAACACCTGCAAGCAGATTTAAAAATCTGTCTGTTGCATCAATGTATATAAGATTTGCGTCAAGCTCTTTACCAAAAACTTCAACAACCTGTTCGCTCTCGCCTTTTCTCATAAGCCCATGGTTAACATGAACACAAACAAGCTGTTTGCCGATTGCTTTGATTAAAAGTGCAGCAACAACAGACGAGTCAACCCCGCCGGAAAGTGCAAGCAGAACTTTTTTGTCTCCCACCTGGGTGCGAATTTCTTTAATCTGTTCATCTATGAACGCGTTTGCAAGTTCCACTGTTGTTATTCTTGTCATATTTTCAGGTCTTTTATTGTTTGACATAGCTTTTTCCTCCGTAAACATTCTTAGTTTGTATAGTTATCAAAATAGCCCTGAACAAGAACAACAGGAGTTCCTTTATCCCCCGAGCCGCTTGTAAGGTCGCAAAGCGAACCTATAAGGTCGGTGAACTGACGAGGTGTTGTCCCCTGTGCCGCCATATTTCCCACAAGGTTGTCCCCTTTTGCTTTAATACTTTCGGAAATAGCTTTTTTAAGCTCGTCACCCTTAAGGTCTTTATAGTCGTTATCTGCAAGATATTTAAGTTTAAGTTCGTTAGGTGTTCCAACAAGCCCGTCTGTATACGCCGGAGAAACTACCGGGTCTGCAAGCTCCCAGATTTTGCCCTGAGGGTCTTTGAACGCACCATCGCCATATACCATAACTTCCACCTTTTTGCCGGTAGCATCAAACACTTTTTTCTGAATATCAAACACAAGGTCGCGGCAGTCGCGCGGGAAAAGTTTTATTTTGTCTTCAGTTGATTTGTTTGAACCTAAAAGACCATATTTTTCGTTATAACCGCTGCCGTTTACCGGTGCATTTAAAATTTCGTCAAGTCCTAAAACAACTTTTGCGCCTGCAGCTTTTAAAATGCGTTTTGTGCGGGCACGGGTGTGGATGTCGCAAGTTAAAACACAGTCTGTATAATTTAATATCGCTTTTGCCTGATTTGCAAAAACAACTTCAACTTCTGCTCCACATTCACGGATTATGTTTGCATAATATTCAACATAGTCAATACCTGTAAACTCGTGAATAGGTGCACCGAAAACCTCTCTGTATCTTTCAAGAGAAAGAACGTCTGAATAGGGGTTAATTCCCGCCTCATCAATTTTGTCAAGACTTACAAGCCCGTTTCCAACCTCGTCAGACGGGTAGCTGAGCATGAGAACAATTTTCTCCGCTGCTTTTGCAATTCCTCTTAAACAAATTGCAAAACGGTTTCTGGAAAGTATCGGAAAAATAACACCAACAGTTTTCCCACCCATTTTATTTTTAATGTCTGCGGCAATATCATCAACAGTGGCATAGTTGCCCTGCGCTCTTGCAACAATTGATTCTGTAATGGAAATTACATCTTTTTCACGAATGTCAAAACCTTCGCATTCTGCTGCTTCAAGCACGCTGTCTGTAACAATAGCCGCCAGGTCGTCTCCCTCTCTGATTATGGGGCAACGGATACCTCTGGACACTGTTCCTGTTCTTCTTTCTTTTTCCATAAAGCAATCACTTCCTAAAATATATAAGATTAAATTTTAAACTATAATAAAAAACACCTTTATAATATACCACTTTTTTACAAAATATTCAATAGGAAATTAAGATTTTTTTAATTTTTCTGCAAATCTTACCATTTCCATAGCATCAGCAGCATATTTATCTGCACCTATTGCTGAGGCATATTCCTCGGTCAAAACGGCTCCGCCCACAACCACCGGACAGTCCGGCTTTTTCTCTTTCATCAGTTTGATGGTTTCCTCCATAGCGGGAACTGTTGTGGTCATAAGAGCACTCAGTCCCACAATTGCAGCATTTGATTTTACCGCCTCGCTCACAATAGTTTCAGGGGGCACATCTTTTCCAAGGTCTATAACCTTGTACCCATAATTTTCCATCAGAAGTTTTACAATGTTTTTGCCGATATCGTGGATGTCCCCTTTTACTGTCGCAAGAACAACCGGGCCTTTTTCCGCACTGCTATTTTCTGCAGACATTGAATTTTTTATTTCTTCAAACGCCCACTTTGCTGCTTCTGCGCTCATCAGCAGTTGCGGCAGATAGAGCTTTTTCTGTTCGTAACTTACGCCCACTTTATCAAGTGCCGGAACAATTTTGTTTGCAACTATATCCATAGCATCCATACTTGTTAAAAGTCTGGCAGTTTCTGCTGCGGCATTTTCCTTCAACCCTTTTATAATGCAGTTTTCAAGGTCCTGCGGCACATCTTTTGAAATGCTATCGTTCCCCTTTTCGCCAAAAGAATCGGAAAACTCAATATATTCAGCAAAATTTTCATCAAGCCCCGCAAGTGCACAATATGAGTGATAGGTTTTAAGCATACTGTCTGAATAGGGGTTCATAATGGCACCGGAAAGCCCTTTCTGCAGTGCCATAGCAAAAAATGTACTGTTTATGCTGTCCCTTTCGGGCAAACCGAAAGATATATTCGAAACCCCGAGCGACGTATGACAACCCATCTTATTTTTAATTATTTCAAGCGAGTTTAAAGTTGTTTCTGCAGCTTTTGCGTCCGCACTCACCGCCATTGCAAGAGTATCAAATATAATATCTTTTGGATATATGCCATATTTTTTTGCTTCACAAAGTATTTTTTCTGCAATTTTCACTCTGCCCGAAACACTGTTTGGAATTCCGTTTTCGTCAAGCGTGAGCGCAACAACAAGACCGCCATATTTTTTCACAAGCGGGAAAACCTTGTCCATACTTTCTTTTTTGCCGTTAACGGAATTTATCATTGCTTTGCCGTTATATCTGCGAAGTGCAGATTCCATCGCATCAACATCCGACGTGTCTATCTGAAGAGGCAGATTTATAACCGGCTGAATTTCGCACACAGCGCGGGTCAGCATTTCTTTTTCGTCAATTCCCGGCATACCTACATTAACGTCAAGTATATGTGCGCCCTTTTCCTGCTGGTTTATACCTTCTCTTAAGATATAACCTATATCATTTTCCAGCAGTGCTTCTTTAAATCTTTTCTTGCCTGTGGGGTTTATTCTTTCGCCTATCAACACCGGTTTTTTATCAAAGCTGACAGTATGCGTGTAGGAAGAAGCCCAGGTAAGATTTTTTTCTGTTATTTCCTTTGCTTTAACACCCGAAACCGCTTTTGAAAGTGCTTCTATATATTCTGGCGTTGTTCCGCAGCATCCGCCCAGAACTCGTGCGCCCGATTCTGCAAGTTTTTTTACTTCCTCCGCAAATTCTTCCGGCAGAACGTCATATCTCGTTTTTCCGTTTTCATTTTTGGGAAGTCCCGCATTTGGTTTTATAATTACGGGAACTGAAGCACATTTTAACATTTTAAGTATTACTTCCGACAGTGCTTTGGGACCCAGCGAGCAGTTCGCTCCAACAGCATTTGCGCCCATAGCTTCAAGCATGCACACCATAGCTTCAGGACTTGCTCCTGTCATAAGTTTTCCGTCTGCTCCGTAGGCGTTGGAAACAAACACCGGCAGGTTGCAGTTTTCTTTTGCTGCAAGAAGTGCTGCTTTTGTTTCGTAGCTGTCGTTCATTGTTTCAATGAACACAAGGTCAGCGCCATATTTTGCACCCAGTTTTATTGTATTTGCAAAAAGGCTCACTGCCTCTTCAAAATCAAAATCTCCGTAAGGTTTTAAAAGTTTGCCGGACGGTCCGACATCAAGTGCAACAAACTTATTTTGTCTGCCTTTTGAAAGTTCTGCCGCTCTGCGGGCATTTTTCATCGCCGCTTCTATGATTTTTTCAAGTTTTTCTTCCGGAAACTTTAAAATATTTGCACCAAAAGTGTTGGTACAGACAACATTGCTGCCTGCATCAAAATAAGCCTTGTGAATATCGCAGATAATGTCCGGATGGGACAGATTCCATTCTTCGGGAAACTCGCCGGGTTTAAGCCCTTTGCTTTGAAGCATGGTGCCCATACTGCCATCTAAAATAACTATATTATTTTTAAGAAAAGATAAAATGTCCATTATTTTCTCCCACCTATACCAACTATTGCCGTAACCGATTTTGTCGGCGACATGAGCATACTTTCATTCAGCGACAGTCCTATTTTTCTTGAACAGTCAAGCAGAGCGAAAATCTCCTTCTGACAGCCAATATTAAAATCGCCATAACCCGGGCTAATCCGCGGAAAAACCTTGCAAAACTCTTTTTTAAGGTCATCACAAAAAGCGTCACAAAGTGTTTCTATTCTTTCAGCGCCTATTGCCTGAAAAACAACCGCTTTCGCAGCCGATATACTGCTGTATTTTGCTATCAGCCTGTCAGGCAAAATACCAACTGTAGCTGCAAACAGAACAATATTTTCGCAGTCTGAAAGGCATTTTTTTACTGTGCTGCTTTCGGCTATCCATTTTTGTACCATTTCATTTTCTACATGCAAATTAAGATAGCACACCCGCATATCCGGCAAACTGCCAAGCTCTGAAATGCACTCGTCAACAAGCTCTTTTATGGCAGGATCTTCCCCCGTCATTCCAAGATACCTGAAAATTTCTTTTTTGTTATATTCCGGTTCCGCATAATTTTTAATAAAAACCATTATTTCCCCAAAATATCCGACAGGTTGCTCTGTATTT
Source organism: Clostridia bacterium (assembly GCA_045577655.1). Taxonomy (GTDB): domain Bacteria; phylum Bacillota; class Clostridia; order RUG12999; family RUG12999; genus RGIG7450. The sequence goes on from JAZNIU010000003.1 coordinate 20,715, forward strand.
TCCGTGCAACCTCCGGTTTGTTCATTGAATAAACATGAACATTTGTAATATTATTTGCAAAAAGGTCGATAATCTGGTCGGTAGAATAAGCAATACCCGCCTGCATCATAGCTGCTGGGTCATGACCAAATTTATCTACAAGACTTTTAAATCTTCGGGGCATAAAAGAACCGGAAAGCTTTATTGCTCGTTCAATTTGATTTGCATTTGTAATTGGCATAATTCCTGCAACAACGGGAACTGTTATCCCCGCTTCTCTTATTTTATACAGAAAATTATACAAAAGATTATTATCAAAAAACATCTGGGTTGTTAAAAAATCGCACCCTGCATCCACTTTTTCTTTTAGATGTTTTATATCTTCCTTCTGATTTTTGCTTTCGGGATGAATTTCGGGGTAGCAGGCTCCGCCAATGCACAAATCCTTGTCATTTTCTCTCAGCTCGCGGACAAGGTCAACAGCATATTTATAGTCCCATTCATCTTTGTTTGCACTGTCCATACCCTCCGGAATATCTCCTCTTAACGCCATAACATTTTTTATTCCGGCACGTTTGATTTCGTCGATTCTTTCGCAGACAGTCTGTTTGGAAGATGAAACACAGGTAAGATGTGCAAGAGTGGAAACACCATATCTGTCTTTTATATTTTTTGCAATATCCAGGGTATATTTGCTTGTGCCGCCGCCAGCTCCGTATGTAACGCTCATAAAAGCAGGTTTAAGGCGTGCAATTTCCTCTGTTGCCTCTTTCACACTTTCGAAGGAACTGTCTGTTTTGGGCGGAAAAACTTCAAAAGATAATGACAGTTCATCCTTTTTCAAATAGTCTGATAATTTCATGGTTTCACCCTCTTTAAAAGATATATAATCACTGTAATTTATCCGGTTTACCTACTTTTTTGTCAGGATATGACACAAGATAAGTCTCCCCTTTAAAAGAATATGCTTTGACGTGTTTGTGTCTTTCGGAAAATTTTACTTTTGACAGTTTTGGAAATTCTGCCGAAATGTCATCTTCCGACAAATAAAGGTTAAGCTTTTTCTTGTCAACTTTTCCGCCCTCGTCAAGCCACGAGGGGTTGTTTCCCCCACGGCAACTTAAAAAATAATCTTTTAAAAGCTCTTTTTCAAGCCCAATCCTGCAGACAAACCCGTAGAGATTTTCAAACCTTGTGCTTTTTTGTGCAGGAGCGTTAAGAAACCCTTTTTCAAGCATATAGTCGCTCAGCTTTTCAAAAAAGTCAAATGGGGTATCATATTTGGAAATAAGCTTTTGCTCGCTGAATTTAAGCATTCCCGAGTTATGATATATGTCAAGAACAGCTTCAATGTTTTTAAGTTTTATAACATCTTCCATACTGAGATATTTGTTCGAAATAATCTCGTATGGTGCAAACTCGTCATAAACCATTTTATGTTCCTGCGCCACCTTGCTTATATCTGTCCCGGGAAGCACTTTCAAAAAGCCAAGTTGCAGCTCGTCCGGTCCAAGTGAAAAAGCAAAATTAAAGCTTTCTTTAAAGCTTTCAATATCCTCATAGGGCAGCCCTGCTATCAAATCAAGATGCACCACTGTGCCCGTCTTTTTTATACTTTTTATGTTCTTTTCAACAAGGTCAAAATCGCACTTTCTGCTGACTGCCGCAAGCGTCTTTTCATTTCTGCTCTGCAGCCCTGCTTCAAGCCGCACTTTTCCCTCTTTCATATTTGCAAGAACAGATATAAACCGGTCGTCTATACTGTCCGGATTTATTTCCAGATGAAACTGTGTGTCGCCTTTTAACTCATTTATAATCTCCAGGAGTTTTATGCTTCTTTTAATGTCCGAATTAAATGTTCTGTCAACAAATTTTACAAGCTTTACATTTGCCTCCGCAAACCTTTCAAGCTCGGCCTGCACCTGTTCCACCGGCTTGTATCTTACTCCCTTGTCTATACAGGAAAGACAATAGCTGCAGTTATAGGGGCACCCTCTTGAGCTTTCATAATAGAAAATGCGTTCGGATTCTTTTAAATCCTCGTCACTGTAGATAAACCCAATTTCCGAAAGGTCTGTTTTTTCTCCCACAATTACCTTGTCGCAAATACCGTTTTTCACAAGTTCAAAAGTGGCTTTTTCTCCCTCTCCCGAAATTATGTGGTCTATAAAAGTATTTTCATTCAGAATTTTTTCGGCGTTGCAATATGCCTCCGGTCCGCCAAGAACAATTTTTCGGTCCGGGCAGGCTTTTTTCACTGTCTGAGCAAGTTTTAAGATATATTCTGAGTTCCATATATAGCAGGAAAACGCAACATATTTCGACGATATGGAAACAATTTTTGCAGCAGCTCTGTGCATTTCCTCCTTGTCAGTAAGCTCCACAATATGAGAAGAAAGCCCTCTCTTTTCTATGTAGTATTTTATGCTTCTGACAGCAGGGTTTGTATGAATATATTTTGAGTTAACCGCTACAAAAACTATATCCGTCATCTTTTCTCCTTAAAAAAAACTGTTAAAAGTTTTTTGCACTTTTCTTCCATAACTCCGCCTTCAAACAATACTTTGTGCGGAAATTTGTAATCATAAAACAAATTAAAAACAGAGCCCACCGCTCCACTTTTATCTTCGTAAGCACCAAAGGTAACCTTGCGGAGTCTTGCCTGTAGAATTGCACCGGCACACATGGGGCAAGGCTCAAGTGTAACATAAATGTCGCACCCGTCAAGAAAAGGTGTGCCCAGTTTTTCGCAGGCTTTTGAAATTGCTTCCGTTTCAGCATGAGAAACTGCCTGTTTTTCTTTTTCTCTTATGTTTCTACCTCTCGCAATAATTTCTCCATCTTTTACAATAACTGCACCAACCGGAACATCTTCCGTTTCAAAGCAAAGCATTGCCTCTTTCAGCGCCTCTTCCATATAAAAATTTTTATCTTTCATTTCCGGCACCTATATCTCGTCCAGAGTGAGCGAATATGCAGGTATAAAGTTTTCTATGAAATAGTCTGCTTCGGGGCAAGCCATCTTTTTCAGCGATTTAAGCGTTGCCTCTTTTGCTTTTGAAAACTCTTTATTGCCGGCATTTTCTTCCTCTATGCACTTTGTATATGCCGACAGCTTGTCCGCTGCTTTTACAAGTTTGTTTATTTCCTTGTCATCGCAGAAAAATATTTCTTGGTACACTATTTTGAATTCTTCCGGCAATTTTTCAAGAAGCTTGTTTTTAGCAGCATCTTCTATGTCCTTATATGCATTTATAATCTCTGTATTTTTATATTTAACGGGCGTTGGCATATCTCCTGTTATAATTTCGCTCATATCGTGATAAATTGCAATAAGAGCCGTTTTTTCGGGGGAAATACTACCGCCAAAAATTTGGTTGTTTATAACGGCAAGAGCATGCGCTATCATGCTCACTTCCAGACTGTGCTGACTTATGTTTTCCTGATAGGTATTTCGCATAAGTCCCCATCTGTTAATGAATTTCATCCTCGATGCCATTGCAAAAAAACTTTTACTGTTCATATCCTCACTTCCTTATATATTTATAGTACCAATTATGCCCTTTAAAGTCAAGTAAATTTATTGTGGACATATCAATTTTTATGTGGTATACTTATACCCGACAGGTGATTATTATGAAACTTATTAAACTTTCAACAATATCTCCATATTTTAATCTTGCTGCCGAGGAATATTTCCTCAAAAAAGACGAGGAGCCAAAACTTATTTTGTGGCAGAATGACAACACCATTGTCATCGGGAGAAATCAGAATACTTTTGCGGAAATAAATGTAAGCGAGGCGGAAGATTTAGGTGTAAACGTTGTCCGCAGAATGTCGGGCGGAGGCGCCGTGTATCACGACCTTGGAAACCTTAACTACACTTTTATCTCCCCATCGGACGGAAAGGATTTTCTGCAGTTCAAAAAATTCACTCAGCCGGTAATTGACCTTCTTTCCTCACTTGGCGTAACAGCTGAGCTTTCAGGACGAAATGATATTTTGATTGACGGCAAAAAAATTTCGGGAAATGCACAGTATGTATGGAAAAATATGCTTCTCCACCACGGAACGCTGATGTTTTCCACAAGTGTGGATATTCTTTCAAAGGTGTTAAACCCAGACAAGCTTAAAATTCAGTCGAAAGGCATTGCTTCGGTTAAAAGCAGAGTTACAAATATCGGTGAATACACAGACGTTAAAATTCCTGAATTCTGCGACCTTTTATTTAGACGCACCGAGGGAGAAATCTATACTCTGACGGAAGAGGATATAAAAGAGATTACTCTTCTTCAAAAAGAAAAATATGATACCTGGGAATGGAATTTCGGATATTCCCCAAAACACAGTTTTGAAAACAGCAAAAAACTCGGTTGCGGAATTGTTTCTGTTTCGGTAGAAGCCAAAGAAGGCAAAATCTGCAATATTGTTTTTTCAGGAGACTTTTTCGGCAGACGGGATGTTACCGAATTTGCAAAAGATCTTGTCGGCGTACGCCAGTCTTCAAAAGACCTTTTGGAAAAGCTAAACACAACTGATATATCAGAATATTTTGCAGGAGCTACTGCAGAAGAAATTACCGACCTGTTAATTCCATAAAAAATCCTCGACGGGAAGGTCAATGATTTTCATTTTTTATTAACCAAAAATAATTTTCTGGGTGTCCATAGCTATCATAAGTTCTTCGTTTGTGGGGATTACTAAAACTTTTACTTTGCCGCCCTCTGCTGTGATATCAGCTTCAACGCCGCGAACACTGTTCTTTTCATCGTCAATTTTAATTCCCATATATTCAAGACCTTTTACAGATTCACCACGGGTATATTTTGTGTTTTCACCAATACCTGCTGTAAATACAAGAGCGTCAATTCCGCCCATTGCAGCAGCGTAGGAAGCAATATAGCTCTTTACGTGGTAGTGGAACATATCAAGCGCAAGAGAAGCTCTCTTGTTGCCTTCAGATGCTGCACTTTCAAGGTCACGGAAGTCGCTGCTTACGCCTGAAATACCAAGCACACCGGATTTTTTGTTCATCACAGTGTTCATTTCTTCAGCAGAAATTCCTTCTTTTGCCATAATGAAATCTACGATAGCAGGGTCAATGTCTCCGCATCTTGTGCCCATAGGGAGACCTGCAAGAGGAGTAAATCCCATAGATGTGTCAACAGATTTTCCGCCATCCACAGCTGTGATTGAAGAACCATTTCCAAGATGAGCAGTAACAATTTTAAGGTCTTTTAAGTCTTTGCCGAGCATTTCAGCTGCTCTTCCCGCAACATATTTGTGAGATGTTCCATGGAAACCGTAACGTCTTACTTTATATTTTTCATAGTATTCGTAAGGAAGTGCATACATATATGCATAATCAGGCATTGTCTGATGGAACGCTGTGTCGAAAACTGCTACCATAGGAACATCTTTTCCCATAGCACTTTCACAAGCTTCAATACCTATGAGGTTTGCAGGGTTGTGTAAAGGTGCCAGGTCAAAACACTGTCTGATAGCATCTTTAACACCGTCATCAATTTTAACAGATCCTTTGAAAAATTCGCCGCCGTGAACAACACGGTGACCCACTGCAGAAATTTCATCAAGAGATTTGATAACACCATATTCTGCATTTAAAAGAGCGTCCAAAACCATTTTGATGGCTTCTTTATGAGATGGCATTGCAGCGGAAAGTTCAACTGCATCTTTGCCTGTGGGTTTGTGTTTAAGTACAGAACCTTCAATACCGATTCTTTCACAGTTACCTTTTGCAATTACCTCTTTTGTTGTCATATCAATGAGCTGATATTTCAAAGAGGAGCTGCCTGCATTTATTACTAAAATTTTCATCTGTCTATTCCTTCTTTCTATTATTTTCCCTGTGCCTGAACAGCAGTAATTGCAACAACGCCAACAATGTCAAGTGCGCTGCAACCTCTTGAAAGGTCGTTGATAGGCATTGCAATACCCTGTGTTATAGGACCGTAAGCTTCTGCTTTTGCAAGTCTCTGAACAAGTTTGTAACCAATGTTTCCTGCATCAAGGTCAGGGAAAACTAAAACGTTTGCTTTTCCTGCAACCGGTGAGTCGGGAGCTTTGGAAGAACCAACGGAAGGAACAATTGCCGCATCAAGCTGAAGTTCACCGTCAACTTTGATGTTGGGGTTTAATTCTTTACAAATTCTTGTTGCTTCTACAACCTTGTCAACATCGGCATGTTTTGCACTGCCTTTTGTTGAGTGAGAAAGCATTGCAACGATTGCTTCTTCTTCTGCAAGAAGTTCAAAAGATTCTGCAGAACATGCTGCGATTGCTGCAAGTTTTTCCGGGTCCGGATTTTGCTCTAAACCGCTGTCTGCAAAAATGAATGTTCCGTTTGCACCATATTCGCAGTTTGGAACAACCATAACGAAGAATGCAGAAACAAGTTTAATTCCCGGTTTTGTTTTAATAATCTGAAGGCTGGGACGGAGAGTGTTTGCTGTTGAATGGCAAGCGCCTGAAACAACACCGTCGGCATCCCCTGCTTTAACCATAAGACAAGCATAGTACATATAATCGCCGAGAGCTGTCTTTTTAGCTTCTTCGTATGTAAGCCCTTTAGACTTTCTGAGTTCAACAAACAGATTTAAATATTCTTCTGTTTTTTCATAAGTATAGGGGTTGATGATTGTAGCCTTTGAAATATCAAGACCCTTGCTGTTTGCTTCAACCTCTTCGGGTGTTCCGATGATGATGAGGTCTGCAATATCTTCCTTTAAAACAATTTCAGCTGCTTCAAAGGTTCTTCTGTCCATAGATTCAGGCAATACAATTGTTTTTTTGTCTGCCTTTGCGCGTTCCTTTATTCTTGTAAGAAAATCGCTCATTTTATATACACTCCTTAAATAATAATTTTCTAAATCATATTTTGCGGCTTCTTATGTTTCTCACAATGAGAAAAACAACCAGCGATACGACCGTCTGGGTTATGTTGCCCGGTACCGAAAGCATGGGCAAGGCCTCACTTCCGTAGATAATCATTTCAGCAAGATAATAGCCGACAACATTTATTACAAGCGCACAAACAATCGAAATTAAATTACGCCAGCAAAAGGGTTTGTCCTTTTTCCACACAAAACACAAAACTGTTAAGCATTTTATCAGAATTGTTGCAGGCGCGTAAAACAAAAAACCCGACAAAACATCCGAAAGACCTGCTCCAATCGCCGCCGCACAGCAAGCATAGCCTGCAGGCATAAGTGTTGTGGCAATAAAAATAAGAGCATCGCCTATATGAACATATCCGCCCGTAAGTGTAGGCATGGGGATATGGATATATGTTGCAATGAATATAAGTGCAGCCATAAGTGCACTTTTTGTAATGTTATTAACTTTTACCTTTTTCATAATTCCCTCCAGTTAAATACACAACTAAATATTATATCATATTTTTTTATATATTCAATAGCTTTTTAACAAATTTACTAAAAAACGGATAAATATCTTTCTCCCGAATCGGGCAGGAGAACAACAATAAGTTTTCCTTCGTTTTCTTTTCTTTTCGCAAGGTCAAGCGCCGCGCACACCGCCGCACCCGACGATATGCCCACAAGAAGTCCTTCTTTTTCTGCCAATGTCTTTGCTGCAGCAAGGGCATCTTCCGTTTTTACCGGCACAATTTCGTCACACAAATCTCTTTGGAAATTTTCCGGAACAAAATTTGCTCCTATCCCCTGTATCCCGTGTGGTCCTGCGTCTTTGCCCGCAATCACCTGAGATTCAAAAGGTTCAACGCCAACAACTTTAACATTGGGATTTTTCTTTTTAAGAAAACTTGCTGTGCCCGAAAGAGTTCCTCCCGTTCCCACACCGGCAACAAAGATGTCCACTTTGCCGTCGGTGTCCTCCCATATTTCAGGACCGGTAGTGGTTTCATGTGCTTTGGGGTTTGCGGCATTTTCAAACTGTCCCGCTATAAAGCTGCCGGGAATACTTTTTGCAATTTCATTGGCTTTTTCTATGGCACCGCTCATACCTTTTGCGCCATCTGTCAGTATAATTTCCGCCCCGTAAATAGAAAGCAGTTTCCTTCTTTCTTCACTCATAGTTTCAGGCATTGTAAGTATCACTTTATATCCTCTTACAGCTGCAATGACAGCAAGACCTATCCCTGTGTTACCGCTGGTAGGTTCTATTATAGTACCACCCTTTTTCAGAAGACCTCTTTTTTCAGCGTCTTCTATCATAGAAAGAGCCGCTCTGTCCTTAACACTGCCGGCAGGGTTAAAGCGTTCTGCTTTAACAACAACATCTGCTTTCAGTCCGCCTGCCATATTAAGTTTTAAAAGAGGTGTTTTCCCGATAAGCTCTGTTATGTTATTAAATATTTTCATATCTTTCTCCTAATATTTCACAAATTTGGGTTTTCTGTCTTCAAAACAGGTAATATATGAAAATCCGCATTCTCTTATAAGTCTGTACCCTTTACGCAGGTTCAGTCCCACAAGATACTCGTTATGAGCATCTGAGCCCACTGTTATAATTTCTCCGCCAAGGTTTTTATACATTCTCAAAATTCTGATGCCTGGCAGAGTTGCCCCCACTGTGCTCCTAAGACCTGAACAGTTGACTTCTATTCCTTTACCGTATGAGATAACAGTTTTAAGTATTTCTTCTATTATTTCGGCATATCGGCTAAATTCCATCCCAATGCCTTTCATAGCAGCATATTTCTTGGGATAGTCAAGGTGAGAAAGACAGTCATAATAACCAAGGCGTGCCGTTTCAAGCAAAGCCTCAAAATAAGCATCAAAATAATCTCTGGCATTTTCTCTGGTATATTTAACTGCTGCAAGGTCCTCATCTGCACCTATATTGTGTACCGAACCCAAAACAAAATCATATCTGCCTTCGAGCACCTTTTTTGCCGAATCAGGATAAAGATGAGCTTGTCCCACTTCTATTCCCATACGGATTTTAAGACGGGTGCCAAACCGTCTTCTGGCTTCTGCAATTTCTTTTTCAATTTTTCGTCTTGAATATGTTTTTTCACACATTCTGTCTCCTGCCCAGGGGTCAAAATGGTCGGTTATGGCAATTTCCGAAATTTTTTCTCTTACTGCTCTTCTGCAAATTGCATCAACCGTTCCGGATGAATCCCCCGAGTTTGTGGAGTGTATATGATAATCTGCAATATACATTACGGAACTATCCTTTCAAACCTGTATCCCTGCCCTATAAGATACTCTATAATCTCCGGCATCATTTCGGCAGTCATTGTTTTCTTTTTACTGTCATGCATAAGGATAATAACATTTCCTTTGTCTGTGCAATATTTCTTTATTTCTTCCATGCCTCTTTCTTTCGAAAAAGGTTTACCATCTGCATCACCGCTAAGGGCATTCCAGTCAACAAATTTATAACCCATTTCTGCTGCGATGTTGCGGTAAATATATTTATAGTCGTCCATAGACCCGCCCGGAAATCTTAAAAGCTTTAAAATTTTATCTTCACCGAGAATTCCGCCTACTGCTTTTTCCCACTGAAAAATTTCACTTTCAAACTCTTCTCGCGTCCCATAAACTCTGTTATAATCATGGCTGTAGGTGTGGTTTGCAATCGTATGACCCTCGTTATAAATACGTCTTAAAATATCGGGGTTTTTCTCTGCTGTTTCGCCCAACACAAAAAAGGTGGCTTTTATACCATATCTCCCCAGAACATCAAGTATTATTTCAGTGTTTACCGATGGTCCGTCGTCAAACGTGAGATACGCAGTTTTACCCTCTTTCTCGTTAGTTTCCAGCAGCTGCCGGGTTATATTGTTTTTCGACCTTGAAGCCGCATTGTCTGCAAAGACCGAAATCACGGGAGTCTCCTCAAAAATTTCCTGTTCTTTATATTTATTTTTTACGCTCACTGTTGCTATAACTGCTGTCACAAAAAAGGCCGCAACAGTAAGCCACAATACTATTTTAAATTCTTTACCGTTCACTTTAAATTACCTCTCCTAAACACCATTTAGTATACCATAAAACCCACAACAATTCAACATCTTTTTTCATTTTGCGCATAAAATTATCTTGGGAGGTAGGAATTGTGAAAAAAATTATAATTTTTATTTTGATTTTAACTTTTATTTTTGGATTAGCCGGATGCTCTTTCCGTGAAACATCAAGCGGGTTTGACTCTGTCAGCAACGCCAAGCTTTGCTGGGGTCTTAAACGCAATCCCCATGCCACACCGAATATCAATCCGGGCGAAGATGCCGTGCTAAAAAAATATGACGGCATATATCTTGGCGATACTTCATCAAAAACAGTTTATCTTACTTTTGATGAGGGATATGAAAACGGATATACCGGAAAAATACTTGACATTTTAAAAAAGCATAAGGTGCCTGCCTGTTTTTTTGTAACAGGGCCATATCTTGAAAAAGAGACCGAACTTATAAACCGAATGGTAAAGGAAGGCCACCTGGTTGGTAACCATACGGTAAATCACCCCAGCATGCCGTCACTTTCGGACAGTGAGGTGGAAGAGGAACTAATTTCTCTCGACAGAATATTCTATGAAACCACCGGCAAAAGTATGAAATTTTTGCGCCCGCCAATGGGAGAACACAGTGAACGGACCATGGCAATTTCCAAATCGCTCGGATATAAAACAGTTTTCTGGAGCATCGCCTATGAGGACTGGAATGTCAAAGCTCAACCGTCGGGTGATTTTGTGTTTAATTCGGTTATGGATAATCTTCATAACGGCGCAATAATACTCATGCACGCCGTTTCCTCTGCAAACGCAGAAACTCTGGAAAGAATCATACTTGAAGCCAAATCCAGAGGCTACACTTTTAAGCCGCTTTCCTCCATTAACTAAAACGTTTTAGTAAATTTATCTTGTATTTATTTGTATTTTATGTTATATTTTCTTTGAAAATATATTTTTTTAAGGAGAAAAAATATGGGAAAATATTTTGGAACAGATGGTGTGCGCGGCGTAGCGGGCAGTTCTCTTGATATTACCCTCGCCAGCAATCTCGGGCGATATGTTACATATTTGATGTCCGAAAGACTTGGCCAGAAAATACGTATCGTAATCGGTAAAGACACTCGTATTTCAGGCGATATGCTGGAATCTGCTTTTATCGGCGGTGCGCTTTCCGAAGGTGCCGAGGTTATTCCTCTGGGCATCATCCCCACTCCTGCGGTTGCTTTCCACACAAGAAAGCACAATGCACATCTCGGAGTTGTTATTTCTGCTTCTCACAACCCTATGGAGTATAACGGCATAAAATTCTTCAATTCCAAAGGCGAGAAGTTAAGCGACGAGCTGGAAGCGGAAACAGAAGAATATCTGCTTGGCAACAAAACCATTGAACATAAACTTACCGGTGCAGACATCGGCAAAATTACATATACCGAAAATGCAGGGCTTGACTATCTTGAATTTGCGCTTTCGGAAATTGACGCTTCTTTTGATGGTATGAAAATTGCGGTTGACTGTTCAAACGGCGCAAACTACAAAATTGCCCCCGAAGCTTTCCGCCGTCTTGGTGCAGAGGTTTTTGTTAAATCTGCGCAGCCTGACGGAACAAACATCAACAAAGATTGCGGTTCTGTTAACATAAAAAGCCTGTCAGATTTTACGGTAAGCTGTGGCGCAGACATAGGAATTGCTTTTGACGGCGATGCCGACCGCGTTCTCGCAGTGGATGAAAAAGGAAACATAATTGACGGGGATGTTATAATTGGCATACTCGCAATTGACCTTAAAAAGAAAGGCCTGCTTAAAAACAACATTGTTGTTGGTACTGTAATGAGCAACATTGGTCTTGAGATTTCACTCAAAAAGCACGGTATTGATTTTATTGCTGCAAACGTCGGCGACAGATTTGTATATGAGAAAATGATGCAGCTCGGAGGTTGTATCGGTGGTGAACAATCGGGGCATATAATACTCACCTCCCGCAACTCAACAGGCGACGGACTTGTATGTGCACTTGAATTTTTAAGTCTGTTTAAAAGGTCGGGCGTTGCGGCATCAGAGCTTACAAAGGAAATAAAAATTTTCCCTCAGGTGCTTGTGAATGCAAGGATTGAGAATGAATTTAAAGCTTCTGTTCTTTCAAGTCCCGCTGTTTTGGAGCTTATATCTGCTACCGAACAAAAATATGCTTCCTGCGGCAGAATACTTGTTCGTCCATCAGGCACAGAGCCTCTTGTCAGAATAATGATAGAAGGCGAAAACCTTGATGAAATGGAAAAAGATGCTATTGCAATAAAAAATCTTATGTTGTCAGTTGTTACTGAGAAAGGATAAAAAATTATGTGTGGAATAGTAGGTTACATTGGAAAAAAACAGGCTGCAGAATTTCTTTTAAACGGACTTTCAAAACTTGAATACCGCGGATATGACTCTGCAGGTATTGCCGTTTTGTCAGACGGTGTTTTGTCTTCGGTAAAAACAAAAGGACGTCTTGCAGACCTTAGAGAAAAGCTTTCCGGAAACCCGCTTGATGGGTCTTTAGGTATCGGTCATACACGTTGGGCAACACACGGTGCTCCTCTTGACAAAAACTCTCACCCCCATCTGTCAATGGACGGAAAAATTGCTCTGGTGCATAACGGCATTATAGAAAACTATATGGAACTTAAAAGCTTCTTAATCGAAAAGGGATTTAAATTTGCGTCCGATACCGACACAGAAGTTGTTGTTCATCTTCTTGACTATTTCTATGAGGGCGATATGCTTGCGGCTATCCGCAAAACTGTTGAAAAGCTGAGCGGTTCTTTTGCACTTGCAATTGCTTCTGTTAACCACCCGGACAAAATTTATGCTATAAAAAAAGACAGTCCGCTTATCGTAGGTAAAGGCGAAAATGAAAATTATATCGCGTCTGACATTCCGGCAATACTTGATAAAACCCGCGATGTTTACCTTATGAACGACGGCGAGATTGCTGTTTTAACTGAAACCGACCTTTCCTTCTCCACTTTAACCGGAGAGGAAATTAAAAAAGAAATTTTCCACGTTAACTGGGACGTTAGCGCTGCAGAAAAAGGCGGTTACGACCATTTTATGCTCAAGGAAATCCACGAACAGCCGAAGGTTGCTGCTGATACTTTAAATCCGCATATCAAAAACGGCAAGGTTGTTTTTGACGAATTTGAAATTACTCCCGAGCAGATAAATGACCTTCAGAAAATACATATCGTAGGTTGCGGAAGTGCTTACCACGTTGGACTTGCGGGAAAATATGTTATAGAAAAACTTTCACGTATCCCTGTTGATGTTCAGCTCGCTTCCGAATTCAGATATTCCGACCCGATAGTTTCCGAAAAAGACCTGGTTGTTTTAATCAGTCAGTCTGGCGAAACAGCCGACACACTTGCCGCTCTTCGTGAAGCAAAAAAACTCGGTGCAAAAACTCTTTCCATCGTTAACGTTGTAGGCAGCTCCATCGCCAGAGAATCTGACCTTGTAACATACACACTTGCAGGTCCGGAAATTGCCGTTGCAACAACCAAAGCATACAGCACACAGCTTTTGATGGTATATCTTCTTGCTATATATTTCGGAGCAAAAAAAGGCACACTTTCCGCCGCAGATGAAGCAGCGCTTTTGGGTGAGCTTTCTCTTCTCCCCGACAAGATAAAAACTGTTGTTGACAACAAACACATTCTTGCTGAATGTGCAAAAAAACACAGAGAAGTTAAAGATGCTTTTTATATAGGCAGAGGTCCTGACTACTGCGCAGCAATGGAAGGTTCTCTTAAGCTTAAAGAAATTTCCTATGTTCTTTCGGAAGCATACGCTGCCGGCGAACTTAAACACGGAACAATTTCTCTTATAGAAGAAGGCACTCTTGTTGTTGCCATCGCAACACAAAGCGCTCTCTTCGAAAAAACAATGAGCAACATCAAAGAGGTTAAAGCAAGAGGCGCTTACGTTATGTCTCTTATCTGCGAAGGAAACCACGTTGGCGAAGAAACCGACTATGCAATTGTTCTTCCCAAAACCAACGACCTCTTCACTCCGTCGCTGTCAGTAGTTGCAATGCAGATTTTCGGCTACTACATGTCAGTTGAAAAAGGTTGTGACGTTGACAAACCGAGAAACCTTGCAAAATCGGTTACAGTTGAATAAACCATATTTACAAAAATAAAAGTCAGACAATTTTCATTGTCTGACTTTTTTCTTTTATTCTTCAGGGATTTCTGTCTGTATGGTTTCTTCTTCCGGCTCTTCGGGAAGAGATTCTCGGCTTTCTTCTTCCGGCTCTTCGGACGGAGCTTCGTTTTCCTCTGCCATTTCCCCTTCTGTTGTTTCCGCACCCGTTTCCTCTGCGACCGGCCCTCTTCTAATTGTTTTATCTATTTTTTTGTATCTGCTTGTTGACACATGCACAGTCTCAACAAGTGCGCCATCTTTATAAATATGTTTATATGTCTGGATAACATAACCGGTTTTTCCGGCATAGTCCACAACTTCTTTTCCCGGCTCTAAAGTTTCATCCTCCTCATAAACTGTTTCGGGATGAAGCACCGCAGAAGTTACATTTTCTATTTGCACGGTAACCGACGGGTCAACCTTTTTACCCAAAAGTTTTATATACACACCTTTGTTGTCACTTGACGCTACAACCTTGACAGGTTCATTGGTGTTATTTCTAAATCTGAAATCTATTTCTCCGCTTGCAACGGTAGCATCCTGCCCTAAAGGAACATACGCAACCGTTAAAGAGTGGGCATATCTTTTAACAATTTCAAGATTTGCATTAAGTACTGCACTGTAAAGTGCAGAAGAAACCTGGCACACCCCGCCGCCGATATCCTTTAAAATTTTTCCGTTGGCATAAACATTTGCACTTTTGTAGCCGCCGGCAACAGTTATGGGTTCAACATAGCTGAGATATGCAAAAATGTCGCCCGGGTTAATAACCACCCCGTTTATTTTGTTCGCAGCAAGATGAACATTGTTTAATCTGTTACTGTCCTGGTCAGTTATTTTGGAAGTGTATTGTGCAAGAACCTCTGTAAAAAGTCCTGTTTCGTCAAGGACTGTATTATCGGGGGTTATAACCTCCGGCAGAAAATAGAAATTATCGTTTACCCCTTTATTTTCTTTTATTGCCGCTTCAAGCTCTTTTTTATCGAACCTATATCCGTTCTGTGCTTTTACAATATACTTTTTCCCGTCTTTTTCTTCGTGGCTTGTATTAACAGGTGCAACCGCTATTTTTTCGTGAATTTCATCAACATCAAACTCTTTCGGCTGAGCAAAAACAATTTCAAGAGATATTTCTCCGCTTTCGCCGCTTGTTAAAAATTCTGTTATACCGGTTAAGAGTTTGTCATAGTCAACAAAGTTTCCGGCATTGCCAAAAACAAGTTTTAACTTGTCTTCTTCCATAAAATAATAGTCGTCTGTTTTTGGGTTTTCCACCTGAGATACTATGTCATGTGTAAACTGTTCGATATATTGTCCGTTAACCGAAGGAATAAGTAAAATGTTCTTTCTGTCAAATTTGCTTACTACACGCTCTGCAGCAGCTAAAAGAACGTTTTTGTTTCTGCCTATGTCATACGCTTTTTCAACCGTACTCTGAATATCATAGCCGGTCATGGCATCAGAAAAATTAATGCTGTAATCTTTTCCGTCAAAATGAACGGTTATCTGCTCGTCCGGCACTTGTTTCTCGTTCTTTGCGCTTAATGCTTCAACCGCCTCTTCAACTGACATACCGCTTACCGGAACACCTTCTATTGATATTCCGCTTGCAATTCCCTCTGTCGGCCATGCCAATGCCGCTATAACAAGGACAATTGCAAGAAAAGCTCCTGCCAAAGAAAAAACAAGCTTTTTATTTATGCTCTTTTTTTCTTCTATTTTCTCACTCATAAATTTTTCCTCCAAACAACTAATATATATGATTAAAGTTTTTCAATAATTACAGCAATCGGCGGACAGTTGGGACGGTTGGTATAATCCATCACAATCACAGTATATTTTTTATAGTCTATTTCTTTGAAATATTCCATAATTTCGTTTTTCTCGTCAAAACCCGAATCGCCGCCATAATAGACGCCGATGGTTATAACTCCGCCTTTTTTAAGAAGCTTAAGCGAGCTTTCTATTGCCTGTTTGGTAGTCTCTGCCATCGTGGCAACAGAATGGTCTCCCCCTGGAAGATATCCCAGATTGAACATCACCGCAGAAACCTCGCCATCCACATATTTTTCAATGTTCTGGTGGCCGTCAAGTATCAGTTTTGTGTTGCCTGAAGCATTGTTCTTTTTCAAAAGCTCGGTTGTCTTTTCTATAGCCTGTTTTTGTATGTCAAAAGCATACACCTTTCCGCTTTCTCCCACAAGCCGGGATAAAAACAGGGTGTCGTTTCCGTTGCCCATTGTAGCGTCAATTACAACATCGCCGCTGCAAACTGCTTTTTGGGCAAAATGATGGGTGATTTCCAAAACATTTTCAGGTACTGTCATAACCTTTCCTCCGACCCGTTAAAGTGGCACGACCGAGGAAATTGTTATATTTTCAGGTCTTAAAAGTTTTTCAAAAACCTGTTTAATTTCCTTTTCGCCAATACTTCCAAGTATATCAAAAGATTTATAAAAGTCTGTTCCTGCAACCGTGTTTCTTGCAAGCACGCCTGCATAGTTTTCCGGGTCTTCAAACGCATGGAGTCTCTGACCGAACATTTTTCTTTTTACTCTGTCAAGTGCTGCAGAATCAAACTTAAACTCTGAAATACCTTTCAGGATTTTTTCTGCCACCGCTTCCGCATTAACCCCCTCATCAGATATTTCAACATAACCATACTCTTTTTCGGCAGTATAGTCCATTGAAAAAGAAGGTGTTATAAGCCCGTCAGCATAAAGCTTGTTGTAAAGCTTGCTGCTTCTTCCGAGCAGAAGGGAAAGAGCAACCTTTGCAGCCGCCTGTCTGTTCTGTATGTCATCGCCGAAATCCATCTCTTTAAATCCGATACAGTAAAGAGGAGCGGCAACGCTCATCTTGTTAACCGTTTGGGGCACGAAAACTTTATCTGGCTCCTGCGGAACAATTCGTTTTATTTCGGATATTGGTTTTTCGTCCGCTAAAATTCCGTCAAGGAAATTTTTCATTTCCGCAGGTTCAAAGTCTCCAACAAGACAAAGTGTCATATTGGACGGGTTGTAAAAGGTGTTATAGCATGTATAAAGTGTTTCTTTTGTAATTTCAGATATGCTTTCCACCGTACCCGCAATGTCTCTTCTTATGGGATGGTTCGCATAAAGACCGCCAAGCATGTTGAAATAACATCTCCAGCCCGGGTCATCATCATACATTCTGATTTCCTGGCCGATAATACCCTGTTCTTTTGCAACATTTTCGGCGGTGAAATAGGGTGTCTGCACAAAACTTACAAGTGTTTTTAAATTTTCTTTAAAGTTTTGTGTGCACCAGAAATAATATGCCGTCATATTAAAACTTGTATATGCATTTGCATGTGCACCATACTTGCTGAACATATCAAAAACCGCTTCTCCGTCCGGTTGTTCAAAAACCTTGTGTTCAAGGAAATGAGCAACGCCGTCCGGAACGGAAACGGGAGTGCTTTCCCCCTTTGGTACAAAAACATTTGTTGTTGAACCATAATCGGTAGAGAAATATGCGCAGGATTTCACAAACCCTTTTTTGGGCACCATATATATTTTAAGACCGCTTTTATATATATAGGTAAACAATGTTTCGTCAAGCTTGTCAAATCTAATTTCTTTCATCAGTTACCTTTTCCTTTCAGGAAGTATATTGTGTCAAGCCACACTTTTTCGGAAATTGCCACAATTTCTTCTTTTGTCACCGCTTCTATTTTTAAAATAATTTCCGATATTGTCCGTTTTTTCTCAAGGACATTCTGGCCTGTGTAATGACTGATAATTTTGTGAGGTTCGTCCTCCATCGATTTATACAGATTGATGAGCGTCTGTTTTGCGGAAACAATTTCAAAATCGGTTATATTCCCTTTTTTAACCTCGTCAAACTGAATCAGTATTTCTTCTTTTGTTTTTTCAAAATTGGAAAATTCAATGCCTGCACCAACACTTAAAAAAGATTTATACATGTTGTATTTTGAATATGCATAATAAGCAAGACTAAGCTTTTCACGCACATTTGCAAAAAGCTTGGAGTGTGTGCCCCCACCGAAAACAGAATTTAAAAGAAGCATCTTAAAATAGTCGTCGCTGCTTGGGTCTATGTCTGCCTTAAATCCCATCACAAGTTTTCCCTGGTTAATTTCCTGCTCTTCAAAAACCGTTTTCAGCTTATCTTTTCTGTTTTTCCAGTTATTTTCGGGGATTTCCCCTACAGATTTTACATTTTCAAATATGGTTTTAACTGCATCTGCCCGGCAGTTTCCTGACAGAAAAAGGGAAATGCAGCTGTTTTCTATAATATTATCATAATGCTCTTTAAGATTTTCTGCAGTAATCTTTTCAAGTTCACTGGTGCTTCCAAGTTCAAAAGCAGCGTATGGCGTACCATCATACATAATTTCACTGCATCTTACAGTAGCATACTCTCTTTTGTCGTTAAAAAGAGCTTCTATTGTGTTTTTAAGATTGTTTTTGTCAATTTCAACAATTTCATCGCGGAAAGATTTTTCGGATGCATCGGGGTTAAACACAATCTCATATAAAAGCTCTGCCGCTTTTTTAAGACTGTTTTCGCCTGTGTATTTGTCCGACGGCAAGGAAAGATGAAAGCTTATAATCTGAACATCTCCGCATTTGCGCACTTCTGCTCCCAAAACTGCGCCATATAACATTTCAAATTCCGATTCAAGCTTTATCTTATCGTTATATTTTTTGCATGTATGTTTAAGCACTCTTGCAAGAAGTGCGTTTTTCGCAGCTTCCTTTCCCATTGGTCTGTATATACTGAGACTGAGCAGAACTGTCTTGAATTTTTCCTGCGGAATATGGGTGAGAACAATTCCGCCTTTTAAGTTATGGGTTATCATTCTCGGTCACCTCGTTTTTTTCCGCTTTATCAAGCATAAACTTTTTAAGTGTCGGATAGGCAAGCATATGCTCAAGCAAACTTTCTGCCGATATAAATATCGCCAGAATAAGCAGATAGGACAGATAGCTTGAGAAAAAGAGCAATGCTATTACAGCAACTCTTATAATAAGACTTAAAAGATTAATCGGAATGGTAGCCATTGAAAGCAGATAGGAGTTTTTATAAAGGGCTGCAATATTAAGCCTGAACGTAACCATCATCTGCCACAAAAAGCTTTGCATAATTACATACAAAACTGTCAAGCATATTACAACTGCAAAAAAAACTGCCATCCATTTGTTTGTCTGGGATGCAACAAAATAATATTTTATTGCAAACAGAATTGCTGTCCCTGCAACAGTGTCTATGACAAAGGCTGCAACAGACTGTTTGAAGTTTTCAAAGGTTTTACCGAAAAAATCGCCTACTGTCCATGCATGTTCCTGTCGTACAAAGTTTCTCAGCACATAACAAAACCCTGACTTGAACGGGCTTCCCGAGAAAAATATTACCATAAATGCAGCTATCATCCCGGAAATAGACATAAGTTCTTTCATTGCATCAGAACCCTCTCCCGGTGTCATAAGTCCACTGACAATTATTAAATAGTATAAAAATGCCGGGATGCCTGTTACTGCATATAAAATGTTGAGAAGAACATAACTTCTCCATTTTCTTGAAAACAGTTCCCAGTAGAGTGCTGCACCCTTTTTTTCCGGTTCATCTTTTCTTATGCCTACGCCCGGTTTATCATAATTTGGATTAAAAAGTCCCATTTGTTTCGTCCTTTCGAGGTTTTATTTAAGATAGTCTGTTAATCAAAAAGTTTGTTTCAAAGAAATATTTTGCAAGGTAGGAGCTGTTAAGGCTGTTTGCTATCCAGCTTCCGCTTCCGTTACCCATAAAGACAGTTAAAAGGGCAGCAACAACAAAACAACCTATAACACCTATAATAAGTCCAAGCAGTGCTCCCACAAGTCCGTTAGCCTGCTTTATGACCGGCAGTTTTGCCGTTGCGTTTAAAAGTTTGAACAAAATGCTGACAAGCAGTTTAATTATAACTATAAACATTAAAATAATGAATATATAAACAACAGCATCTGCAACCGCACGTGCTATAGCATTATTTCCTTTTTCAAGAAGCTCGCCTGTCAGTATGTATTTTAAAAACTCGGGAGTTTCCTCTCCGGGCGATATACTGATGGATGGCAAAACTGCATTTGCAATCTTCGCTTTGATTTCAATTATCCATCCGCTCACCTTTGCGTTTGCCTCTACAAACTTCATAAACGGATTATAAAGAATAAGCGAAGCAACTATGCTTACAAGTGTTGACGATAATCCCAGTGCTGTTTTTATTATGCCTTTTTTCTTTCCGTAAATTACACTTAATATAATAATGACAACAAAAATTAAATCAAGAATCATTTGAGCCTCCTATTTCATTGTTACTATCTCAACAAAACCGCCTTTATCGAACATAACTTTATGTCCTTTTTTATATAAAATTCCACCGTACATATCTTTGTCAGAAGTAATTCTGTCTCTGAGTCTGCCCGATTTGTTTATAAGTTCTGCTTTGTTTAAAGAGGTTATCAGTATTCTGTTTTTGTTGGTGCTGATATTCTGAATATCATCTTCAAATATATATTCGCACTGTTTTCTTCCGTTGGATGTGAAAGAATATACCTGATATTCTTTGTCAAGAGAAGACATTCCAAGAGCTATTACTATGTTGTTTTTATCCTGCGCGCAAAAAGCAGTGAGCTGTCTGCCGTCATAGTCAAACTCCCATTTGTCTGCACCTCTGCCGTTTAAAGCACACAGCATTTTGTCTCCGACAACAACAAGAGTGTTGTTGTCGGTCCAGCTGAGCGAAGAAATAAAATTATCTCCCGTTGACTTTTCAGCAAAAGGTGCTCCGCCTTTTTCCGTTTCAAACATCATTATACTGCATTCAAGCTTTTTTCCGCCGGTATATACCACAGAAACCGCAAGCTTTTTTCCGTCGGGCGAAAGAGCCGCATCAAGAAGGTTGCAGGTGCCTGCATTCCACTCAAAAAGCGCCTCTCCCCTTTTTGAATAAACGGTAGCATTTCCGTTATATGTTTTTTTATCTGTCAGTACAACTATTTTCCCACTTTTTGAAATCTTTAAGTTGTTAATTCTGTTTTCAGTTTTAAAATCTGTTATTTTCCCTCTCTTGTCCACGACAAAAACTGCATTTTTCCCGTTAGGTGCAAAAGCAATCAGGTTGCCCGCTGAATCCATTGCGGGAGAGTCCACCGTCATTCCCACCGAAAACTTTTCTCTTCCTTTTTTGTCAAACACGACAAGCCCTGTTTTTCCCATAAAAGCCACATGTTTGTCACCAAAACTTTTTATCTGGTGTTCTCCCATGTCAATCTGGGTAATTTTATAAACAGTATTGTCAAGTTTTGGAAAAAAGGAAACAACTTCGTTCCACTGCGAGATTATAAGTGATAAAATTACGGCAACCGCCAAAAGCGTTAATTTTTTTGCCATATTTAAAGATTCTTTTTTTATGTGCTCTGCTCGAAACTTTATTATTTTCTTTTCTTTGACCGGTGCCATTTTCTCACCTCTTTGTTTTAATCGCAACAAGTGTACCTTTTTTTATGTTTATCTCTGCTTGGTCTGCCAGAAATTCATTGCTTATTCCAATTGTATGTCCTATCTTAAGGTTTTTTTCCAACAGCGGATATTTAAGTCCCGAAAGAGTAACCCCTACGGCTTCCTGTTCTACAGGGACAAGAGACAAAATGTCTCCTTTTTTTCCGTTGACCATTCTTCTGCCCTTTACAAGAAAAATTTCTGTATTATCATCAACCAAAGTGAGATTAACACCTTTTTCTTCAGCGTAAATCAATAGCATTATATTTGCAAGTTCGTGGTCATATCTTCCGCCAAGCGCAGCTATTACAACTGCGCTGGTAAACCCTTTCTCTGCAAGATAATCAATACACACCTGTGTATCAGTTTCATCTTTTTCACATTTAAGAGTTATCTTTTTAACAGATTCATCTATTCTGGAATTGACCGAGTCCATATCGCCTATAACAATTTCAGGGACAACCCCTGCAGAAAGTGCATTGTCATATCCGCTATCAGCACATATAACAAAATCGTCCTTGCCGATTATTTCCTGAATATTTAATTTTTCCGGCATCACGCCGCCTGCAAAAATTACACCTTTTTTCATTATTTTGCACATTTAAGTGCTTTAACCGCACTTTCTATATCGCTTGCGCCGAAAACGCTGCTTCCCGCAACAAGAACGTTTGCCCCGGCTTTAACTGCAAGAGGAGCATTTTCTGCGTTAATTCCGCCGTCTATTTCAATGTCGAAATCTTCTCCCATATATTCTCTCAAAGCTGTAACTTTCGGCAAGATTCTTTCGATAAATTTCTGTCCGCCAAAGCCCGGATAAACGCTCATAAACAATACCATATCCGACATTTTTGCATACTCAAAGTAGGGTTCTATATATGTATCGGGTTTAATAACTATTCCTGCTTTTATACCAAAGCTTTTAATTTTTTCAAGACATTCTTTAACGTTGCTTCTTGCTTCTACGTGTATGGTAATCATATCCGCACCCGCTTTAGCAAACGGTTCAATATATTCTATCGGATTGTCCAACATAAGATGAACATCAAAAAACAGCTTTGTGTGCGGTCTGAGTGCTGTGAGCAGATGAGGTCCAAAAGACAGATTTGGCACAAAATGTCCGTCCATAATGTCTATATGCAACCACTCTGCCCCCGCTTTTTCGGCTGCTAAAACATCTTTTTTAAGATTACACATATCGGCCGCCAGAACAGACGGCGCTACAATTATTTCTTTTCCCATTTTTTTATTTCTCCTAACTGTTTGTATATTTCTTTATAACTTTCATATCTGAGAAGTCCTATCTCTCCTGCTTCAACCGCCTCTTTGACGCGGCAACCCGGTTCATTTACATGGCTGCAGTCACGGAAATTGCATCCTGTAGCACACTTTTCAATTTCCGGGAAATAAAGGTATAGGTCTTCTTTATCAATATCAACAATTTCGGACAGTATAAGTTCGGAAAACCCGGGCGTATCTGCTATATATCCACCAAAAGGAAGTTTTAAAAGAGTAACTTCCCGTGTTGTATGTTTCCCTCTTCTTATTTTACTGCTGACTTCACCCGTTTCAAGAGAATATGACGGCAACAGTCTGTTTAAAATGCTTGACTTTCCAACACCGGAACATCCTGTAAACACCGAAATCTTATCTTTCATATCTTCCATCAGCTGAGCTGTCCCCTCGCCTGTTGCAGCGCAAACCGGATATACTTTGAACCCGGTTTTCTGGTAGCTTTCCATAATTTCAGCAGTATTTTCGTTTTCAAGATCCATTTTGTTGATTACAATACACGGCTTTGCATTTCCTCTTAAAGCCGCAACCGTCAGCTTGTCTATCAAAGAGGTTATAGGGTCGGGTTGCTGCGCAGCAAAAACAATGAACATATTGTCAACGTTTGCAACCGGAGGACGTATGAACGAATTGGTCCTGGGCAAAATCTTTTCCACATACCCTTTAAAATCAGGCATGGTTGAAATTTCGCACAAATCACCGGCAAGCGGCGTCATCTTTTCTTTTCTGAACAGTCCTCTTGCTTTACATTCGTATAATCCCTCGGCAGTTTCAACATAGTAGAACCCGCCTATTCCTTTTATAATTCTTCCCTGCATATACGGTCTTCCATCCATTATCTTGATGTTGCTCCGGAATCGTTGTTTACAGGCCCGGACGGAGGAGGAACAGGTGTAGTTTCGCTCTGCTGTGGCGCCTTGCCCACAACAACAGAAACTTCTGTTTCAATTTCAACCTCGGTGTCTGCAGTGACAGACTGTTCAATGACCTTGTTTACCATAGCAGCATTTTCACTGTAGGTTACTTCGCCAAGCTTTAAGTTTTCATCTTCCAGCTTTCTGCGTGCATCCTCAAGTGTCATATTTTTAATGCTTGGAACCTTTGTTTTTTCTTTACCCGTACTTACATATAATGTAACAGAGCTGCCCGCTTTTAATGTACTTCCGGCGCTGGGCGAATGTTTAATTACTGTATCAAGCGGGAAATCATCGTCTGTGGTTCTTTCTATGATTACGTCAATTCCAAGTCTTTCAAGTTCACTCTTAACCTCGTTGAAATCTTCGCCTTCATAATCTTTAAGAGAAACTTTTGCGCTGCCGAGACTCACTCTTACAACAATTTTTTCAACTTTTTTGGAATTGCCCGACTCGGGAGTTTGTTCCATAATCTGTCCTTTTGAATATTTGTTGCTGTAGTCTCCGTCTTTTTCTTCAAGCACAAACCCTGCTTCTTCACAAATTTTTTCTGCTTCGTCTAAGGTTTTTCCCAAAAGTTCAGGTACAGTAACAGTGTCTCCCCACGGCATAGCACCAGGGTTAAACGCCATAGCAATTATAAGCACCGATAAAACAAAAACCAGTGACGTGAAAATCCAGGCTGCTTTGGAAGCACTTTTTCTGCCTGTATCATCTTTTTCATCGTCGTTTCCTTTTATAATAATTTTATCAGACGGAACATAACCGTTTCCATCCGGTTTAACTACCGGTACAAACTGTGTTGCATCTTCGTCTTTAATATCAATACTGTCCGGATTTGAAATGACTCTTTTAAGATCTGTGGCAAATGCGCCGGCAGTTTGATATCTCTTCATAGGCTGTTTTGCCATTGCTTTAAGTACAACATCGCTGACAGTCTCGGGAATTGACGGGTTAATTGCCGCAGGAGGTTCGGGAACGCTGTCTGTGTGCATTTTTGCAACTGCAACAGGATTTTCTGCATCAAAAGGCACCTTTCCTGTCAGCATTTCATAGAGCACAACTCCCATAGAATATATGTCCGATTTAAAATCTATCGGGTCTCCGCACGCCTGTTCGGGTGAAAAATAGTGAACCGAACCCATAACATTACCCGCTCTCACAAGAGTGGAGCTTGTCACAGCTCTTGCTATACCAAAGTCTGTAACTTTAACTACGTTGTCTTTGGTAACCATTATGTTATGCGGTTTAATATCTCTGTGAACAATATTTTTTCTGTGGGCGTGTTCTATTGCTGCCGCAATCTGCAAACCGTAAGAGCATGCCTTTTTCCAATCCATTTTCCCCGCATCAATAAGCTCTTTCACGGTTGTGCCTTCAATATATTCCATAACAAAATAGTCAAGATTTTCTTCGTTGCCTACATCATACACTGCAACAATGTTGGGATGGTTAAGACTTGCGGCAGACCTTGCTTCGTTTTTAAAATTTTCAACAAAGTCCTTGTCGCTCCTTAATTCTTCACGCAAAACTTTAACTGCAACATATCTGTTAAGCAGTCTGCATCTTGCTTTATACACAATTGCCATTCCGCCGCTGCCGATAACCTCGAGAATTTCATATCTTCCGCCAAGTATATTTCCTACCATCACTTATCACCTCTGCTTTTTATAACTATTGCCGTTATGTCGTCTGTACTGCCGTTTTCTCTTGCTTTGCTGCAAAGATTCCGGGCAGCATCTTCCGGTTCGCTTTCATCCGCAATTTCCCATATCCGGCTGTTGTCAATAACATTTGAAACTCCGTCCGAACAAATAACTATCACAGTATCGTCCGTCATATCGGTAAACTCGGTTTCTATCTGAACATTTTCCTGAACACCGAGTGCCCTTGTGATAACGTTTTTCATTGTGTGTTCTTTTGCTTCTTCTCCGGAAATTTCCCCCTTGTCAACAAGTTGTTGAACAAGAGAGTGGTCTTTTGTTACAAAGGTGTCTCCGTGGCCCTTGTTTATGTAAACTCTGCTGTCACCAACATGAGCAACAAAAAGTTCTTTTCCTTTAACAAGGCACATGGCAAGCGTTGTTCCCATACCTTTATATTCTTCTTTTTCTTTTGCTTTTGCAAGTATTGCCTCGTTTGCCGCAAAAACTGCTTTCTGAATAGACTTTTCACTGAACCCGTCCAGATTCTTCTGTATAATGTCAATTGCCATCATACTTGCAATATCGCCGGCAGCATGTCCTCCCATACCGTCTGCAACAATAAAAAGATTTGTTTCATCAGAAAATTTTATCAGAAAATTGTCCTGATTTTTCTTGTGTTTTATTCCGTTTAATGTGTAGCCCGAAGCTATCATACCTTTTCACTCTCCTTTGCTCTGAGTTGTCCGCAAGAAGCTTTTATATCATTTCCCAGTTGCCGTCTCACCGTCGCATTAACGCCTCGCTTTAAAAGCAACTGCTGAAATTTCATAACATTTTCGCCGGTAGAACGTTTCATATTTTCTCTTGCCTCGTTCACCGGAATAAGATTGACGTGGCACTGCATACCTTTTATCAAATCTGCAAGCTGATTTGCACAGGTCGTGCTGTCATTAACACCATGTATCAGAGTATATTCAAAGCTTACTCTTCTTCCCGTTTTTTTAACATACTCCCGACTGGCCGCCATCACTTTTTCTATATTATATTTTTTGTTTACCGGCATAATACTTTCTCTTAAACTGTCTGTGGGTGCATGGAGCGACAGTGAAAGGGTAACCGGCATTTTCTCTTCTGCCAGATCATATATTTTGTCGGCAAGTCCGCAGGTGGAAAGAGAAATGTGTCTGTAGCCTATTCCAAGCCCGTCGTGATTGCCCGCATTTTTCAAAAACTTTATAACATTATCATAATTATCAAGCGGTTCGCCTATCCCCATAAGCACCACGTTTGAAATTCTTTGTGACAAATCTTTACCGGCAAATATAATCTGGTCTATAATCTCGCCCGGTGTTAAATTTCTCACTTTTCCGCCTACTGTAGAGGCACAGAACTTACACCCCATATTGCAGCCCACCTGTGTGGAAATACAAATGCTTTTCCCGTGGTTATATTCCATAACCACACTCTCGATAAACTCGCCGTCCGAAAGCATCCAGACATATTTGACGGTGCCGTCTTTTGAAATATATTTAGCTCTTATTTGAGGCACGCTGATAAACGCTTTTCTACTCAGTTTCTCTCTCAGAGGTTTGGATATGTTTGACATATCGCCAAAGCTTTCCGCACCTTTGTAGAGCCAGTTATAAATCTGTTTTGCCCTGAAAGCAGGTTCGCCCGCCTCTTTTACGAAACTCGCAAGTTCATCGTAGGTTAAATCTTTAAGGTTAATCAATTTCATCATCCTCTAACGAATTTTGCTATAAAAAATCCGTCTGTTCTGTCTTTGTCAGGCAACAGTTCCATCGGTTCACCGCACAAAGAGAATTCTTTGTTTTGTTCTAAAAACTTTTCAACAACTGCCATGTTTTCAATGTTGCTGACGGTACATGTGCTGTATACCATGTTCCCGCCTTTTTTTACATATTTCGCAGAAACATCTAAAATTCTGCCCTGAATTTCCGCAAGTTCTGCCAGGTCCCCTTCTTTTCTCATATATCTTATTTCCGGTTTTCTTCGCAAAATTCCAAGACCGGAACAGGGCGCATCCACCAGCACTTTATCGGCACAGCCAATAAATTCTTCATTAACCAGGGTGGCATCATTAAGCTTTGTATGTATTATATCCACGCCAAGTCGTTTTGCAGTTTTTTCTATAATCTCAAGCTTATGCTCATAAATGTCAAAAGCAAATATTTTTCCTTCATTTTCCATAAGCTGAGCCATATAGGTTGTTTTTCCGCCGGGTGCAGCACAAACGTCTATAACCTTTTCGCCCTTTTTGGGAGCAAGCGTACGTGCGGCAAGTGCAGATGCCTCATCCTGCGGATAATAATATCCTTTTTCAAACATTTCATCGTTTTTGACATCTGTTCCGCCTGTTAGTATAACAACATCACCAACAAGCTCCGACTGCCGTCCGCCACGTTTTTCCAGAAATTCATCTACAGAAATTTTAAGCGTATTGACTCTGACGGAAAAGGGCGGTTTTTCGTTCATTGAAGCAAGTAAACCCTCAAGTCTGTCGCCATACATTTGCTGCCACATTTTGCAAATCCAGAGCGGACATGAATAATAGGTGCTAAGCCCCTCAATGCTTTCCATATCATAGGTAATCTCTTTATCCTTGCGGATAACCCCTCTGAGCAGAGCATTGACAAATCCGCTTGCCGACGTTTTTTTGCATTTTTTAACAAGTTTTATACTCTCGTTAGTTATGGCATACGGAGGGATTTTGTCCATAAACTCTGCCTGATACACTCCCATTCTTAAAATGTTCATTATATCAGGAGATATTTTCTTTAGCGGAATTTTTGAGTATTGTTTTATAATATAATCAATCCTGAGCATATTCTGCAAAACACCGTAAACAATGTTTGTTGCAAGTGCCTTATCTTTACTATCAAGCAAGTCTATCCCTTTTAAAAGCTCAAGATTTGAATATTTTTCACCATAAATTACATCATTTAATATATTTAATACTTTGTATCTCATCTTCTTCTGCCCCGTGAAATAAGAATAAGTCGGAGCAAGCTCATAAGACTTGTCAGCATTGCCGCAACATAGGTAAGCGCTGCTGCAGAAAGCACTTTTTTTGCACCGCGGAGCTCTTCCTCATTTAAAATGCCCGTGCTTTTAAGTGCTGAAATGGCACGTCTGCTTGCATTGAATTCTACCGGAAGTGTTATAACCTGGAAAAGTACAACGCCCGAAAAGAGCAACAGCCCTGCATTTACCAGCACCGGAAATCCGAAAATTAGTCCCATAATTGCTATGGGCATTGCCATATTTGACCCAAACTGTGCAACCGGCAAAACAAAATTTCTTGCTTTGATAGCAAAATATCCTACGTTATGCTGAACAGCGTGGCCCGTTTCGTGTGCCGCCACACCTATTGCAGCGATTGAACTGCTGGAATATACCGGTTCGGACAAGCTTATCTCATTTGTTCTGGGATTATAATTGTCAGTAAGCTGACCATTTATCTGTTTAATTCCAACACCCTGAACACCTTTTTCCATCAATATAATATTTGCTGCGTCTTCCCCTGTGATACCTTTTTTTGAAAAGACCGAAGAATATTTTTTAAATGTTCCGGTCACTTTTGTCTGCGCAATCACCGACAGAATAATTGCC
This sequence comes from Clostridia bacterium, assembly GCA_045577655.1. Taxonomy (GTDB): domain Bacteria; phylum Bacillota; class Clostridia; order RUG12999; family RUG12999; genus RGIG7450. The sequence continues at coordinate 49,843 of JAZNIU010000003.1, forward strand.
GGCAGCACAAGCAGAATATAGTATATATCTATTCCGTAATAATACATAAATCAGCCGCTCCTCTAACAAAATCTTCGGCATTCATACGTTTTTTCCCCTGAAGCTGGACCTCTTTGAAAACAATCTGCCCGTCTGCACATGCGACAGAAAGAGCGCCTTCTTTGGACACAATTTCTCCGCATTTTCTGCCGCAGGCACCCAAAGCCATTTCTGCCGAGAACACTTTAAGTATGCCCTTATTTGTCATAGTGTATGCTACCGGCCAGGGATTAAGTCCTCTTATTAAATTATAAATTTCACTCACTTTTTTGTCAAAGCATATTTTTCCCAATTCTTTAGTAAGCATGGGTGCATAGGTTGCCTCATCGTCATTCTGCGGAGTTCTTTCATAATTCCCGTCAAAAACTTTTTTCACCGTCTTTAAAAGCAGTTCTGCTCCTTCAGCGGCTATTCTGTCATAAAGCTCGCCGGCAGTTTCCTTTTCTCCTATTTCGGTTTTGTAAACATCTATCATATCGCCGGTATCAAGACCTTCATTCATAAACATAGTGGTCGCACCGGCAAATTTATCACCGTTTATAACGCTCCACTGAATTGGCGCACTCCCTCTGAGTTTGGGCAGAAGCGACCCGTGAAGGTTGATGCAGCCAAATTTCGGATAGTCTAAAACATATTTTGGCAAAATCCGTCCGTATGCAACAACAACGATAAGGTCGGGTTTTTCTTTTTCGAGCGCGTCAAGCAGCTGTCCGTCCTTTAACCTTTCGGGCTGATAAACATTCATCCCGTGTTTAATTGCAAACTCTTTAACGGGAGGCATAACAATTTTTTTGTCTCTGCCCTGTTCTTTGTCCGAACGGCACACAACACTTGTTATGTTATATCCCTCATTATAGAGTTTTTCAAGACTTGTCAGCGCAAAATCGGGCGTACCCATAAACATTATATTCAAATCTGTTCAGTCCTTACTTTCAAGATTGTTTGCCCTTGATATGAAAAGCGTACCATCAAGGTGGTCAATTTCATGGCAGAACGCTCTGGCGGTAAATTCGCTCACTTTGTATTCATGAAAATTCCCGTCACGGTCCTGTGCTTTTACTGTTACATAAAGAGGTCTGTCGACATTTCCCCATTTGCCCGGCACGCTGAGGCAGCCCTCCTGACCGGTTTGAACGCCGTCAGAACTTACAATCTCGGGGTTTACAAGCTCATACAGCCCCTCACCTACATCAACAACGACAACACGTTTTAAAATGCCTATCTGAACAGCAGCAAGTCCAACACCGTTTGCTGCATACATTGTTTCTGCCATATCGTCCAGAAGCTGACCGAGCTTTTCGTCAAAATTTTCTACCAGTCTGCTTTTTTTATAGAGAATGTCGTCTCCTATTGTAACTATTTTTCTCAGTGCCATTTTTTGTCTCCTTCTGATTATAATACCGATGTGGGGTTTATTCCCACTGTAACAGAAATTTTGGTTTTGTTCTGTTCGTGGTCTTCAAGCACACCGTGCAAAACATCAAGAATTTTGTCTCCCGAAACCTTTAACAGTATCCGGTACCTGAACCTGTTTTTTATTTTGGAAAGAGGTGCAGGCATTGGTTCAAAATAGTCTGCACACATAACATTGTTTTGTTCCAGATGTTTTTTTATAAGATTATTCACGATATAGGAATAATTTTCTGTGTCCTTTTCATTTTCACCCGAAACAACAACATTTATTATTCTGACAAACGGAGGGTTTTTCAGCATATGTCTCAGCTTTATTTCCCCTTCGTAGAATTTTTCATAATTTTGGTTTTTTGCAAGTACAAGTGCCGGAGCCGCCGGATTGTAGCTCTGGATAATAGCTCTGCCCGGAATATCTCCTCTGCCTGCTCTGCCGCAAACCTGTGTCAGCATTGAAAAGCTTCTTTCGGAAGCTCGGTAATCGTCCATATTAAGCATTACATCCGCAGCTATAACTCCAACAAGAGTAACTGACGGATAGTCAATTCCTTTTGTGACCATCTGTGTTCCTATAAGAACATCTACACGGTCTTTTTCAAATCTGTTTAGTATTTCCTGGTGGGAATGTCTGCCTGAAGTTGTGTCGGCATCCATACGCAGAACAGAAATACCGGGGAACCTTTTTTTAAGGTCCTCTTCAATCCGCTGGGTGCCTGTGCCGAAATATTTTATATAGTAGCTTCCGCATTCGGGACAGGTATGCATATTATTGCAGCTGTATCCGCAGTAGTGGCACACAAGTGTATCTGTTGAGGAATGATAGGTCAGGCTGACATCACAATGGGGACATTTTGCTACAAACCCACATGCTCTGCAGGTTACAAACGTAGAATATCCCCTGCGATTTAAAAACAGGATGGTTTGTTCTTTTTTTTGCAGATTTTTTTCAATTTCCTCGCAAAGACGGTTGCTGAGTATCCCTCTGTTGCCCGCTGCAAGTTCTCTTGTCATATCAACAATCTCAACCGCCGGCAAATTCTGTTTGTTAAACCTCTCTGTCAGTTTGAGAATCTTATATTTGCCCTGTTGAGCATTATAATAGGTTGACACCGAAGGGGTTGCAGACGCTAAAACGACAACGCCGCCATACTGTCTGCCACGGAAAAGTGCAACATTAACCGCACTGTAGCAAGGAGCTGATTCAGATTTGTAGGAATCGTCATGTTCCTCATCCACAATTATCAGCCCCACGTTGTCAAAAGGTGCAAAAATTGCCGAACGTGCACCAACAACAAGACGTGCCTCGCCGTTTTTTATTCTGCACCATTCGTCATATCTTTCCCCCATAGAAAGCCCGCTGTGCAAAAGTGCAACCGTTTTGCCGAATCTGCTTGTTACCCTGTCCACCATTTGCGGAGTAAGGGAAATTTCCGGCACCAGTATAATTGCATTTTTGCCTTGTTTTATACACTCTGCTGCTGCCTGCAGGAAAACTTCCGTTTTTCCGCTGCCTGTTATTCCGTGAAGAAGTATTGTTTCAGTTTTCGACCTGTTAAGAGAGTCTGATATATAATCAATTGCTATCTTTTGTTCTTTGGTAGGCGTTTTGTGAAGCTCTTTCACATCACCAAGTTCAGAGGGCAAACGGAAAATTTGTTTTTCCCCCAGAACTACATAACCCTTTTTTTCAAGCAGTTGAACAGAGGAACGGCTGCAATTTGCCATCTCCAAAAGTTCTGATACCGGAAGGCTTGTATGCTCGGTGAGTAGTTCAAAAGCAACTGCCGCCTTTTTTGAAGAACCTTTAAGTTCGGAGATTATGTCTTCAAACAAAGCTTCGTCAACATTAACAGTTGCAAAGCTTCTCATTTTCTCTTTACTTTTTCCGACAGTTCTCTCAAACGTTTTAACAATACCCTTTTTTTCAAGATTAGTTATAACCGAAGAACTCTTAATGCCTGCGGCAGAAAGAAGTCTGTTTATTTCAATGTCTTTTTTTGCTGCTGAAAGAATGTTAAAGGCTGCCTTTTGTGTGGCAGTGAGCCCAACCGCTTGTGCACCATCCACCAGCGCCACACGACGTTCTGTCTTGACGTTTAGTGCCGGCGGCAGCAAAAGTCTTAGTGCCTGTGCCATATTTATAAGACAGGTTTTGCTGATATATTCCGCAAGTTTCATACCGTAATCTGAAATTATCGGTTGACTGTCCAGAACTGTTTTAACTTTTTTCATTTCTCCCGCATAATCTGTTTTGTCAGTTATGCCCACACAGTACCCATCGCAGGTTTTGTTTGCTCCGCCAAAAGGCACAAGCACTCTCATCCCTGCGCAGAGGTTCATGGACTCGTCCGCAAGATAATGATAAATGCGGTTTAAGCTCCGCACCTGCGAATTTATTATTATTTCAGCAATTTTCATTTAAAACCATCTCCGGTTTAATACTATAACTCTATTTTGTCCTCTTCAGAAGGCATAACACTGCCGAGAACGCTGCTGCCAAAACCTTCAGTTTTATATCCTTCTCCGTCTTTTGTTATATACACTTTACCTTCAGAGATTTCCTCAACCGCTTTTACAATGGGTTTTTTATAGTTTTTATCAGCTTTTGGAGAACTTTTTGTAACCGAGAACTGAACATCTGCCTCTTCTTTTTCTTTTGCTCTTTCAGCATTAGCTATTTCTCTTGCTCTTTTAGCAGTTGCAATTACAAGTTCATACTTGTTACCTGTTTTGGAAACCAGTTTGTCAATTGGTGGATAAATCATTTTTTTGCCTCCTCTATTGCTTTCTTATTTCTTATTACTTTAAGTTTTTCTGCCGCACATATCGATTCAAGACCACGTGCAGCATTTTCTATAGTGTCATTTAATATCACATAGTCATAATGCTTTATGCATTCAAACTCTTCTTTGGCACGGCTAAGCCGTCTTTCTATAACCTCGGCAGTTTCCGTTCCTCTGCCGGTGAGTCTTCCCCTGAGTTCTGTAAATGATGGCGGAATTACAAACACAAGCACACTGTCCGGGTATTTTTCTTTGACATTCATTGCTCCTTCAATTTCAATTTCAAGGAGAACATCCGTGCCCTTTTCAAGCTTTTCTTCCACCGCGGTTTTTAAAGTGCCATAGTAATTGTCCACAAAACAAACATACTCGAGAAGATTGTCTTGTTCTATCATTTCTTTAAACTTGTCTTTAGTTAAAAAGTAGTAGCTTTCTCCATCTGTCTCACCCGGTCTTGGTGCACGGGTGGTTGCCGAAACGGAGAGCTTGACATTTGGGTTGTTTTTAAGAAATTCTTTGCACACCGTTCCCTTTCCGACCCCCGCCGGACCGGACACAACAAGTAAAAGTCCTTTACTGTTCATCTTCAACCACCTCTGACAAATCATTGTCTTTTCCTGTCATTCTGTGTGCTACTGTTTCAGGCTGCACAGCCGACAAAATAACGTGATCGCTGTCGGTTATTAAAACTGCTCTTGTTCTTCTGCCGTAGGTTGCATCAATAAGCATGCCTCTTTCTCTTGCTTCCTGAACCATTCGTTTAACGGGTGCCGACTCTGGACTTATAATAGCAACAAGCCGATTTGCAGGCACTATGTTGCCGAAACCTATGTTTATAAGTTTAATTTCCTGTTTCATATTTTCCTCCCGTCAGCTATTCTATGTTCTGGATTTGTTCACGTAGCTTTTCAAGCTCGCTTTTTGCTTCCACAACAATTTTTGCTATATCAAGATTGTTGCTTTTTGATCCTATTGTGTTTATTTCCCTGTTCATCTCCTGCATAAGAAAGTCAAGTTTTCTTCCGCAGGGACCGTCCGAGGATATTATATTGTTAAATTCTTTCACGTGGGATTTTAAGCGTACAATTTCCTCGTCGGTACAAATTTTGTCGGCAAAAATGGCTGTTTCGGTTAGAATTCTTGCTTCATCAATATTCGCAGCCGAAAGAAGTTCGCTCACCTTTTCTGTCAGACGGGTTCTGTAGTTTTCCACCGTCTGCGGCATTATTTCTTCAACCTGCCCTGCAAGAGAAAGTACATAATCTGCCTGGTTTTTAAGCGCCTCAGCTATTCTTTCGCCCTCTCTTGTTCTCATATCAATGAATTCTTTTAGCGCAAGCTCCAGTGCCTCGGTTACTTCCGCTTTCATTGCTTCTTCATCATCGGGAGCTTTTTTCAGACTCAGCACGTCCGGTAGCCGTGAAATCTGATAGGCATTAAGATTGTTGTCTGCCGAAAATTCTTCGCTGATTTCTTTGATGGCTTCTATGTATCCCGCAGCCAATACTTTGTCAAGAACTACCTGGCTGTTACCGCCCTCATCATATTCAACCGTTAAAAACACATCCACTTTGCCGCGTGAAATGCTCTTTAAAATTACACTTTTTATATATTCCTCCAGAAAAAGATATGTTCTGGGAGATTTTATGTTTATATCCGCATATCTGTGGTTAACCGATTTTATTTCTATTTTCAGGCTGCGGCCTTTCCCCTGTACCTCGCCGCGTCCGTATCCTGTCATACTTCGTATCACAGCAAAATCACCTCACGCATTTATATATTTTTCAAGAAATTTCTCCATTTTGCCAATATGCTCAAAAACCGTTTCGGGACAAGGTCCGCCCGTCACTTTTCTCTGGCTAACACACGCCTCGGGAGTTATATGGTCGTAAATATCCGATTCAAACAGCTCGGAAAAGCTTTTGAATTCTTCAACTGTAAGGTCGGACAGACTTTTTTCATTTGAAATGCAGTAGAACACCATTTTCCCCGAAACTTCGTGCGCGTTTCTGAAAGGCATACCCTTTTTAACAAGATAGTCTGCAACGTCGGTAGCGTTGGTGAAACCGCCTTTTGCTCCCTCAGCCATTTTTTCTTTGTTTATCTTCATTGTTTTTATCATACCGCAGAAAACAGGAATACACAGTTTAACTGTATCTATTGAATCAAAAACTGCTTCTTTGTCTTCCTGCATATCTTTGTTATAGGCAAGAGGAAGACCTTTCATGACAGTTAAAAGTGCCATAAGATTTCCGTATGTTCTGCCTGTCTTTCCGCGAATAAGCTCTGCGACATCTGGGTTTTTCTTCTGCGGCATTATAGAGCTGCCTGTTGAAAAGGCATCGTCCATTTCCACAAAAGAAAACTCGTTGGTGTTCCAGATAATAATCTCTTCAGAAAATCTGCTGAGATGCATCATGATAATTGCAAGCACCGACGCCGTTTCTATAACAAAATCCCTGTCGCTGACACCGTCTATACTGTTTGCACAGATATCGTCAAACCCAAGCTTTTCCGCAACAAAGTTTCTGTCTATAGGATATGTCGTGGTAGCAAGCGCTCCCGACCCCAGTGGCAGAATGTTAAGTCTTTTTCTGCAGTCGCAAAGTCTTGTAATATCACGGCTGAACATTTCTGCGTATGCCATAATATGATGTGCGAAAGTAATGGGTTGTGCCTTTTGCATATGAGTGTACCCCGGCATAACAGTGTTTGTGTTTTCTTTTGCAATATCAACAATTGTTTTTATAAGCTCTGCTGTCATCTTTATAACAGCATCAATCTCGTCTCTGATATACATACGGGCATCAAGAGCAACCTGGTCGTTTCTGCTTCTTGCCGTGTGAAGCCTTTTGCCTGCATCACCTATTCTTTCAGAAAGCAGTTTTTCAACAAACATATGTATGTCTTCAGCCGTCGGGTCAAAAACAACCCTGCCTGCCTCAATGTCCGAAAGAATTTCTTTTAAAGCCTCGCCTATCTTTGCAGAATCCTCTTTTGAGATTATATCTCTTTCCCCAAGCATTGCCGAATGTGCAATGCTACCAGTTATATCCTGTTTATACATCCGGCTGTCAAATCTTATTGATGAGTTAAAATCATCAACTTTTTTATCTGTATTTTTCTGAAAGCGTCCGCCCCAAAGTTTCATTTAAATTTCAAACCCTTCTGCGTTTTATTCTTCAATTAAAGTCATTTTCTTAATTACAACCGGAACAATCGGCTTGTCCATCGGGTTTGTTTTTGACGCAGCAATTTCGTCAACAACCTCGATACCCTCTGTAACTTTGCCGAAAGCGGCATACTGCCCGTCAAGATGTGGCGCATCCTTGTGCATAATAAAAAACTGGCTGCTTGCAGAGTTTGGCATCATAGACCTTGCCATTGAAATAACACCGCGGGTATGTTTCAGTGTGTTGTCTGCAAACCCGTTTGCACGGAACTCGCCTCTAATGTTTTTTCCCGAGCCGCCCATGCCTGTTCCTTCAGGGTCGCCCCCCTGAATCATGAAACCTGCTATTACTCGGTGGAATATCAGTCCGTCATAAAAACCACTCTTTACAAGATTTTTAAAGTTTTCTACTGTTTCAGGCGCAAACTGAGGATAGAGCTCCACTGTCATTTTTCCGCCGTTGTCCATTTCTATAATTACTTTATCCATTTTTCTACTCCTCTACTTTAATACTTTTTATCACAACATCATTTATTGGTCTGTCATTTTCATCTGTCTGTACCGAAGCAATTTTATCTACAACAGCCATACCGCTTACAACCTTTCCAAAAGCGGCATACTCCCCGTCAAGATGGGGTGATGTTTCATGTACTATAAAAAATTGACTTCTGGCAGTATTTTTCCCATCAGACCTCGCCATTGATATAACTCCGCGGGTGTGTTTCAGCGTATTCTTGGTAAACCCGTTTGAACGAAATTCTCCGACAACATATTTGTCCGAACCGCCAAAGCCTGTTCCCTCAGGGTCACCTCCCTGAATCATAAACCCCGGTATTACTCTGTGAAATATCAGTCCGTCATAAAAGCCGCTTTTTGCAAGAGAAAGGAAGTTTTCAACGGTTTTTGGTGCATATTCGGGCATCAGTTCAAGTTTGATTGTTCCGCCATCTGCCATTGTAATTGTCGCAAATTTATGATTTTTGTTTACTTCCTGTTTTTCAGCAGAGTCATCATTTCCTAAAAGAGGATTGACCTTTTTGCCGCATCCGCAAACCATAAAAACCATAGATATTGCAACAATGAGTGCTAAAATTTTTTTCATTGTTTCACCTTTTACATTTTTGAATATTTTTTGATAAGCTCCGATTTTATGTCCCACAAATCCTGAGACAAATCAACATAATACCTGTGCGGATTTTCAAAACGTTTTACCTCATCCCAGATGGTATCAACCTGATTTTTGCAATATTCTTTTATCTCGCTCACTTCGGGGGAAGTATATACACACTTTCCCTTGTCAAATATTTTCTGAAGAAGCGGTTTTGCATAGAAGTCGGTAACTGTTTTGCGTTTCCAGGTATGGTCAGGGTCAAATATTTCGTAAGGTTTGCTGTCGTCTATAATTTCATCGTGCAAAGTTACAACATCGGCAATAGCCTGTCCCGTTTCTCTGGAAAAGAGTCTGTAAACCTGTTTAAAACAAGGTGTTGTAATTTTTGCAACATTTTCACTGATTTTAATTTTTGGTGTTTTAACGCCGTCCGTTTCTGTTTCGCAAAGTTTATATACCCCACCCAGAACCGGTTCTGACCTTGAGGTGATAAGTCTTTCGCCAACACCAAACGAATCTATCTTAGCCCCCTGCATTATTGTGTCTCGGATGATATATTCATCAAGCGAATTGGATGCAACAATTTTGCAGTCCGGATAGCCGGCATCATCAAGCATTTTTCTTGCTTTTCTTGTAAGATATGTTATATCTCCGCTGTCAATACGGATACCGACAGGTCTTTTTCCCATAGGAGCCAGAACTTCGTTGAAGACTTTAATCGCATTTGGAATACCGCTTTTTAAGACATTGTATGTGTCAACAAGAAGAACACATTTATCGGGATATCTTGTTGCATAAGCCGAAAAGGCGTCATATTCACTGTCAAACAAGCTTATCCAGCTGTGTGCCATTGTTCCGGAAGTAGGAATCCCATATTCTCTGTCTGTAATGGTGCAGGAAGTGGAATCGCAACCGGCAATATATGCCGCTCTTGACCCAAGAACCGCAGCACTGTACCCTTGTGCGCGTCTTGCACCGAATTCCATAACAGACCTGCCGTCTGCTGCTCTGACAATTCTGTTTGCTTTTGTTGCAATAAGACTCTGGTGGTTCATGCATATCAAAATCATGGTTTCCAGAATCTGTGCTTGTCCCACCGGACCTCTCACAGTTACAAGAGGTTCTCCCGGGAACACGGGCGTTCCTTCCGGAACTGCCCAGACATCACAACAGAATTTGAAATTTGAAATATATTCTATAAACTGCTCGCTGAACATTCCAAGCTTTTTGAAATATTCAATGTCTTCCTGTTCAAATTTAAGGTTGTTAATATACTTTATAATGCTGTCAAGTCCTGCAAAAACAACAAACCCGCCACCGTCCGGCACCTGTCTGAAAAAAGCGTCAAAACAGCCGATTACATTTTGTTTGCCTGAATTTATATAGCCGTCAAGCATTGTAAATTCGTAAAAATCTGACAACATAGCAAGATTATCTTCTCTAAGCATAGTCGTTCATTGCCTTTCCGTCCACGTAAAAATTTAGCTTAAACCTCGCCAAGTGCATCAAGAAGCCAGAACTCTGCAATATCTATTGCCTTATAAAGTCCGTTTCTTTCAGCTTTTTTTACAACATTGTCTTTTCCTGTTTCTTTAAGTTCAATCAAGATGTTTCCGGCAACCTCCTGACTCAAAACCTCTTTTGTGTCAATGATTGTCATTTCGATTATAAAATCATCTTCAAAACTGCCGTAATATATTTTATTATCGCGACGAATCATAGGTTTTCCCTTAAACATCAAATTTTTTTCGCTCACCTTAAATGCACCTCTTTTTTACATATTTTTATACACTATATATTATATCATATTTTACCAATACAAGTAAAGACATTTTTCATTTTTGTTGCACGATTTTGGGCTAAAATGACAAAAGTTTAACGATTTTTTCTTATTTTTTGTAAAAAAAATAAAAAAACTATTGCAAAACTATAAAAAAAAAGGTATGATATATTATGTATTATTATTTTTTTTAGCTTGCATTGAAGCTTATGAGGAGGTAATTACGTGAGCAGAATTTTTCAGAACGTGATACTACAATTAAAGGATTTATATAATCGGAGAATGGGTGTTATCGATACGAACGGTACGGTAACTTCCTGCGCTTATGGAATTTTAGACCCAGCCACTGTTGATTATATACTGAAAAAATATGCAGACCCTGCAGCTTTCTATTCTTATAACGGGTTTACATACAAACCCGTAGGAAACCGCAACAAGCTTGAATTTATAACCTTCTGCGAGGGTTCAGACGAAGTTGCGAGAACCTGTTGCAGCGTACTTGCAATCACCCTCTCAAACATAAAGACTCTTCACGATGAAAAATATGATAAAACAAACCTGGTGAAAAACATCCTCATGGACAACATTTTGCCGGGCGATATCCTTATAAAATCAAAGGATCTGCATCTCTCTGTTGACGTCAGCCGTGTTGTTTTTGTTATCCAGACAACAGGCACTCCAAATTTCTCCATCTATGATATTCTGCAAAACCTCTTCCCAGAAAAAGGCAAGAATTTTATTGTAAATATAGACGAACACTATCTTGCTCTTGTTCGGGAAGTTAAGCCAAGTATTGATTCAAAAGAGCTTGAAAAACTGGCAAAATCCATTGTGGATACGCTATATACCGAAGCTCTGGTGAAAGTATATATCGGCATAGGCTCAATTTGCGACAACATCCGCGACCTTGCTCTCAGCTATAAAGAAGCCCAGGTTGCACTTGAAGTGGGCAAAGTTTTTGATACTGAAAAACAGATTATCAACTACGAAAACCTCGGTATTGGCCGCCTGATATATCAGCTCCCCACAACTCTTTGTGAGCTCTTCCTTTCGGAAGTATTCAAAAAGGAGTCTCTTGATGTTTTAGACCAGGAAACAATACTTACAATACAAAAATTCTTTAAACATAATCTTAATGTTTCTGAAACAGCCCGTGAGCTGTTCGTTCACAGAAACACACTCGTTTACAGACTGGATAAAATTGAAAAAGTTACCGGTCTTGACCTGCGCGAATTTGACCAGGCTGTTACCTTTAAAGTTGCAATGATGGTAAAAAAATATCTCTCATCTAACACCACAAAATTCTAAAGGATTGTTTTTCTATGATACTTTTCCAAAATGTTACTAAAATATACGACGACCGAGTTATAGCACTGAACGATGCAACATTCCACGTTCAAAAAGGCGAGTTTGTTTTTGTTACCGGTCCCAGCGGCGCCGGAAAATCAACTCTTACAAAACTTATAACCCGCGAAGAAAAACCGGATAGCGGCAAAATTACAGTTGCAGATTTTGACGTGTGTTCAATTCCGGACAAAAAAGTCCCTTTTCTCCGCAGAAGTATGGGCATAGTTTTTCAGGATTTCCGACTGCTTCCGAGAAAAACTGTTTATGAAAACGTGGCTTTTGCCATGGAAGTTGTCGGCGCCAGCCCGCGTGCAATAAGAAGACGTGTGCCCGATGTTCTCAGTATGGTTGGTCTTACCAGCAAAGCAAAATCCTATCCAGACCAGCTTTCAGGCGGTGAACAGCAAAGAGTTGGCATTGCCAGAGCTCTTGCCAACACCCCGCATATTCTGATTGCAGACGAGCCTACCGGTAATCTTGACAATGACACAGCATGGGAAATCATGTCTATTTTAGACCGCATAAATAAACAAGGTACTACCGTTTTAATGGTAACACATGCCCAGAATATTGTTGATGAAATGCAAAAACGTGTTATTTCCATCGACAATGGCGTTGTGACTTGTCCGCAACAGGAGGGGCTTTTGTATGTTTAATAATTTCAAATATTACGTGAAACAGGCTTTTTCCGGGATATTCAGAAACAAGCTTATGGTTTTCATAAGTCTTTCCACCGTAATTTTTTGTATGCTGCTTCTTGGCCTTGCAATTATTTTCGGTATGAACCTGGATTATATTTCCGAACAGCTTGAATCTCAGTTCGAAATACATGCTTTTGTGGACCTGTCCTATTCTAATGAACAAGCAAAAGCTTTAGAGCCAGCCATCCTTAAGACTGAAAACATAGCAAATGCGGTTTTCTGCACAAAAGAAGAGGCTCTCGACAGCCTCAAAGGCACACTTGACAGCACTGAAGCTCTTGCCGGACTTGAAGAGGACAACCCTCTCCACTGTTATTATAAGATTACTTTAGAAGATATAAAAGCTGCTACAGAAACAGAAAAGCTTTTAATGGCAATCCCGGGAATTGTAACTGTTTCCAACAGAACCGATATTTTAAGCGGTATCACTTCCTTTACAAGCATTTCTCGGAATGTCAGCATTCTTGGCATGCTCATATTTGCGCTTGTGGCAATTTTTATTATTTCCAACACAATAAAACTTACTTTGATGAACAGAAAAAAAGAGATTGAAATTATGAAATCGGTTGGTGCAACCAACACTTTCATTCGCAGTCCTTTCATTATAGAAGGCACAACCGTAGGTATAATAGGCGGCCTTATTGCTCTTATCCCCGCAAACCTAGGATACAATGCTTTTCTTTCCTGGTGGTCGGGCTTTTTCGGACTTTTCAATCTTTTAAATACAGGACTCATTTCCACAATCCTGCTTTTTGTTTTTGTATTGGCAGGGGCATTTATCGGTGCTATGGGAAGTGTTATGTCTGTCAGAAAATATCTTAGCATATAGCGAGGCAAGTTATGAAACGATTTTTCAAACCTTTATTATGCATACTTATGTGCCTGTCTTTTGCACTGTACGGTTATGCGGCAACTCCTGCCCAGAAACGTGCAGAGCTTGAAAAAAAACTTAATCAGGCAGACAAAGAATATGCATCTGCAAGGGAAAAAAAGTTGGCATACGACGAACAGATTTCTGCTCTGCAGGACGACATTGACGAAGTTGATGCCATGATAGCAACGTTAAACGCGGAAATTGATGTTCAGAACAAAAAAATTGACGAGTTAAATGAAAAACTTGTTGTTAAAAAAGACAATTTCAACGCACGTCTCAGAGCACTTCAGTACCGCGGCCCCACCAACTATCTCGATGTGCTTTTGGGCGCGGAAAACTTTTCGGATTTCCTTGTCAGAATAACTCTTGTAAGCAATATAGTCGACCACGACAAAGATATGATAAACGAAATTGCGGCATTAAAGTCTGAAGTTGAAGATGCAAAGGCTGTTATTATAGCAAAAAAAGATGAACAGCAGGAAGCAAAAGATCTTCTTGTTTCCCAACGTTCCTATCTTGACTCTCTTGCCTCCAAGCAGGCAGAAGCAATGAAAGTGCTTGCCGCAGATATGAATGAATATCGTATAGCAATAGCACA
>JAZNIU010000004.1:0-2516 GCA_045577655.1 Clostridia bacterium
ATTGCAGGGGAGTGAGACTGTCCCCAAATCATAATTTTTATATTGTCGCCATACATACTTGACATATTAAACATCCTCCTGCATTATTTTACCACCTAACTTTTCAAATTCTGACCAGAAAGACGGATAGGATTTATTTACCGCCTGTGAATTTAAAATGGTTATTTTTCCTGAAGATTTAATTGAAGCTACGGCTCCGCTCATAGCGATGCGGTGGTCGCCAAAGCTGTCTACTATGCCACCGCAGAAATGGGATACACCGTAAATTATAATACCGTCGTCATAGCACTTGGCTTTGCCACCGATACTGTTTATCATTTCTGTTGTCGATTTAAGACGGTCGCTTTCTTTTGCCTTAAGCCGTGCGGCATTTTTTATCACTGTTTTTTTGTTTTTGATTGAAGCAACAACGCTGAGAGCGGGAACAAGGTCGGGGATTGCTGATGCGTCAATTTCAACTTCGCCACCATTAAAAGAAGAAAGAATTTCTTCTATTTTTTTATCTCCCTGCAAAGAGGTCTTTTCAAGATTTTCTACCACAATTTTCCGGTCGGATAAAGCATCTGCACAAAGCCAGAAAGCACCGTTTGACCAGTCGCCCTCTACGATATATTCAGGTTTTGCACTATATTTGCCGCGGGCAGAAAAGGTGCTGTTTGCAACACAAATATCTGCGCCAAAAGCATTGATGGAATTTACAGTCATATTTATATAATCTGCAGAATAAATTTCCCCGTGGATTATAAGACTGTTTTCTCCTTCCAGCAGAGGGAGAGAAAACAAGATGCCGCTTACAAATTGGGAGGAAACATCAGATTTTAAGTTGAAAGTTCCCCCGGATAGCCGCCCTTTAACCAAAATGGTATTGGCAGTGGGACGGGACAATGTGCAGCCGTGGCTTTCAAGCTCTTCCCACAGAGGAGAAAGAGGTCTCTCAGGAAGTTTTCCTGAAAGGAGAAATGTGGGCTCTGCTCCCAGTGCAGCGGACACGCTTAAAAGAAATCTTAAAGTTGAGCCACTTTCACGGCAGTTAAGTGTGGCGCCTTTTACAACAGTTTTGATGGGGACCACATCAAATTTGCCATTCCGGTATGATATTTCTGCACCAAGTGAGTTCAGACAGTCGGCAGTAGCCATAATATCGTCCGAAACCTCTTTGCAGATTATACTGGCAGGAGCATCGGACAAGGCAGCGCAAATCAAAAGCCTGTGTGCCTGAGATTTTGAAGAAGGAGCATTCACCCTGCCTTCAAGCTGATAAGGAGTGATGATGGTGTTCATAATGGTTGCCTCTTATAAAAATTTTCTGATTTCTGAAATAGGAAAAGTTTTTAAGAAACATTTTCCTGTCTTTTCAGGCAACACAAGAGTTACAGTGTCGCCTTTCCGTTTTTTATCATTCCCGATAACATTGAGTATTTCCTCTGTATCAAAAACAGTGGTTGTCGGGAGATTGAATTTTTCCAGTATATTTTTTGTGTCGAGTGCACAGGAAGCAGGGCAAAAACCAAGCAGTGCACTTTTTTCCGAAATAATTGCCATTCCTGCGGCAACTGCCTGACCGTGAGTTATTTCGTAGTTGCTTAATCGCTCTATTGCATGCCCGATTGTATGACCGTAGTTTAGAAGCTGACGAAGCCCTAAATCAAATTCATCTTCGCAAACAATGTCGCTTTTCATTTTTATACATTCTGAAATTACATATTCTTTGTCAAAAGATGTGCCTTTTTCCGTCAGATGTTTAAACATAGCAGGATGATCTATTAGAGCATATTTTATAATTTCGGAGCAGCCATCCAGGAAAGTTTCTTCTTTCAGAGTGTCTGCCACCGCATAGTCGCAGATTACAAGGGAGGACTGATAAAAAGCACCGGCAAGATTTTTGCCGCATGCAAGGTCAATGGCCGTTTTGCCCCCCACAGAAGAGTCTACCATTGCAAGAAGAGTGGTGGGAATCTGGACAAGCTTTATTCCTCTTAAATAGGTTGCAGCCGCAAACCCGGCAAGGTCGCCGACAACTCCACCGCCCAGTGCTATGCAAAGGTCGGTTCGGGTGAGTTTGTTTTCTGCCAGGAAGTTAAGCAGAGCAACATAGGTGGAAGCATTTTTTGACTTTTCACCGTTTGGAAAAACAAATTTAACAGTTTCAAATCCGCCTTTTTCAAGCGACTGTTCAATCTCACGGGTATATAAAGAATCTACTATATCATCTGTAACAATGGCAATTTTTCCGCTCGGAAAAACTTCTTTTATCATATCGGAAACATTATTTAAAATGTTTTTTCCAACATATACATTATATTTTTCTGAAACATTTACGGTAATGGTCTTCATCAGCCGTCCACCTCTTTTTTTCGGTTTCTTCCTTCGTCCAGAAGTTTTATAAGCCTTTCTTTATCGGAGTCTTTAAGTGCATCACGGTAAAGATTTAAATTGTTTATAAGAATTTCCAGCTCGTTCATCAGATTTTCGCTGTTTTCCAGAAAAAGCTCTGTCCACATCTCAGGATTCAGCCA
>JAZNIU010000005.1:0-14796 GCA_045577655.1 Clostridia bacterium
GCTATCAATGCAGAGGGTGTTCATGTCGGGCAGAGCGATATGCCCGTGAAATTGGCACGAAAACTTATGGGAGAAAATAAAATTATAGGCGCAACAGCAAAAACGGTTCCACAGGCAAAAGAAGCCTATGAGCAAGGTGCCGACTATCTCGGAGTCGGGGCTATTTATCCTACAACAACAAAAGTAAAGACCGTGCTGACGTCGGTTGATACATTAAAGGAAATTTGTGATGCAGTTCCGATACCTGTCAATGCAATCGGAGGACTGAACAAGGATAACATATATGTTCTTGAAAAAATACCGATCGCCGGAATCTGCGTGGTATCCGCAATTATGAAAGCAAATAACCCGAAAAAGGCTGCAGAGAAGTTGGCAGAAGAAGTGAGGAGGAGTGTTTTGTGTCAGAAAGCAAATGTATAAAGACAGTATTGACGATTGCAGGGAGCGACTCATGCGGTGGAGCAGGAATTCAGGCAGATATAAAAACGATGACGGCGCACGGCGTTTATGCGATGAGCGCAATAACTGCAATGACGGCACAGAATACGCTTGGCGTGCGAGCGGTTATGGAGTCGACTCCCGGATTTTTAAAAGAGCAGATAGATGCGGTGTTTGAGGATATTTACCCCGACAGCGTAAAAATCGGAATGGTTTCATCAAGTGAGCTGATAGATGTAATCGCAGATCGGTTGACGTTCTATAATGCTAAAAATATTGTTGTTGATCCGGTGATGGTGGCGACGAGTGGTTCTTCTCTCATAAAAACAGAAGCGATAAAAACGCTTGAAAGAAAGCTTTTGTCTATCTCTACACTTGTAACACCGAATATTCCGGAAGCTGAGGCTTTGTCCGGCATAAAAGTTTGCGATAAAAATTCCATGATACATGCAGCGGAATATATTGCTGTAAAGTTTGGTTGTTCTGTTTTGTTAAAGGGCGGTCACAGCGAAAATGATGCCGATGACCTTCTCTATGAAAAGGGAAGTATCTTGTGGATAAAAGGAAAAAGAATAAAAAATCCAAACACTCACGGAACCGGATGCACATTATCGAGTGCAATTGCATCAAATCTTGCAAAAGGATATGCGCTCTCTGATTCTGTTGTAATGGCAAAGAGATATGTTTCAAAAGCGCTTGAATATAAGCTCAATCTGGGTGCGGGGAGCGGACCGCTGTGGCATGGAGTCAATCTGTCCTGTGATTCCGAGACGAATAACGTATAGGATATGTATTCCGAAAAAAGGTTGACTATTTTGGAAAAAGTGTTTAATATAGACATATAAAAGGAGGTAAAGAAAAATGGATAAGTGTTACACAATAGATATTGCCGGAATGAAGCGCGATTTGCCGCTTTGCAAGCTTAACGATAATCTGTATATAGGTGCATATATCATGTTTGGAGATGTGGAGCTCACAAAGCATTGTGCTGAAAAACTTCTTGAACTGGCGCCTGAGTTTGATGTGCTTATTACCGCAGAGTGCAAGGGAATTCCGTTGTTATATGAGATGGCGCGCCAGTCGGGCAACAATTTCTATATTGTTGCAAGGAAAGGTCCGAAACTTTACATGAAAAACGTTATCACAACAGAGGTTGATTCCATCACAACGGACCATGTTCAGACTTTGTGTATCGGTGAAAGTGAAGCTGTAGCCATGAAAGGAAAGAGAGTGCTGGTTGTTGATGATGTTATCAGTACGGGAGAATCTTTGGCGGCATTGGAAACGCTTATAAATCAGGTTGGCGGAAATATTATTGGTAAAATGGCTGTTCTTGCTGAGGGAGATGCAATTGACCGCAAGGATATTACATACTTAGCTCCGCTTCCGCTCTTTGACGGAGAAGGAAATCCTATAAGATAGTAATGAGTGTGTATTTCCTTGGAAATGCAGAAATAACAGCCTTCGGTTCATAGGAATGTTCCGTAATTTTTGCATCGTTTTTTTGTGTGTGAAAAATGCCGGAAAATCTGTTTTTATCTGCGATAATAAAAAACGGGAAAATATGTCATGTGAGCATGAAATCTGTTGACTTTTGTATGTTGCTATGTTATAATTTCCCTAAAATTGCGAGTAACCGGATGTTTGACGAGAGGGGGACGTCGTCATTAAAGCGTTAGAAGAAAAAATTTTAAAAGATGGTGTGGTTTTACCCGGAGATATTCTTAAAGTTGATAACTTTCTGAATCACTCTGTTGATGTTCCTTTCATCGTGGAAATGGGAAAAGAAATTGCCAGGCTCTATGAAGGCGAAGGCGTCAATAAGATTCTGACTATAGAAACTTCAGGTATTCCTATTGCGTTTGCCTGCGCTCAGTTTATGAATGTTCCTCTTGTTTTCGCAAAGAAGAGCAAATCAAGCAACATTTCAGATTCTCTCTATTCATCGCGCGTCACTTCATTTACAAAAAAGAATGTATACGATGCGGTGGTAAGTAAGGAGTTTTTGGGAGCGGGTGATCGCATTTTGCTTATTGACGATTTTCTTGCAAAAGGAAATGCGCTGAATGGTCTTATGGACATTGTGGAGCAGGCAGGTGCAACGCTGGTAGGTTGTGCCATTGCCATCGAGAAGGGGTTCCAAGGCGGCGGAGATGAGTTGCGTGCTAAAGGTATCAGGGTGGATTCTTTGGCAATAGTCGATTCTATGACCGACACCTCGCTGGCTTTTCGATAATTAAATGGTATGTAATTTTATTTACATAAAAAAATTGCCAAAAGGCAGGAGGTAAAAAAATGAAAAAGATTCTTTCACTTCTTCTCGTCGTTGCAATGCTTACAGCTTTCACAGGCTTGTTTACTGCATGTGACGGAGAAACAGCAGTTGCTGAGGACTTCAAGATTGGATTTATTTTCTTGCACGATGAAAACTCAACATACGACAAGAACTTCCTTGAAGCAGCTGAAGCAGCTACAGCAGAACTCGGCCTTAAGCCCGAGCAGGTCATCTTCAAGACAAACATTCCTGAGGGTAATGAGTGTTACGAAGCTGCAGCAGACTTGGCAGACCAGGGTTGCGACATAGTATTCGCTAACAGCTTTGGTCATGAGCCCTATATGCTGAAGGCAGCTAAGGAATTCCCTGAAGTTGAATTCTGCCATGCTACAGGTACAACAGCTCATACTGAACACGTTCCTAACTTCCACAATGCATTCGCATCTATCTATGAAGGCAGATTCCTTGCAGGTATCGCTGCAGGTATGAAGCTCAACGAAATGATCGAGAGCGGCAAGATTACTGCAGATCAGGCTAAGATGGGTTATGTAGGCGCATACACATACGCAGAAGTTGTTTCCGGCTACACATCTTTCTATCTCGGTGCTAAGTCAGTTTGCCCGAGCGTTACAATGGAAGTTCAGTTCACAGGTAGCTGGTATGACGAAGCTCTTGAAAAAGAAGCTGCAACAAAGCTTTTGAGCAACAACTGCGTACTTATCAGCCAGCATGCTGACTCTATGGGTGCTCCGACAGCTTGTGAGAACGCAGGCGTTCCGAACGTATCTTACAACGGAAGCACACAGAGTGCTTGCCCGAACACATTCATCGTTTCTTCAAGAATCGATTGGGCTCCTTACTACAAGTACATAATCAATGCTAACTTAAAGGGTGAAGAAATCGCAGCTGACTGGTGCGAAGGCTTCGAGGTTGGTTCAGTTAAACTTACCGACATCAACGAGGCTGTTGCTGCTCCGGGAACAAAGGAAGCTATTGAAGATGCAAAGGCAAAGCTCATCGCAGGTGAGATCAAGGTATTTGATACTGCTACCTTCACTGTTGGCGGTCAGAAGCTTGATTCTTACATGGCAGATGTTGATACAGACGAGGCATATACACCGGATACCGAGGTTATTGCTGATGGATACTTCCATGAATCTGAATTCCGCTCTGCTCCGTACTTCGACCTTCAGATCGACGGCATCACATTGTTGAATAGCGAATTCTAATTTAGTAAACTGTGTGGGGTGGGGATTTTGTCTCCACCCCCATATTAGTTTTGTGTTTTGTCATAAGCAGAGGGTGCGTGTTTATAAGAAAACACAAAAGGAGATTTTTATGGAACAGAATATTGCTCTTGAACTGAAAAACATAACAAAAACCTTTGGTAGCGTCGTTGCCAACAAAAATGTTTCGCTCAAGGTACATAAGGGAGAAATACTCTCTATCCTTGGTGAAAACGGAAGTGGAAAGACAACTCTTATGAATATGGTTTCGGGAATCTATTTTCCGGACAGCGGTCAGATTTTTGCTGACGGAAAAGAAGTTGTCATCGCATCTCCGAAGGATGCTTTTAATTGCAAGATAGGTATGATTCATCAGCACTTCAAGCTTGTTGATGTTTTTAGTGCTGCAGAAAATATCGTTCTTGGTTTAGAAGATGAAAAAGGTTTCAATATGCCAAAATATATTGAGAAAATCAAGCAGATAACAGAACAGTACGGTTTTGAGCTTGATCCCAATAAAAAGATTTATGAGATGTCTGTTTCCGAGAAGCAGACTGTCGAGATAATCAAGGTACTTTTCAGAGGTGCAGATATCCTTATTCTGGACGAGCCGACTGCAGTTCTTACTCCGCAGGAAACGGTGAAGCTTTTTGCGGTTCTGAGAAATATGCGCCAGAGCGGAAAGGCTATAATTATCATCACTCATAAGCTTCATGAGGTTCTCTCACTTTCTGATAACGTTGCTGTTTTAAGAAAAGGCGAATATATCGGAACAGTAAAAACTTCGGAGACAAACGAGCTTGAACTTACAGAGATGATGGTTGGTAAGAAAGTATCTCTCAACATTGAGCGAAGTGAAGTTGTAAATCCTGAAGACAGACTTGTCACAGAAGGACTTACGGTAAAGAATCGTGAAGGTGTAACGGTTTTGGATAATGTTTCATTCAAGGTGCGTTCCGGCGAGATTTTAGGTATCGCCGGTATTGCGGGAAGTGGTCAGAGAGAGCTTCTGGAGGCTATAGCAGGTCTTCAGTCTCTTGATAGCGGAAGCATACTTTATAATGATCCAAAAACCAAGAAACAAGAAAATCTTCGCGATAAAACGCCTTTGGAGATTAGAAGAATGGGTGTCAGACTTGCTTTTGTTCCTGAGGATAGATTGGGAATGGGTCTTGTCGGCAATATGGATATTGTTGATAATATGATGCTCAGAAGTTATAAAAAGGGCAAATCTGTGTTTTTGCAGAGAAAAACGCCAAAGTCTTTGGCTGATGAGATAATTGAGAGACTTCAGGTCGTTACTCCGTCTGCAAGCACTCCGGTAAGAAGACTTTCCGGCGGTAATGTTCAGAAAATCCTTGTCGGAAGAGAAATTGCTTCTGCGCCGACCCTCCTGATGGCTGCCTATCCGGTCAGAGGTCTCGATATCAATTCATCCTATACGATATACAATCTTCTGAATGAACAGAAGAACAGCGGCGTTGCGGTTATTTTCGTCGGTGAAGACCTTGACGTTTTAATTGAGCTGTGCGACAGAATTATGGTCATCGGTTCGGGTAAGATTACCGGAATTGTTGACGGACGTAATACAACAAAAGAAGAAATCGGTATTCTTATGACGAAAACCGACAGAGCAGAAGTCGAGAACTAAGAGGGGGATGCTTTATGAAAAATAAGTGTGATAATTTCTTAAGAGCTGCTATGTGTCGCATCATAAAGCGTGACGATATTGTATGGTGGAAGGCTTGGATAATCAGAATAGTTGCTGTTTTGCTTGCTCTTGTTGTCTGCGGAGTGGTAACTGTATTGCTGACAGGCCTTAATCCGATTGACGTTTATATAACGATGATTAAGGGAGCGGTCGGAACATCACGTCTTGTCTGGAACCTATTGCAGAACACGGCAATCCTTCTTTGTGTTTCTCTTGCAGTAACGCCGGCCTTCAAGATGAAATTCTGGAACATTGGTGCAGAAGGTCAGACTCTTATAGGCGGACTTGCTGCAGCAGCTTGTATGATATATTTCGGAGAAAAACTTCCCGCTTATTTAATCCTGCCGCTTACAGCCTTTGCAAGTATTGCTGCCGGACTTATCTGGGGTGTTATTCCGGCATATTTCAAATCAAAGTTTGACACAAACGAGACTCTGTTCACATTGATGATGAACTATGTTGCAATGCAGCTTGTTTCCTATTTTGTTATACTTTGGGAAAACCCGAAAAATTCAAGCAACGTCGGAATCATTAACATGAACTCCCACGGCGGCTGGCTGCCCGTTTTGTTCGACCAGAAATATCTGCTCAATATTATAGTGGTAACCCTTTTAACCGTACTTGTGTATATTTACCTTAAATACAGTAAACAGGGTTATGAAATCTCGGTTGTCGGCGAAAGCCAGAATACAGCCAGATACATAGGAATAAACGTTAAAAAAGTTATTATCCGCACTATGGCCATTTCAGGCGCCCTCTGCGGTATTGCGGGATTCCTTTTAGTCGCGGGTACAGACCACACAATAAACACCGCCATTGTAGGCGGAATGGGTTTCACCGCCATTATGGTATCCTGGCTTGCAAAGTTTAACCCCGGTTTTATGGTGCTCACCTCTTTTTTAATTGTATTTCTTGACAGGGGTGCGGGAGAAATTGCAACTGCTTTCCAGCTTAACGAAAGTATTGCTGATATCATCACCGGTATAATTTTGTTCTTTATAATTGGCAGCGAATTCTTTGTTCAGTATAAACTGACTTTCAGAAAAAAACATAAGGAGGAGACAAAATAATGTTTGCAACTATTATAAATAAAGCAATCGTTCAGGGTATTCCGCTCCTCTTTGGTTCAACCGGTGAAATAATCACCGAAAAGTCAGGCAACTTAAACCTTGGTATCCCGGGTATTATGTACGTTGGCGGAAGCGCAGGAATAATCGGTGCTTACCTCTACGAAAGAGCAGTAGATGTTCCGAATCCTGCTTTATGCATCATAATTCCTCTTTTATGCTCACTTATAGGTTCGGGACTTTTAGCACTCATCTACAGCTTTTTAACAATTACACTCCGCGCTAATCAGAATGTAACCGGTCTTGCTCTTACCACCTTTGGTGTGGGCTTTGGTGACTTTTTTGGCGGTTCTCTCACTCAGCTTGTAGGAAACGGCGGTAACATCTCGGTTAAAGCAAGTGCAGACTGTTTCAAGGTTACTCTGCCCTTTGCAAAAAGCTTGGGCTGGTTTGGAGAAATTTTCCTAAATTATGGTTTTCTCGTTTATCTGGCAATTATTATTGCCGTTATAGCCACCTGGGTTTTAACCCGCACCCGCACAGGGCTTCACCTTCGTGCAGTTGGCGAAAACCCCGCAACAGCGGACGCAGCAGGCATAAATGTTACAAAATATAAATATCTTGCCACCGTAATCGGCGGTATGATAGCAGGACTCGGCGGTCTTTATTTCATTATGGACTATACCGGTGGCTCCTGGACAAACGGCGGTTTCGGTGACCGTGGCTGGCTTGCTATTGCGCTTGTAATTTTTGCGCTCTGGAAACCAAGTTTAAGCATTTTAGGTTCCATAATCTTTGGCGGTCTTTATATTGCATATAACTACATATCGGGAATCAGCAGAAGTTCAGTTGCTCTATTTAATATGCTTCCCTACCTGGTAACCATCATCGTGCTCATTATAACAAGCATTCGGAATAAAAAAGAAAATCAGCCTCCGCAAAGTCTCGGACTACCCTATTTCAGAGAAGAAAGATAATAAAATCCCTACAGTAAAAACTGTAGGGATTATTTTTTATATATTATAAATATTTCCTAAAACATATCTTTCTGCAACATCAAGAGTAATGTCTTTTCCTATGGAAAATCCCTCTTTTTTTAACACATTACCCACCGCATTCATTGCTGTTTCAGGAGTGTTGTTTGTAGCACTTAAATGTCCCAGAATGATATTTTCCGTGCCTGTCCTTGCAAGTGCTGCCGCAAGCTCAGCGCACTGGTCGTTTGAAAGGTGACCTTCGCTGCTCCTGATCCTGTTTTTAAGATATGTGGGGTATGGCCCGTCACGCAGCATGTTAACATCATGATTTGCCTCAATAAAAGCAAGATTGCTTCCTCTTATAGTTTGTGCAACCGCCAAATCTATTTTCCCCATATCAGTTGCTACGGCCAGCTTCTTTTCTCCGGCCATAAACACATATCCAAAAGGCTGGGTTGCATCGTGCGGAATATCAAAGCCGGCAATTTCAATATCACCAACCTGACAGCTTTTGCCACTTAAAAGCTCAATGCCATCGGAACAAAAAGGGATTTTTGACAGGGTTCCTCCACTTGCATAAACCTCTGTGCCAAATTTTTTTGTGAAAACCTCTATTCCGCTCGTGTGGTCACTATGCTCGTGAGTCACAACAATTGCATCTATCTCCTGAGGCGAAACATCCAACTGTTTCAGCGAATCACAAACCCTTTTGCAGCTGACACCGCAATCAATTAAAATCTTTGTTTTCTTATATTCCAGATATAACGCGTTTCCACTGCTGCCGCTCACCAGAGAACAAAATTTTACCATCCTACACCTCTATGCGTTCAATATCTGCACCAAGGCTTCTAAGCTTATGTTCAAAATATTCATATCCTCTGTCAATATATTTTATATCATGAATAATAGTTTCACCCTCCGCTGCAAGCGCAGAAATAACAAGCGCTGCACCGGCGCGCAAATCTGTTGCTCTCACCTTTGAACCTGTAAGCTTGTCCACTCCCTGAATTATCGCCGTTCTGCCGGTGACAATAAGATTTGCCCCCATTCTTCTCAGTTCATCTGCATACTGGAACCTGTTTTCCCAGACATTTTCATTTACAATACTTGTACCCACTGCAATTGAAAGCAGTGCCACAATAAGCGGTTGCAAATCTGTCGGGAATCCGGGGTATGGCATGGTTTTAACATTTGTATGTTTAAGATATTCGGGTCCGATAACCCGTATGCTCTCGTCGTTTTCTATAATTTGTGCACCCGACTCTATAAGCTTTGCTGTAATTGCTTCCATGTGTTTGGGGATTACGCCCTCTATGGTAACATCTCCGCCCGTCATCGCCGCCGCCATCATAAATGTACCCACTTCAATCTGGTCGGGAATGAGCGAATATGTGCTGCCGTGCAGTTCACTTACACCTTTTATACGGATTGTATCGGTACCTGCACCTTTTATGTCCGCACCAAGCGAATTTAAAAAGTTTGCAACATCAACAATGTGAGGTTCTTTTGCCGCGTTTTCTATTGTTGTCAGTCCCTCGGCACGAACCGCACCAATCATAATATTCATTGTGGCACCAACGCTAACCTGGTCAAGATATATGCTTGTCCCTGTAAGCTTGTCGGCTTTGGCTTCAAATTTGCCGCCGCTGACGTCAACTTCCGCGCCCATCATTTCAAACCCTTTAACGTGCAAATCTATGGGGCGTTCCCCGAAATTACATCCTCCGGGCAGACTGACAGAAGCTTTGTTGAACCTGCCGAGAAGTGCACCCACAAGATAATAGGACGCTCTCATTCTCTGCACAATTTCGTCAGTGACTTCAAAAGTGTTAACACCTGAATTGTCAATTTCTACCGTGTGGTCATCCACCCGGCATATCTTTGACCCTATCTTTTCAAGAATTTCGAGTATATAATTAACATCTTGAATATTAGGCAAATTTTCAATTCTGCAAACACCGCTTGTCAGAAGTGATGCAGGGACTATTGCAACAGCAGCATTTTTCGCACCGCTGATGCTGACATGTCCATTAAGTTTGTTGCCGCCTTTTATTTTAAAAGCTTCCAACAACATTCCCCTCCAAACTATCAAGTTCCTTTTTTAATGTCTCATACTTTTTTCTTGGTCCCACGGTAACAGTCTGTCCCCATCTACCAGAAACGCCTTTTCCGCCAAAAGTGCAAGCGGAGAATCGGAGTATGAGTCCGAGTAAAACTCTTCTATGTAAAACTGCCTGTTCTTTTCTTTCAGCCGAACAAGCTTTTCATTTCCGTAACAATTTTCCCCTTCGGTTTTTCCGCTGAATTTGTCCACCCTTGATGCTATAAGCTCTATACCAAGCTTTTTGCAGATGGGACTAAGCAAAAATTCAGGCGATGCCGAAATGATAAGGTCGCTGTCTTTTTTCTGACCCAAATACCATTTTTTCAGGTTTTTTTCATGCATTTCCCAAAAAATTTCAACTTCCCTGTCAACATCGTCAAGCGCCGTCAAAAAGACATAAAACTTTTCTTTGAACTGTGTTTTTGTAATTCTGCCACAAGCAAATTTCAAAAAATGTACCAACACGGCAGGAAGAAATTTTATAATATTTTTGTGCCGTTTAAGACAGAAAAAGTAAAAATCTCTTGTGCTGTCCCCGTGATATATCGTCTGGTCAAAATCATACACATTCATATCGGTCACCTAAGTTTTTCTATTCGTGATCATCAATAAACATCTGAAAGTTTCCTGATTTCACAAGCTCTGTAAACTCTTTCACGTCAGAAATCTTCTTTTCAAAGGAAAGTCCGCCCAACCGCTTTCTTTCGGTGG
The DNA here is from genome assembly GCA_045577655.1 of Clostridia bacterium. GTDB lineage: Bacteria > Bacillota > Clostridia > RUG12999 > RUG12999 > RGIG7450. The sequence continues at coordinate 10,510 of JAZNIU010000005.1, forward strand.
AATGAATATCCGACCCCGCAAAGCCGGGCAAACTATAGTGGTCAGCATAGAATTTGCCAATTTCTCTGACCTTTTCATCATCGCAGGAGTTGTTATACTCCACAAGATCAACGTGCCTGGGCAAAAGTCTTATAAATTCGATATACTCTGCCTCACGGAAAGGATGCGCCTGCACAACAAGCGCCCCCTCTTTTTTTGCAAAATTCAAAAATTCCGTCAACCGCATATCCATTATTTCACTGTGCTTTTTCAGCCAGTTTTTATCCAGATTGTAAATTAAAAAATGTGTGCCGGCATACTGAAACTCAAATGCAAAGAAAACATCAAGACCAATCTCTTCGCCGCGTTTTTTGCAGTTTTCATACCCTTTGCAAAAAAGGTCAATTCTTTTTTCCCAGTCGTCCATTTTGGGAATTGCCGTGTTACCGTTGAAAAAATGGTCGGTAACAAAAACGCCCGAATAACCGAGTGATTTGAAATAGTCGGCCGCCTCTTCGCCCGTCATCTTTGAACAGGCAGAAGCTTCGGACGTGTGAAGATGTGTTTCGTATTTAAACATTTAAATTAACCTGCCGCATAAACCTTTGTTATAAATCCAAGAATAACTGTTTTTGTTTCTTCGTCAAATGCGGTCTGTGAACCAAGGCATTTTTCAAAGAAATCAAGTGTAACAACAGTTCTGTCATAAACTGTATAAGGAGCAACAGAAACTTCAACTGTTTCTTCGCCAACTTTTATCTGGTTTGAGTTCATAGCAAAAGAAATTTCAACTCCGTTATAAAGCATAACAACAGTGTCTGTTTCTTCTACCCAGTCAATCCAGCCGCCGACAGTGCCGACAACTGCACGGAGAGGAACCATACAGTTTCCGTTTTCGTCCACGAAAGGAACAACCTTTTCATTCATTTCGTCAAAATCCATCATAATGCCATTAACAAACAGTTTGTTGTTCTGTGCCTGTGCAAGCACAACATAGCTGTCGCCGGCAGCTTCTTCAGCGAATACCGTCATAGCTGAAAGGGCAATTAAAAAAACCATAATTAAAGAAATAATTTTTTTCATAAATCTGCATCTCCTCGTAAATAAAATCTTTTACTACAGTTTAACATATAAACAGAAAAAAAACAATAGAAAAATCCAAATTTGTTACTGGAAATATAATATATTTGTCATATAATTACTATTGAAAAAAATTTTTTTATGTGATATACTAAAAAAGCACCTACAAGAGAAAGGAGAATCCGGATGTCAGACGTTAAAATTATTGCGAAAAACCGCCAGGCACATCATCTTTATTTTATCGAAGATAAATATGAAGCGGGCATCGAGCTTGTCGGCACAGAAGTAAAATCTGTCCGTGCGGGCGCAGTTAATTTAAAAGACAGCTGGATTTCCATTGAAAAAGGCGAAGCTTTTGTTAAGGGTATGCACATAAGCCCCTACGAGCAGGGCAACATTTTTAACCGCGACCCCTTGCGCGTAAGAAAGCTTTTGCTTCACAAACAGGAAATAAGAAAGCTCCTTGCCCAGGTCCAGCAAAAAGGCTACTCCATAGTTCCGCTCTCCCTCTATTTTAAAGGCAGCAGAATTAAAATGGAGCTTGCTCTTGTAAAAGGCAAAAACCTGCATGATAAGCGTGCTTCCGCCGCCGAGCGTGATGCAAAAATGGATATTGCGCGCGCCGTCCGGGAAAAATATTAAACATGGGGATGCACCGGTTTCGACGGGGATGATGAAGTTCGAGCAGCGAGTAGTTGTCGGGAAACAACTTTAAAAGCCCTAAATTAAATTTTAAACGCTAACGATAATTTAGCTTACGCTGCCTAATTAGGCGGCCGTCCTTTTCCCGAGGACCACGGCGGGAAAAAGGGCGACGATCAGTGGTGAACGTGAGCAGACAAAGCTTTGAGGCTGCCATGAATAATGAAGCTACCAACCTGTGCGGTTTGTTTGTGTGCCGCATGGCAAGGGAAATTTAAACACAAACTGCACTCGGAGAAGCTCGTATGAATTCGTTTTCGGACAGGGGTTCGACTCCCCTCATCTCCACCAAACCCCAAACACCGCATTATTACTGAAAAAGTTAGTAATTCTGCGGTGTTTGCTCATTTATTTAGTGTATTTATTTGACCTCATTTGACTTTGATTGAACATAGTTTTGGTAGTCAAAAAGTAGTCAAAATATTAACTAAAAAATCTCCCTGTTAAAAACAGAGAGATTTTCTTTTCGTTTGCAGTTGTGCTGTTTGCAAGTTTGCGCAGATGTCCGGCGACAAGCTCAAGCCTGCGCTTGTCATATCTGTCTCCCTTTGTGACCTGTCTTTCAAGCTTCAGCCTTTCTATAAGCCTTTCAAAATCCGCCTTAAGCTTTTTGTTTTCCTTTTTAACTCTCTCGTTCTCGCCCATCAGGTCGTGGATTGTCTCGGTTTCACGGTCGGAAAATTGAAGATTTTTGGAAAACTTATTTTCTTTCCGTGCCATACCAAGTCTGCTATATACATCTTCTGAAAAAGTGTCGTCAAACTCGGTCTTGACATCTTCTAAAAACTGTGCTATATTGTACGTGTAGGCAACATCATGTGTAAGGGCAACATCGTTCCCGATGACCCGAGCATTAGGTGTGCCTACTTTTTTTGCATTTATAGCATGTAGTTTTCCTAAAACCTCTGCCTCTGCAAGGATTGGATTTTGATTTATTCTTTCTTCAATCACTGACCTTACTGCATAATATTCCAAATTACCATTTGCATCTTCCAACGCAACCGTTCCAATCATAATATGAGAATATGGAACATCGATATTATCACCCTTCGCAGAACGGTTTACCTCAATCGAATTTTTTAATATTTGCGGAAGTTGTAAACTTACTCTTGCATTTATCAAGTCTCTTGGCGATGCTTTTTTTGTTCTCCCAACAGAATCAAAAAACGAATGAACAATTCCTCTATTACTTATCTCCACGTTTCTTCCAATATCCGGAACCTCTGCATAATATGTTGGTTCTTTGGATTTGGTTGCTATTTTTTTACATTTTTTCTTAACTTCCGAAACAATCCAACCATCATCTATACTGCCGTTAGCTGTTAATTTAACCTGTTGATTCTTGTCAATAGCAATACCTTTAAGGTCATCTTTTGCAATAAGCTCATCATATGAATATTCACGGTCGGAATTTTGTTGTTGACTTTTTTTCTTGGATTGTGGTATACTGTTAATGGTGGTAGATGTAGCCGACTTACTGGCTTGCTCCACCATTTTTATTGGGCTTATATCATACAAGATTTTTTCTCCGCTTGTTGTGTTAGCAATATTAAGTGTTGCTTCCCAAACGGATTTATTTTTTTCTTGAATAAATACCTTCCAAGAATCCCAATTGTTATTTCCGTTATTGTCAAGCCATCCGTGTTTATGGTTTGCAGGATATTGACCTTCATATTTTGCATTTGCAATAAGTTCATCTATCAAAACAATGGCTTCTTGTTTTACTGTGAATCCATTATATTTATTATACAGTTCTTTAAGGACGTTTCGTCTGTTACCTTTTTCGTTTTTAAATACTTCACTCTTAGTGGCCACTCTAATATCGACCGGAGAATTGTTATTGTCGTAAGCTATAAAGTGTTCCCCCGCAAGTTCGGTTACTACAAACTCCTTAACTAATTGCCTTCTTTCGCCCTCATTCAATCCGGTTAAAAGGTTGCTGTCAAGATAAACGCCTATGCCATAACTTTTGCCGCTTTCCCCGATTATTTCTCTTTCTGAAAACTCCACTCCACTTTCCTTGGCAATCTCTGTCTCTTTCACACCGGCATTCTGCAAAACTTGATTTGCACGAGTAGCAGACGCAAAGGCTTCATCCCAAAGTTTGGATATTTCTTCAAGAGCCTCTTTGTAGTCCCTTAAAACCACCGCCTCGGGAGATTTGGAGCTATACTGTTTTAAAAGGTTATTTACCCATTTCATGAGGTTTTTAAGAGTGGTTTTAACCTTTTCGGTAAAGGACTGCCTTTCCTTCTCGCTCATTTCCTCAAGCAGCTAAAGGTTATCATACAAACTAAATTGTAAAACCCCTGTTCAATACAAGATTGAACAAGGGTTTGCATAATTCATGGTTTTAGTATCTACTTTTATTTTACTACTTCACTTATGTAGGTGCTTTTGCTTTGCAAAAATATATTTCTTACCCTTTCTCCTTATAAAAAACCTTGAACACCAATATTTCGGCAAGCAGGCAGACGGGCAGTGCCGCAAAGAAGTCGACTGCCGAGTGTTGCTTTATAAACATTG
>JAZNIU010000006.1:0-36418 GCA_045577655.1 Clostridia bacterium
TATTCCCATATTTTCTGATAATCTTTTTCATCACGAATAATATGGTCATGATATGACCTCTGCCAAAGGACATTGCCAAATTTGTTTGTAGTGTATGATTTTAATTGACCGATTACATTTTGTAGGGGAGGGTTTCTATGCCCTCCCGTTCTCTCTAATTTTACAATTAAATGTATATGATTAGGCATAATAACAAATTTGTCAATAATAACGCCATCATAATTATCGTTAATAAATTGTATGGATTTTTCAATCTCGATTCCAATGGGCGATAATATGTTTTGCGGGAGGGCGTGGAAGCCCTCCCCTACAATGTTTGATAACAGGCATTGTTTGTTATACGTGCATATCGTAACAAAATATGCTCCAAGTGCCCCATAATCATATCCTTTTAATCTTGTTGGTTTTCGTTCTGGTAAATTATTTTTCATCTTCAATATTTTCTAATGCAACTCGAACTGCCTCAACAACAAAAGCCGTAAATGTACAATTTTCACCTTCGATAGCTTTTTCTACCTTATCAATTATGTCGTTTGGGAATCTTATACACTTGTTAGTTGTCGGCGGAATAGATGGTATTTTAAAGTTTTTCATACAATCACCTCTGCAATACAATTATATATAAATATATTTTTATTGTATGCATAGCAAACGTATTGCATTCTGACTGGTTATATGATATAATGAATATACAAACAAATGAAAGGAGGGCATGTTATGCCTCAGTATGTAGTTTTACAGGTAACATTAAAAGAAAAGCTTCTTGGAACAACCTCAAAAAATCTTAATGAATTAGAAGGGGTTATTAACGCCCAAGCAGCAAAGGGCTATAGGTTACATACTATCTCTACCGCCTCTGCACATAGTACAGGTTTTGGTGGTGGTGATAGAATTCAAGCAACAATGGTTTTTGAGAAAATCTAAATATTGCCCGCTGCTGTAACAAGTAGGGAAAATATATTGCATTTCCCAAATATTTAGGATAATCCTAAGACCTTATAATCGGGACTATGTGGGCATTGTCCCATACGATAAAAGGCAGAAACAAAATTTTGTTTCTGCCTTTTATCCTTAACAGACCGATTTTTATGTTTCTTCTCCCACACCTAAAATATGAATTATCCGCACTTTCTCATAATTGTAGGTGGAAAGAGGGCGGTTTCTTGCGTCGTTGCTGTGAGCAGTAACAAGCAGACGGCGCGGTCCTGAAAATCTTTGGCGCAGAGCCGTTACCAGCATGGCGTGAGTATAATTTTCCCCGTCAAAGCTGAGCTGCACCACATCTCCCGGCAAAGCCCGGTCAAGCTCCACCTCTTCTCCGTAAGGGCCGGGACCTTTGTTTGAAATGAGAAAATCATACAGAAACTGAACTCCTGTCCAGGAGGGGCTTCTGTCGTCAGGAGAAATAAAATACCACCCGAAAGTGGGCTCAAAGTTCATAACTCCGCTGCCTGCATAAAGTGCCTGGGACACAAAATTTGTGCAATCTCCGCCAAGTTCCGAAAAATCGTAATATACAGGGTTGCGCCTGAAAGCCCAGATAAGCGCATATAAAACGGCAAGCTCGCGATTATATATCATAAAAAAACACCTCTATTGCATTATATGCTTTAGAGGTGGTGTAAGCTACATAAAAAGACACAATATAATGGGAATGAAAATTGATGGTATGTAGTTCATAATTTTTATTTTTGAAAAGCCCAGCAAATTAAACCCAAGACCAATTAAAAGGACAGAGCCCGCACAGGTCATTTCAGCAACTGCCGCATCGCTTAAAAAAGGAACGAGGAACTGGCAGAGCAGAGTCATGGCACCCTGATAGATAAACACCATAATGCTTGACAAAAGCACGCCCACGCCCATGGTAGCTGCGAAAACTATTGCAGAAATAAAGTCCAGCACCGATTTGGTGTAAAGTGTCTGATGGTTGCCGGACAATCCACTCTGCAAAGAGCCCATAATTGCCATTGCGCCCACGCAAAATAAAAGGGAAGAAGAAACAAACCCCTCGGCAATGGAAATTTTTGTCTTTCCGTCTTTTTTAAATTTCTGTTCTATGCGGTCACCAAGGCGGCAAAGCTTGCCGTCCAGGTCAAGCAGAGTACCTAAAATCGCACCAAGAGCAACAGAAATAACAGTTATAAGCGCATTTTTGCCGTTCATACATCCGCTTATTCCAATATAAACAACACACAGGGCAACACCTGTCATAACAGCATCCGACAGTCTTTTGGGCAGCCCTTTTTTCAGCAACAGACCGATAAGCCCGCCGGCAATAATGGCGAGAGAATTAACAATGGTTCCAATCATAGCGGTTATATAACCTCATTTCTTTTAAGGGTGTGAACAACAAAGGCTTCACACCTTTCTTTTCTGAGCAGATTTTTTGCGTCATTGGCGACAGACCTGTCTTTAAACATGCCAATAACGGTTGGGCCGCTGCCACTCATAACGCTGCCTGTCGCACCACATTCCAAAAGAATGCGTTTGATTTTGCCTATTTCGGGGTGAGCCGCAGCGGTAACAGATTCCAGCACGTTAAACATACGGATTCCCACGCCTGTGCTGTCTCCCGCCCGGATGGCTTCAAGAGCTCCGTTCGTATCGGGGCGTTCCCGCAGCTTGTCCGCCTTAAGATTTGAATAAACCCAGGCAGTTGAAACATGGAAAGGCGGTTTTGCAATTACAAAAGTTGTTGTGGGAAGATCGGGGAGAGGAGTCATAATTTCGCCTCTGCCCTCGCAAAGTGCGCAACCTCCCTGTATGCAGAAAGGCACGTCGCTTCCAAGCTCAGCACCCATTTCAAGAAGCTGTTCGGCAGAAAATATACTGTCGTACAGTCTGTTAAGCCCCACAAGAACTGCTGCTGCATCTGTGCTGCCACCGGCAAGTCCTGCGGCGACGGGGATAGTTTTTTTGATGTTTATTTCAATTCCCTCTTTGATGTTTGCCCTGCTTAAAAAAAGTTTTGCAGCCGCAAAAGCGATGTTACGACTGTCGGTGGGCAAATATTTAAGGTTTGTTTTAACAAAAATGCCCCCGCCTTTTTTGCGGATGTTCACACTGTCAAAAAGAGAAACAGACTGCATAATCATTTTAACTGCGTGGTAGCCATCCTCCCTTTTCCCCAGGACATCAAGAGTAAGATTTATTTTTGCATTGGCAAAAATGTCTATTTTATCCATGACGTCCCTCCTCAAAACAAACACCGAAAAGCTTTCCCAAAAGTTCGGAAATGTTTTCAATATAATATATTTTCATATTTCCCTTGTAATCGGAAAGATAATTTGCTTTTGGCAGAATACAGCTTTCAAACCCCATCTTTTCAAGTTCTACAAGCCTTTTTACTGCTCCCGGAACAAAACGGACTTCGCCGGTGAGTCCCACTTCGCCTAAAGCTGCACAGGTTCTCTTTAAAGGAACATTTTTATAGCCTGACAGAACAGCAAGCATAAGCGGCAGGTCTGCTGCCGGCTCGGAAAGCTTGATTCCGCCTGCGATGTTTATATAAATATCTGATGAGCTTATGTCAAGAGCAAGCTTTTTTTCAAGAACAGCAAGGTTCATAACGGTACGGTTATAATCGGTTCCAGAAACCATTCGTCTGGGTGTTCCAAACCCCGTTTTTGTAACAAGAGCCTGAATTTCCGACAAAATGGGACGAGTGCCCTCAAGCGCCGCCATAACTGACGAGCCAACCGCGTTTGCTTGTCTGCCCGAAAGCATCATAAGCGACGGATTTTCAACTTCAGACAGACCTTTGCCGGTCATTTCAAACACGCCTATTTCGTTTGTGGAACCAAATCTGTTTTTAACTGCACGGAGTATGCGGTAGGTCTGCAGACGGTCTCCCTCAAAATATAATACACAGTCAACCATGTGCTCTAAAATACGGGGGCCTGCAATATTGCCCTCTTTGGTGACATGGCCGATAAGAATAACAGAGGTGCCGGACGTTTTGGCAAATTCCAGAAATCGCATACAACATTCTCTTATTTGGGTCACACTTCCCGGAGCAGAGGGGCAGTCGGAGGATGACATTGTCTGAATGGAGTCCACGACCACAATGTCTGCAGCAGAGTTTTTTGCAGATAAAATAACGGCATCAACATCAGTATGTCCAAGAAAATAAAGCCCGTCGGACAGAGCGCCCAGTCTGTCAGCACGAAGTTTCACCTGAGAGTCCGACTCTTCGCCCGAAACATACAAAACCTTGCTCTTCCTGCCAAAGTTTCCTGCAGCCTGGAGCATAAGCGTGGATTTGCCTATTCCGGGGTCGCCGCCCACCAGAACAAGAGAGCCGGCGACAAGTCCGCCGCCAAGGACACGGTCAAACTCGGCTATTTCTGAACTGCAGCGGGTTTCGTCCGATATAACAATATCTTTCATTTTAGAAACCTTAACATCGGCTGCCATCGGTGCCGACTGTTTCTTTGAGGAAACAACAACTTCCTCCACCATGGAATTCCAGCTGCCGCATTCGCTGCACCGTCCCATCCATTTTGGCGAAGAATATCCACATTCCTGGCACATATATACAGTTGAAGCTTTTTTTGTTGCCATAATCTGCCTCCGCATAATGTTTTATGATAATATTATATAACAAAGGAAGCTTTTTGACAAGTAAAATTAGCGCAACCAGCATAAATTTTAATAAAAAGAGGGCTATAATAATATATATAATTGTGAAAAAGCGAAAAAAACGAAAAAAGCTTGACAATTAGTAAATAGAGATATATAATCTTATCTGGTATTGATTAAAGTTAAAACTTAAGGAGGAGATTGTTTTGGGAAACACTTCTTTTTGGTATAATATTTTAATACTTATTCAGCTTTTTTCCTATGCGATAGGCGGATACTATCTGTTTATGTCCCTTTTCGCATGGATTCCAAAGAAAAAAATGCCCGACCTTTCGGACAAAGAACATTCATTTGCACTGATTGTTGCGGCGCACAATGAGGAAGCGGTTATTGCGCAGATGGTACACAGTCTGCAGAAACTTGACTATAACAAAGACAAATATGAAATTTTTGTTATAGCTGACAACTGCACCGACAACACCGCAAAAGTTGCAAGAGAAGCCGGAGCACAGGTTTTTGAAAGATTTCATGACACCTTAAGAGGTAAAGGCCACGCTCTTGAATGGATGTTTGACAAAGTTTACAAAATGGACAGAGAGTTTGACAACATCTGTATTTTTGATGCAGACAACGTTGTTTCAAAAAACTTTTTAAAAGAAATTAACAAACAGCACAACAAAGGATACCGCGTTGTTCAGGGGAACATTGAAAGCAAAAATCCGTATGATTCGTGGATTGCAACTGCATACAGTGTTTCTTTCTGGATGATAGGCAAAATATTCCAGCAGGCAAGATACAACATCAATCTTTCCTGTCAGCTCAGCGGAACAGGTTTTTCTGTTGCGGTAGAGCTTTTGAAAGAACTTGGCTGGGGAGCAACCTGTCTTACTGAAGATATGGAATTCACAGCAAAGCTTGTTCTCAACGGAGAAAAGGTGGGCTGGGCACACCACGCCTATGTTTACGATGAAAAACCGCTTGGCTTCATCCAGTCCTGGAAACAGAGAAAAAGGTGGATGCAGGGCCATGCAGATGTTGCTTCAAGGTTTGCAACCAAGCTTTTTGCAAAAGCATTTAAAGACAGAGATATGTCGGCGTTTGACTGTGCCATTTATCTTATGCAGCCGCTTAAAGTAATTGCTCTTGCAGTTATAACCGTTATGGCGTTTGTGCAGATGGTATATCCGGACGGAAACATCGGAAAATTCCAGATGTATTATGTAATAGACAACCCGGCAATGTGGGCTATTATTTCAGCGTTTACCTTCCTCTACACTCCGGCAGTTGTTACCTATGAAAAACGCGAATTCAACTGGAAACTTTTTGTGTGCTATATAACATACGGAATTTATTCGCTGACATGGATTCCTATTACAATCCTCGGAATTATAGACAAAAACAAAACAGAATGGTCACACACCGTTCATGTCAGAACAATTGATATAGCAGAAGTTGAAAAACAATAAAATAAGGGAGCTACGAGATTTTCTCGTAGCTCCTTTTGTGTTTAACCAAGCAGAAAATCGGTTATAAGCATAACGCAAAATCCGATAATGAGAAAATATGTTGCGCCGCGCTCGTTGCCGTGGGCGTGGGTTTCGGGAATCATCTCGTCACTCACCACATAGAGCATGGTTCCGCCCGCAAAAGCAAGTGCAAAGGGCAGAATGGCAGAGGAGAGGGAAACGGCAAAATAACCGACAAAGGTTCCCACAACCTCAATAATTCCGGTGGCAAGTGCACAGAGAAAGGTTCTTGAAGGAGTCACTCCTGCTGCAAGCATTGGAGCAATTATCACCATACCCTCCGGAATATTCTGGAGAGCTATACCGAAAGCAATGGTCAGCGCCTCGGCATCGTTCTGGGTGCCGAACCCCACGCCGGCTGCAATTCCTTCCGGAAGATTGTGTATTGCAACCGCCGTTACAAAAAGCAAAACCTTGCTGAGCTGACCACTTGCGTTTTCGCCCTCCACTCCGACAAGGCGGTGCATGTGGGGCACAAGTTTGTCCAGAAGATTTATGGCAAGTGTTCCGCAGAAAATTCCCGCAATTGTTACAATAAGAGGGAATTTCCCGCCATACTCAAGTGAGGGCAGTATAAGCCCAACCACAGCAGAGGCAAGCATTATTCCGGCAGCGAATGACAGGATATAATCGCTGAATTTATGGGAAATGTTTTTCCACACAAAACCCAGCAAAGAACCTATCACCGTTGCGCCACCCACCCCGAGAGCAGTCAGTACAACAATATTCATAATATAACTCCTTTAATATGTAGGGGGCATGCCCCCGCTTTTATTTTTTGCTGACAGCAAGCTTTCCATCTTTAATGTCTATAATAATATTATCGCCCTCGCAAATGGAATTGTCAAGCATTTCTTCGGCAAGGCGGTCTTCCACTTTTGACTGAATTGCTCTTTTGAGTGGTCTTGCGCCATACACACTGTCAAATCCTTCGTCTGCAATATATGTCACAAGAGCAGGGGTGTACTCTGCAAAAATGCCCGAAGCTTCAAGTCGTTTAACCATACCGTCAAGAAGCAACGCCGAAATTTTTTCGGTATCTTCTTTTGATAGCTGGTGGAAAACAATTATTTCATCAACCCTGTTTAAAAATTCGGGCCTGAAAGCTCGTTTGAGCTCGCCTAAAACATCATCTTTTATTTTGTCATAGTTTGCACCGGCATCGTCTGATGTGCCGAAACCGAAAGATTTTGTTTCGGTTATAAGGCGTGCACCCACGTTTGAAGTCATAATTATAACTGTGTTGCGGAAATCCACACGTCTGCCCTGAGAATCTGTCAGAATTCCGTCGTCCATAATCTGGAGCATAATGTTGAACACGTCCGGGTGCGCCTTTTCTATTTCGTCAAACAAAATAACCGAATAGGGCTTTCTGCGCACTTTTTCTGTCAGCTGACCGCCCTCATCATATCCCACATATCCGGGAGGGGAGCCGACCAGACGGGAGACAGAATGTTTTTCCATATATTCGGACATATCAACACGAATCATAGCATTTTCGTCGCCGAACATTGCTTCCGCAAGCGCCTTTGAAAGCTCGGTTTTTCCCACGCCGGTAGGACCAAGGAAAATAAAGCTTCCTATCGGGCGTTTTGGGTCTTTAAGACCAACACGGCCACGGCGTATCGCGCGGGAAACTGCGCTCACCGCTTCCTCCTGACCGACAACACGCTCATGCAGAACTTTTTCCAGATTTTTAAGTCTTTCGCTGTCCCCCTGGGTAAGTCTTGTTACGGGGATGTTGGTCCACTTGGAAATTTTTTCTGCAATTTCTTCGCTGCCAATGGAAAGGGATTTTCCGCCCTGTTCGTCTGACCAGCTTTTCTTTTGCTCTTCAAGCTGTTTTTTCAGTTCTGATTCCTGGTCACGCAGAGAGGCTGCTCTCTCAAAATCCTGAGTGGAGATTGCAGCTTCTTTTTCTTTGAGCAAAGAAGAAATTTTGTTCTCAAGCTCTTTTAATGTGGGAGGCACAGTCAGAACCTGCATCCTCACCGCCGAAGCGGCTTCGTCAATAAGGTCGATAGCCTTGTCGGGCAAAAACCTGTCCGGAATATACCTCGCCGAAAGCCGAACGGCTGTTTCAATTGCCTCGTCGGTGATTGTGATTTTGTGGTGAGCCTCATATTTGTCACGAATACCTTTTAAAATTTCAATAGCTTCCTCCTCGGACGGTTCGCCAACCGTTACGGGCTGGAACCTACGTTCAAGAGCAGCATCTTTTTCAATGTGTTTTCTGTATTCGTCAAGAGTTGTTGCACCGATAACCTGAAGCTCGCCTCTGGCAAGGGCAGGCTTTAAAATGTTTGCGGCGTCTATTGCGCCCTCTGCTGCGCCGGCACCTATAATGGTGTGAATTTCGTCAATAAAGATAATAACATTACCCGCTTTTATAACCTCGTCCATAGCTTTTTTAAGACGTTCTTCAAACTCGCCGCGGTATTTTGCGCCCGCAAGCATTGAAGAAAGGTCGAGGGTGAAAAGCCGTTTGTTCTTTAAAATCTCGGGAACGTTACCGTCTATAATATGCTGGGCAAGGCCCTCGGCAACCGCAGTCTTGCCAACGCCAGGTTCGCCAATCAGACAGGGGTTGTTTTTTGTTCTTCTGCTGAGAATCTGAACAACCCGGTCAATCTCGTCGTTACGCCCTATAACAGGGTCGATTTTCCCTGATTTTGCAAGCTCGGTAAGGTCACGCCCGAACTTGTTGAGTTCAGGGGTTGATTTGTTTCCGCCAGCCAAGCCCTCTTTTTTGGCGTAAGGATTTTCCTCCGTCAAAAGCTTGATGATGTATGCATAAAGGTCGGCTGGGTCAACAGAAAATTCTGCCAGAATTCTTATGGCAAGCCCCTCTCCCTCGGCAAGTATTGCCAGAAGAATGTGTTCGGTACCGATGAAATTGTTGTTTAAATTTCTTGCCTGGTGAACGCTCAGCTCAAGCACATTTTTTGTACGGGGAGTAAAACCTGCAGTGTGGCTCGCCACCTGACCGGAAGGGTAATAGCTGGACAAAACTTCATAAAGGTCGGCATAGGAAACCCCTCTTGAGAGAAGCGCTTTCGCCGCAATTCCCTCTTCCTCTTTTGCAAGGCCTAAAAGAAGGTGCTCTGTGCCCACAACACCGCCGCCAAACTCGGAAGCTCCTTCCTGAGCATATCGTATGGCAATGGCGGCACGTTCTGTTAATTTAAAACCGTTTATTTCCATAAAACTACCTCTTTTCTGCTAAAAATTCGCGCAATAGCCGTGCGCGCTCCTCGTCCCGCTTTTTAACGTTGTCCTCTTTGATGAGGTTGGTAATGTGAGCGGGCTGCATAGTTATGATAAGACGCGTCAAATCCTGTGCGGAAATGTTTTCCAGCACCTTTGTGTTTATTCCCATTTTCACATATGGCACAAGCGACATAAACTCGTCGCTGCTCATGGTATATGCGCTTTTCATTGTACCGAAAGCGCGGGAAACCTTGTCTTTAAAAAGGACGGGATTGTTTCTTAAAAGAGTGTCGCAAATGTGACGCTCCTTTTCAATTATCATATCCACAACACCAATAAGCTTTTCAAGAGTTTCCTTTTCGGAGATGCCCAGAGTCACCTGATTGGACACCTGATAAATGTTGGCACCTGCACTGCTGCCCTCGCCATACATCCCCCGCACAACACATCCCAGCTTCTGGGCGGCAGCAATAATATTGTCAATGTTACCGGAAATGGTGAGCGCAGGCAGATGGAGCATAACAGAAGCTCGCATACCTGTTCCCACGTTGGTGGGGCATTTTGTAAGATAGCCATACTTTTCGCTGAAAGCATAGGGCAGATTTTTTTCTAAAACATCGTCTATTTCTGAAATTTTGGCATAAGCACTTTCAAGGTCGTAGCCACTTAAAATACACTGCAACCTGAGGTGATCCTCCTCGCAAACCATTATGCTTACATCGTCACCTACGAACACTCCGCAGGGGAGAGAGGAGGATATGAGCTCGGGGCTTATTGTGTGGTCTTCAAGAAGCATCATTTTATAAACTGTTTCCGCTTCCGAAATGTTTATAAAATCAAGGTTCTGCCCCGACAAAACAGATTTTGTTTTATCGATTATGGTGTTTGCGTGGTGGGCAGACATTTTGCCGGGAAAAGGAAACCCTTCAATGTTGCGGGCAAGCCGTATCCGGGTGCTTAAACACACGTCTGTTTCTTTTCCGTTTTGTTCATACCACATAGTCAGATTCCTCCTTCCAGCTCTTTTATCTTGTCACGGTAAATTGCTGCAGACTCAAAATCCTCTGCCATAACCGCCGATTTAAGCTTTTCTTTAAGACCTTCGATGTCTCTTTGTTTTTTTATTTTCTCGTCCGCCTCCTCGGGCATTTTGCCTGTGTGGCGGGTGCTGCCGTGAATGCGTTTTATAATGGGGTCAAGATATTTTTCAAAAGTGTCATAACAGCTGCTACAACCCACTTTTGAGTTTTTGGAAAATTCCGAGAGGCTCATGCCGCAGGCAGGACAAATTGTGTCTGCGGTGAGAGAGGGGGCAATGCCTTTTCCCATAAACCCGCTGATAAGGTCGCTCATATCAAGCAACAGGTCGGGACTTCCGAAAAGCCCCATTTCTTTTGCACAAACCTCGCACACTTTAAATTCTTCTTTTTTTCCGTTTATATTTCGTGAGAAAAACACGTTAGCTTCTCTTTTTAAACATTTTGGACAAATCATTTTCAGGTTCTCCTTTCTAATTGAGCTGCATCAGCATGGATTTAAACAGCTGCGCACGTAAGAAATCTTTCGGTCCCTTAAGCGAAGCAAAATTCCTGTCGCTGAGCGCTGATATAATTATTGCCGCTTCACGTTCGGTTATAACATCATATTCCCATAAATTGCAAGTTATTGCTTTTGCAGAAGCAAAATCGATTTTTTCTCCTATGGAATTCACAACATGCATAACAATGTTGTCGGACGGATGAACAATACGTTTTATGGAAATGTACCCGCCGCCACCGCGTCGGCTTTCCACAACATAACCGCGCTCGCTGGTAAACCGGGTTGAAATTACATAGTTTATCTGGGAGGGAACACAACCAAAGTGCTCCGCAAGCTCGTTTCTGCGAATTTCCGCATACCCGTCACTTCCCGCAATACGCTCGTTTATAAATTTTTCTATAATATCTGAAATATTCACAAAAAGCACCTCTTTTCGACTTTGACTATCTTTGACCTTATGAACATATTCTAAACCATAGGAAGTAAAAATTCAATAATAAAAATGGGCGAAAAATTTAAATTAGCTGATTAAAGCTTAATTTTTCGCCCAAAATCTTTTATTTACGCTTTTTTTAATTTGCTTACTATTTTTTCAAAATAATCAGGCAGGGGAGAGGAAAATTCCATATACTCCTGTGAAATGGGGTGAACAAAACCTATTGTTGCCGCGTGAAGAAGCTGACCATTTGCCGAAAGAGGTTCTTTTTTTACTCCGTAAACAGGGTCGCATGCAACAGGGTGACCGAGCGAGCTCATGTGAACTCTTATCTGGTGAGTTCGTCCCGTTTCAAGCTTTAAAGATAAAAGCGAATATCTCTCAAACTCTTCCAAAACTTTGTAGTGGGTTGTTGCCTCGCGACCGTGGTCATAGTTTATGGCCATCTTTTTTCTGTCCTTGGTGCTTCTGCCTATCGGACCTTCTATGGTACCCTCGGTTTCTTTTAAATGACCGTGGACAAGAGCTATATATTTCCTTGTGAGAGAGTGTTCTTTTATCTGGGAAGCAAGACCAAGGTGTGCTTTGTCTGTTTTTGCAACAAGAAGAAGACCACTGGTATCTTTGTCAATTCTGTGGACAATTCCCGGGCGGGCAACACCGCCGATTCCCGACAGACTGTCCCCGCAGTGATGCAAAAGTGCATTGACAAGAGTTCCGCTGCTGTTTCCTGCCGCCGGGTGGACAACCATACCCTGCGGTTTGTTTACAACAAGCAGATGACTGTCTTCATACACAATGTCAAGAGGTATGTCCTGTGCAAGGGCAGTGTCAGGCGTGGGTTCGGGCAGAGAAAAGGAAACCTCGTCGCCCGTTTTAAGCCTGAGACTTACTTTTGCCGTCTTTCCTCCGACAAAAATCATACCCTCTGCGGCAAGCTTTGCAATATATGAACGTGAAAGGTCTGTTGTTTCAGACAAAAACTTGTCCAGTCTGAGACCGGCAAATTCTTCGCTTACCACAAGCAACATCCAAAAACCTCCTTATAAAATATCTCCGTCCTTGGAGAAAATAAGCAAAAAGATAAAAAGTGCCGCGCCAACGCACACAAAAATGTCTGCCACATTGAAAACGGCAAAATTTATCAGACGGAAATCGAAAAAGTCTATAACATAACCAAATCTGATGCGGTCGACAAGGTTGCCGGTGCCGCCGGCAATTATAAGAGAAAAGGAAAGAAGCAAAAACTTGTTTTGCGGCTTTTTCCTTACTATATACACAATTATCGCTGCAATAATTATAATGGGTGCGGCTATAAGGAACACCCGGCTGCCCGCAAGCATGCTGAACGCAGCGCCGGTGTTGCGGACATAGGTTAAATGAAACACATTTTCTATCAGCGGTATGGTCTGGGAAAGAGCCATCCCCGAGTCCACCAGGTATTTGGTGTAAAAGTCCGCCGCTATTAAAATAATTGTAAGTATTATATAAAAAATCATTTGATCAGCCCAGCTTTCCTATATCTGCAAGAGAAATATACCCGTCTCCGCCGGTGATGATATGGTCAATAACGGCTATCTCAAGC
Source organism: Clostridia bacterium (assembly GCA_045577655.1). Taxonomy (GTDB): domain Bacteria; phylum Bacillota; class Clostridia; order RUG12999; family RUG12999; genus RGIG7450. The sequence goes on from JAZNIU010000006.1 coordinate 12,878, forward strand.
GGTTTTGCAATTGCAATTATATCTCTTGTGACCTGTAAATCATCGTGCGAGGGAACAAGCATGCCGTTGGTGTGATTGTGAATAAGCGCAATTCTGTCCGTCTCATTGTCGAAAGCAAAATTTATGACATCTCGGATGTTTATCGCAACGCTTGAAATTTTACCGGTCGCAAGTTTACGGGAAGACACAATCTCGTTTTTGGGAGAAAGGGCAACTGCATAAAATTCTTCAACAGTCTTGTTTTTCATAAGCTTTACCGCATAGGCGCCAAGGTCACCCGACCCACGGATAACCTCTGCCTCTTCTGCAGAAAGAAAAAGGTCGAGCTTTGAAAGCATATTGAGAAATATTGCGGTGCTCATGCCAACGCCCGGTTGTTTCACAAGAGTCGAAATGTCTGCATTTAAAACGGCTTTGACAGAACCAAAGGTCTTGAGCAGATTTTTTGCTATCGGCTTGGTATCTTTCCGGGGAATTGAATAAAACAGAAGCATTTCAAGAACCTCGTAAGGCTCAAATGCTTCAAACCCGCCCGATTTTACATAACGCGTCCTGACACGGCTTCTGTGAGACGAAGCATCGTTTGTTAGTCTGTTTGGCATAAAAACTCCTATATTGATTTAAAAACATTTGTGTTGGCGGCAGATTTTATAATTTCCACATCTGCATCCGCCAGCAGTTTTTCAAATATATCCATTACAAAAATTTCTGTATCATAGTGACCGGCACAAATAACGTTTGTGCCAAGCTCTGCGGCGTCTCTTGCCGACGAATATTTAACGTCGCCTGTAATAAAAACATCCACAAGCTCGGCGTTTGCCGCAGTAATAAGGCTTCCTCCGCTGCCGCTGCAGGTAAGTGCGGTTTTTATAATGGCATCATCATTGCCCACATAGCTGATGGAGGACAGACCAAGCTTTTTTGCAATGTGCGCGGCAAGCTCTTTTAATGTGCAGGGGGAGTGGGGCTCTGAAATTCTTGCAAGACCAAACTCTTTTCCCTCTTCTATGGAATGGTGGCGGGAGTTTTTAAACCCATAAAGATTTACCAGATAGTCGTTTATTCCGCCCGGAGCACAGTCTAAATTGGTGTGCGCCGAATAAAGAGCAATTCCGTTTTCTATCATATATAATAGTGCACAACCCAGCGGTGTGTCTGCAGTGATTTTATTTATGGGGTCAAACATGACAGGGTGGTGAGTTACAATAAGCTCTGCACCCGCCTCTTTTGCCTCTTTGGCAACGCCTATGTCAAAATCCAGCGAAACAAGCACTTTTTTCACCTGTTTTTGCCTGTTTCCGACAATCAGACCAACATTGTCCCAACTGCAAGCGTATGAGGTGGGACAAAAACTCTCTATTTTCTTTGCAATATCGTCTATATAAGCCATTTAACATCCCTCTTTTCCACTAAAATTAGTATAACATAACGCAAGAATTAAGTAAATAGTAATTTTTTGTGCAACTTGTATAAAAAACTTTAAAAAAAGAAGCAAAATTTCTACATCAAAAACATTGTAAAATGGGCATAAATAATATATAATATTGAGTGCTGTGACTAAAGGCGGTCGATGAAGCGGGAGGTTGCACCGGGTCTGCAAATAGCAGAAAACCGGAATTTCCGTGGAGATTTGTCCGATTTTAAACCGGGCGGCAGAGTCACTGTACACAAAAGCGAGTATGTCAGGGGATAAGTGTGTAATCTACTGATTTTAGGCGTTGTGTGCCCGGAAAGCCAGGCTTTTCGGGTTATTTTGAAGGGCGACATGACACGCCCGGATTAGTGTGCAGAATTTTGTTGTCGCAATACCGAAGGGTATAACTTTAGCAGCTAAAAAAATTCAGGAGGCGACATTTATGGCAGCTACACCAAAAATGAGAATCAGGCTTAAAGCGTATGAACATACTTTGATTGACCAGGCGGCAGCAAAGATTGTTGATACAGCTAAAAGAACAGGTTCCAAAGTATCGGGACCTATTCCCCTTCCCACAAAGAAGGAAGTTATCACTATCTTAAGAGCGGTACACAAGTACAAAGATTCCAGAGAACAGTTTGAACTTCGTACCCACAAAAGACTTGTTGATATCATAGCACCTACACCCAAAACTGTAGAAGCTCTCAAAAAGTTAGATTTGGCAGCAGGCGTAGAAATCGAAATCAAGTTGATATAAGGTAGTATATATAATAAGGAAGTCATCCGGTCATGAGCTTGAGTTCCGGTCATGTTGACAAAAAAGGTCAACCAATAACCAAACGGAGGTGTAAGAAAGATGAAAAAGGCAATTTTAGGAAAAAAGCTGGGAATGACACAGCTTTTCAATGAGGACGGCATAATGATTCCGGTAACGGTTATCGAAGCAGGTCCGTGCGTTGTTGTTCAGAAGAAAACTGTTGAAACAGACGGTTACAACGCAATTCAGGTAGGCTTTGACGACAAAGCTGAAAGAAAAATGAACAAACCTATGAAAGGTCACTTTGATAAGGCAAAAGTTGCTTACAAAAAGTATTTAAGAGAATTTAAACTCGAAGATATTTCAGCACTTAATGCAGGAGACCTTATTAAAGCAGACATCTTTGCAGCAGGAGAAATGGTAGACGTAACAGGCACAAGCAAAGGTCACGGCTACGCAGGTACAGTAAAAAGATGGGGAACACACAGAGGTCCAATGTCCCACGGTTCCGGTTACCACAGAGGCGTAGGTTCAATGGGCGCATGTTCTGACCCGTCAAGAGTTTACAAAGGAAAGAAACTTCCAGGTCACTACGGCAACGTTAAAAAGACAATTCAGAATCTTGCAGTTGCAAAAGTTGACGCAGAAAGAAATCTCATCCTTGTAAAAGGCGGCGTTCCGGGCGCAAAAGGCGGACTGCTTATAATTAAGGAAGCAATTAAATCGGGTAAATAATCTTGAATTTGACCGAAAGGAGGAATAATAAATGCCTAATATAGCTGTATTAAATATGGCAGGTGAAGAAGTTGGTAAAATTAAGCTTTCTGATGCAATATTTGCAGTAGAAGTTAACGAAGATGCACTTCACCAGGTAGTAGTCAATTATTTGGCAAATCAGAGACAGGGTACACAGAGTACAAAAACACGTACCGAGGTTAGAGGCGGCGGGAGAAAGCCGTGGAGACAGAAAGGAACAGGCCGTGCAAGACAGGGTAGCATTCGTGCTCCTCAGTGGACAGGTGGCGGCGTTGCTCTCGGCCCCAAACCCCGTGATTACAGATACAGAATAAATAAGAAGGTTAGACTTCTTGCTATGAAATCTGCACTTTCTGCAAAAGTTGCAGCAAAGGAATTTATCGTTCTTGATGAACTTAAGATGGAGGCTATCAAAACAGCCGAAATGGCAAAAGTTCTTAAAACCTTAAATGCAGAAAAAGCACTTATCGTAACAGCAGAGAAAAACGAAAACGTGTATAAATCTGCAAGAAACATTAAAGATGTTAAAGCAACATTCGTAAATGAAATGAATGTTTATGAAATCCTTAAATACGACGTAATGGTTGTAGACAAGGCTTCAGTTGCAAAAATCGAGGAGGTGTATGCATAATGTTGGCACATGATATCATTAAAAGACCGGTAATCACCGAAGAAAGCATGGCTCAGATGCAGGAAAGAAAGTACACCTTTGAGGTTGACAAAAAAGCAAACAAAATTCAGATTAGACAGGCTGTTGAAGAAGTTTTTGGCGTTAAAGTACAGAGCGTGAACACAATGAACGTTCTCGGCAAGTACAAAAGAATGGGCAAAAACATGGGAAAAAGAGCCGATTGGAAAAAAGCTGTTGTAACACTTGCAGAAAACAGCAAGACAATTGAGTTCTTTGACGGCATGGCATAAGAATAGGGAGGGAGAAAATTATGGCTATTAGAAAATTTAATCCTACCTCTCCGGCAAGAAGATTTATGACAGTTTCAACATTTGAGGAAATTACCACAAATGTTCCTGAAAAATCACTTCTTGAACCTATTAAGAAGAATGCCGGCAGAAATTCATACGGTAGAATCACAGTTCGTCACAGAGGCGGCGGTGAAAGAAGAAAATACAGAATCATCGACTTTAAAAGAGATAAGGACAATATGCCGGCTAAAGTGCTCACAATTGAGTACGATCCGAACAGAAGTGCAAACATTGCGCTTGTTCAGTATGAAGACGGCGAAAAGAGATACATTCTTGCTCCCCTCGGCTTAAAAGTTGGAATGACAGTTGAGTCGGGCGAAGGCGTTGACATCAAAACAGGTAACGCTCTTAAGATTAAGGATATTCCTCTTGGTACACTTATCCACAACATTGAACTTGTTCCGGGCAGAGGCGGTCAGCTTGTAAGAAGTGCGGGTAATGCAGCACAGCTTATGGCGAAAGAAGACAAATTCTCTCAGGTAAGACTTCCTTCCGGCGAAGTTAGAATGATTAGAATGGATTGTAAAGCTACAATCGGTCAGGTAGGAAACATCGACCATGAAAACGTTTCAATCGGTAAAGCCGGCAGAAAACGTCACATGGGCATAAGACCTACAGTCCGCGGTGTAGTAATGAACCCGAACGACCACCCGCACGGTGGTGGTGAAGGTAAATCACCTATCGGTCGTCCGAGCCCTGTTACTCCTTGGGGTAAACCGGCTCTCGGTCTTAAGACCAGATCCAAGAAAAAAGCTTCTAACAAGTACATTGTAAAATCTAGAAAAGATAAGTAATAAGGAGGAAGGATAATGAGCAGATCACTTAAAAAAGGCCCTTTTGTCCATGAAAAACTCCTTAAAAGAGTTATTGAACTTAATGAGTCAGGTAAAAAGACTGTTTTGAAAACATGGTCAAGAGCATCTACCATATTCCCTGAAATGGTAGGACATACAATAGCAGTACATGATGGCCGCAAACATGTTCCGGTGTATATCACAGAAGATATGGTAGGACACAAACTTGGTGAATTTGCACCAACAAGAACATACAAAGGTCATTCAGGATCAAAAACAGCAGTAAAATAAGAAGGAAACTTTGTTTCTTACGAAAGGAGGAGCGAGGTATGGAAGCACGCGCAACACTTAGGTATGCCCGTATTTCACCACGCAAGGTAAAAATAGTAAATGACCTGATAAGAAACAAGCCGGTAGGGGTAGCAATCGGTATTCTCCGTAACACTCCCAAGGCTGCTTCAGAGTTATTGCTAAAACTTTTAAATTCAGCAATTGCAAACGCAGAAAACAACCACGACATGAAGGTTGACAGCTTGTATATTGCAGAGATATATGCAAATCCCGGCCCGATTCTCAAGAGAATTATGCCAAGAGCTCAGGGAAGAGCATTCAGAATCAACAAACGCACAAGTCATATAACAATCGTATTGAAAGAAAAAGAATAAAGGAGGTGCACACGATTTGGGTCAGAAAGTACATCCACACGGACTTAGAGTAGGTATAATCAAAGATTGGGATTCAAAATGGTTCGCAAGCAAACGCGATTTTGGAAACAATCTGGTTGAAGACAATAAAATAAGAGTTTTTCTTAAGAAAAAACTTTTCCAGTCTGGCGTTGCAAAACTGGAAATTGAACGTAAAGTTGGCAAAGTGTTTATAACAATCCACACAGCAAAACCCGGTATTGTTATAGGCCGTGGCGGTGCGGAAATTGAAAAACTCAGAAAAGAAATAATTGATATGATAGGCAAGGATGTTGCTATTAACATCGTAGAGGTTAAAAGCCCCGATCTTAATGCACAACTCGTTGCTGAAAACGTTGCGGCTCAGCTTGAAAAGAGAATCTCCTTCAGAAGAGCTATGAAATCAGTTATGGGCAGAGCAATGAAACTTGGTGCTAAAGGTATCAAAACAACTGTATCAGGTCGTCTCGGCGGTGCAGAAATTGCTCGTAGCGAACATTATCATGAGGGAACTATTCCTTTGCAGACCTTAAGAGCAGACATAGACTACGGTTTTTATGAAGCAGACACAACCTATGGTAAAATAGGTGTAAAGGTTTGGATTTATAAAGGTGAAGTTCTTCCCCAGAGCAAGAATGCAGCGAAAGGAGGAACAAAATAATGTTAATGCCTAAAAGAGTTAAATATCGTAGAGTGCACAGAGGCCGTATGAAAGGTAAAGCACTTCGCGGAAATAAAGTAGTTTACGGTGATTTTGGTATTCAGGCTTTAGAGCCGGGCTGGATCACCAGTAATCAGATAGAGGCTGCCCGTATCGCAATGACAAGATACATCAAAAGAGGCGGTCAGGTTTGGATTAAAATATTCCCGGACAAACCGGTAACAGAAAAACCAGCTGAAACTCGTATGGGTAGCGGTAAAGGCTCACCTGAATACTGGGTAGCAGTAGTAAAACCGGGCAGAATATTGTTTGAAGTTGCAGGCGTTAGCGAGGAAGTAGCAAGAGCTGCTATGTCCCGTGCTATACACAAACTTCCTATAAAATGTAAATTTGTTGTCCGCGAAAACGAGGAAACGGAGGGTGACAAAGAATGAAAACTGAAAAACTTCGTGATTTAACAGTTGAAGAGTTGGAAGTTAAACTTAAAGATTTAAAAGAAGAACTTTTCAATTTAAGATTTCAACATGCCACCAACCAGTTGGATAATCCCATGAAAATGGTTGAGGTAAAAAGAACAATTGCCAGGGTTAAAACCGTCCTCCGTGAAGCTGAGCTTAAAGCTTCAGTTTAACGGACGGTATTAAGGGAAAGGAGGACTGTAGGCTGTGGAACGTAATTACAGAAAAACAAAAATAGGCACGGTTGTCAGTGATAAAATGGACAAAACAATAGTTGTTGCAATAGCAGACAACGTAAAACATCCCTTATACGGCAAGATTGTAAAAAGAACTTATAAGCTTAAAGCTCATGATGAAAATAATACTTGCGGAATAGGCGATAGAGTAAAAGTTATGGAAACAAGACCTCTTTCTAAAGACAAAAGATGGAGACTTGTTGAAATTGTAGAAAAGGCACAATAATTTGATCTAAAAGGAAGGAGTGAACCTACCGTGATTCAACAGCAAACACTTCTTAAAGTTGCGGACAATACAGGTGCAAAAGAACTTATGTGCATCAGAGTACTTGGCGGCAGCGGAAGAAAATATGCGAATATCGGCGACGTTGTAATCGCTTCTGTTAAGAAAAGCACACCGGGCGGAACGGCAAAAAAAGGCGACGTTGTCAAAGCTGTTATAGTTCGTTCGGTAAAAGGAGCACGTCGTGCTGACGGTTCATATATAAGATTTGATGAAAATGCTGCGGTTTTAATCAGAGATGACAAAAACCCCAGAGGTACCCGTATTTTCGGGCCAGTAGCAAGAGAGCTCAGAGACAAAGAGTATATGAAGATACTCTCCCTCGCTCCTGAAGTACTGTAAGAAAGGGAGGCGGACTTATGAGTAAATTTCATTTAAAAGCCGGCGACACAGTAGAAGTTATCACCGGTAAAGATAAAGGTAAAAAAGGAAAAGTACTTTCCGTTGACCCACAGAGCGGCAAAATCATCGTAGAAAAGGTTAATGTGGCAATCCGTCACACAAAACCGCGCCGTCAGGGAGAAACAGGCGGAAGAATAGAAAAAGAATCCCCTATATACGGTTCTAAAGTAATGCGCGTTTGCCCTAAATGCGGCAAAGCAACACGTATCGGCAGAAAGGTGCTGGAAAACGGCGTAATTTCAAGATACTGCAAGAACTGTCTGGAGATTATCGACTAAAAATACCGTTGAAAGGAGGATTATAGCATGGGCAGACTTAAGGATAAATATTTAAGTGAAATTGCACCGGCGCTTATGACCAAATATGGTTACAAAAGTGCTATGCAGATACCTAAGCTTGAAAAAGTAGTTATAAATATAGGCATGGGAGAAGCTAAGGAAAACCCGAAAGCAATAGATGCAGCGGCAGCAGATCTTGCAGCTATTACAGGTCAGAAACCTGTTATAACAAAAGCAAAACATTCTGTTGCAAACTTTAAGCTCAGAGAAGGTATGAACATCGGTCTTAAAGTAACACTCAGAGCAGACCGTATGTACGAATTCATCGACAGACTCTTTTCTGTAGCATTGCCTCGAGTAAGAGACTTTCGTGGAATTAACCCCAATTCTTTTGACGGCAGAGGAAACTATGCACTCGGCATCAAAGAACAGCTTATATTCCCTGAAATAGAATATGATAAAATCGACAAAATCAGAGGCATGGATATCATCATGGTAACCACTGCTAAAACAGACGAGGAGGCTCGTGAGCTTTTAAGCTTAATGGGTGCTCCGTTCGCACAGAACTGAGAGGGGGATAAGAAAAATGGCTAAAAAAGCTATGGTGTTAAAACAACAGAAAACACCTAAATTCAGCACAAGATATTACAACAGATGTAAAATATGCGGAAGACCCCACGCTTATCTCAGAAAATTCGGTATTTGTCGTATTTGCTTCAGAGAATTAGCATACAAGGGTCAGATTCCAGGTGTTAAAAAAGCAAGCTGGTAAAATCTTTACCACACGGAAGGAGGTAAACTAAATGCATATAACGGATCCTATCGCAGATATGCTTACCAGAATCAGAAACGCTGCTTCTGCAAAGCATGACAGTGTAGATGTTCCCGCATCAAAAGAAAAGAAAGCAATCGCAGAAATTCTTTGTGCGGAAGGTTATATAAAAAGTTATCAGTTAATCGAAGATAACAAACAGGGAATTATCAGAATCACATTAAAATATGGCGCTGGTAAATCCAAAACAATTTCCGGTATCAAAAGGGTTAGTAAACCCGGACTCAGAATTTATGCAGGAAAAGATGAGCTTCCCAAGGTTATAAGAGGTCTTGGTATAGCAATAATCTCTACATCCAAAGGCATAATGACCGACAAAGAGGCAAGAGCTGCCGGAGTTGGCGGAGAAGTATTAGCATACGTTTGGTAATAAAACAACATAAACGAATTTGGGGGAAACGTGGTGCAAAAAGCACGCACTCAATCACCCCGCGGAGGTGAAAAAATTGTCACGTATAGGCAGAATGCCGATTTCAGTTCCCGCAGGAGTTGAAGTTAAAATCGGCGCAGAAAATGTAGTAACTGTAAAGGGACCGAAAGGTACACTTACAAAAGCATTACATCCTGAAATGATAATTGAACTTAAGGATGGAGTTTTGACGGTTTCAAGACCCTCAGAAGAAAAAATGCACAAATCGCTCCACGGACTTACAAGAACACTTTTAAACAACATGGTTGAAGGTGTTACAAACGGTTTCTCAAAAGAACTTGAAGTAAACGGTGTAGGTTACAGAGCACAGAAACAGGGCAACAAAGTAGTTCTTAACCTTGGTTTCTCACATCCTGTTGAGATGGAGGAAGAAGAAGGAATAACAATTGATGTTCCCAATCCAAACAAAATCATCGTAAATGGAATTGATAAACAGCGAGTAGGCCAGGTTGCGGCTGTAATCAGAGAGCAGAGACCGCCTGAACCGTATAAAGGTAAAGGTATTAAATATGCTACTGAACATATCAGACGCAAAGAAGGCAAGGCCGGCAAAGCTAAGAAATAATGAAAGGAGAGCAGTATAATGATTAACAAACCGGTAAGCAATGTTGCAAGACTCAGACGTCATAAACGTGTTCGTAAAAACATCAGCGGTACCGCAGCATGTCCAAGACTTTGCGTATTCCGCAGTGCAAAACACATTTATGCACAGATTATAGATGACGTAGCCGGAAAAACCCTTATAGCAGCCTCCTCTCTTGAAGGAAGCTTTGAAGGTAACGGTGGTAACAAAGAGGCAGCAAACAAAGTAGGTAAAATGATAGCTGAAAAGGCAATAGCAGCAGGTATTAAACAGGTTGTTTTTGACCGTGGCGGTTACATTTATCACGGACGTGTAGCAAGTCTCGCAGATGGTGCGCGTGAAGGCGGCCTTGAATTCTAATAAGAAGGAGGGGGACACTATGCAGGAAAATTTACAGAAAAATGGCTCAGAACTGCAGGAAAAAGTAGTTGATATAAGAAGAGTTGCTAAAGTTGTTAAAGGTGGTAGAACTTTTCGTTTCAGCGCACTTGTAGTAGTTGGTGACGAAAACGGTCACGTAGGTTACGGCAACGGTAAAGCTGCCGAAATTCCTGAAGCAGTTAGAAAAGCTATTGAAGATGCTAAGAAAAATATGGTAACAGTTCCGATGCTCGGAACAACAATTCCTCATGAAACAATCGGTAAATCCGGCGCAGGCGAAGTTCTCTTAAAACCAGCTGGCCCCGGTACCGGAGTTATTGCAGGAGGAGCTGTTCGTGCAGTTGTTGAACTTGCAGGAATAAAAGATATCAGAACAAAGTGCTTACGCTCAAACAATCCCCGCAACGTTATAAGTGCTACAATTGAGGGATTGGCTGGCTTGAACAGCGCTGCAGGAATTGCTGAAAGACGCAGCAAAACCGTGCAGGAAGTTTTAGGTTAAGGAGGGGCTGAAAAATGGCAAAAGTAAAAATCACACAGACAAAAAGCTCCATAGGCTGTAAAAAAGACCAGATAGCAACACTTAAAGCGCTTGGTCTTAAGAAGATAAGAGATATCGCTATCCACGAGAATACTCCTCAGATCAGCGGTATGGTAAAAAAGGTTATACACCTTGTAGCAGTAGAAGAAATATAATTGAAGGAGGTGTAATTATGCGTTTGCATGAACTGGCACCCGTTCCTGGCTCTACAAAAGAGGCTAAGAGAAAGGGAAGAGGACACGGCAGCGGAAACGGAAAGACAGCCGGCAAAGGTCACAAAGGTCAGAAGGCTCGCTCAGGCGGCGGAGTAAGACCGGGCTTTGAAGGTGGTCAGATGCCTTTATACAGAAGACTGCCAAAACGCGGTTTCTGTAATATTTTCGCAAAGAAATACACTGAAGTTAAAGTGTCAGCACTTAACATTTTTGAGGATGGAGCAGAAGTAACAGCAGAAGTACTCAAAAATGCAGGAGTGATTAAAAAAATAAATGACGGCATTACTGTACTGGGAAATGGTGAAATCACCAAGAAACTTACAGTAAAAGCTGCAAAATTCACACAATCTGCAAAAGAAAAGATTGAAGCAGCAGGCGGAAAGGCTGAGGTGATTTAAGGTGATAAAAACACTGGTCAACGCATGGAAAACGCCTGAACTCAGAAAGAAAATTCTTTATACTTTGTTCATGCTTGTGATTTTCCAGTTAGGTACGGTAGTTCCCGTGCCCGGTATTGAAAAGGATGCACTTTCCCAGCTTATGGGTATAGGCAACGGCTCGGGCACAATTTTTGACCTGGTAAATATTATTTCAGGCGGAGCTATGCAAAACGCCTCGATATTTGCGATGAGCATTACACCTTATATCAATTCATCCATTATCATGCAGCTTTTGACAGTAGCTATTCCCGCGCTTGAAAAATTGGCAAAGGAAGGCGAAGAAGGCAAAAAAGTTATTGCTAAATGGACTCGCTATATAACAGTTATACTTGCATTCATTCAGGCTTCCGGCCTTTATGTTGGTATGGCTAATGCGAACACACTTACAAATGCAGGCTTTTTAAGCTTTGTAACAATAACATTATCCTTTACTGCAGGAACAGCATTCCTTATGTGGTTAGGCGAGCAGATTACCGAAAAAGGTATTGGAAACGGTATTTCCATTATAATCTTTGCAGGTATCGTAACAAGAGCACCGGCACTTTTGGTGCAGCTCTGGCAGCTCATCAAAACAAACTGGCTGATAGCACTTGCAATCATCGTTCTCGGTGTTGCAGTAATCGCGTTTGTTGTTATGCTTAACGACGCTGAAAGAAGAATTCCTGTTCAGTATGCTAAAAGAGTTGTTGGAAGAAAAATGTATGGCGGACAGAGCACACACATACCTTTCAAGGTATCTATGGCAGGTGTTATGCCTATCATCTTTGCAAGCTCCATACTTTCTTTCCCGTCAACAATTTCTGCGATGTTCTCAACTAACGGAACACCCGGATGGATTACATGGTTTATGGGCTCATGGCTTTATGCAGTACTCTATTTCGTTCTGATTATATTCTTCACATTCTTCTATACATCAATGGTATATAATCCGATTGAAATGGCTAACAACATTAAGAACAACGGTGGCTTTGTACCGGGAATAAGACCGGGCAAACCGACATCCGATTTCTTAACAAAAGTAATGAATAAAGTTACTATCATAGGTGCGGTAGCAATAGCTCTTATTGCAGTATTGCCGATGCTTATGGCAAGTGGAAATATGGCAGTTTCCTTTGGCGGAACATCAATCCTCATCGTAGTTGGTGTTGCGATTGAAACCTACCGTCAGCTGGAATCCCAGATGCTTATGAGAAACTATAAAGGATTTCTCGACTAATCGGTAGCACTGCGGGAGGAAAAAAATGAAACTCATTTTACTTGGCCCGCCGGCTGCCGGCAAAGGAACACAGGCAGAAAAATTATCAAAGCACTTTGACATTCCCACCATTTCCACAGGGGAAATGATACGGAGAGAAGTTGCAATGGATACCCCGCTTGGAAGAGAAGCTGAAAAGCTTATCAACAAAGGAAATCTTGTTCCCGACGATATTATATGTAATATGATAAGGGCAAGGATTTCGGAAAAAGATTGTGAAAAGGGATTTATCCTTGATGGATTTCCCCGCACAATAAGGCAGGCTGAAGAAGCTGAAAAAATGGGAATCCTGGTTGATAAAGTTGTTTTGCTTAGCGTTCCCGATGAAAAAATTATTGAGCGTATTTCCGGTAGAAGACAGTGTGAAAATTGCGGAGAGGTTTATCACATGATTTTTAGCAAACCTGCAAAGGAAAATGAATGTGATAAATGTGGTGGAAATCTTATCTGCCGCAAAGATGACACTGAGGAAACGGTCAAAACAAGACTTTCGGTTTACCACGAAAAGACACGGCCGCTGAAAGACTTTTATGAAGAAAAAGGGCTTTTAGTTGAGGTTGTAGGTCAGGAAACTATAGAAGACACAACCAGAGAAATGTTTAAGGTGTTGGGTGTATGAAATGGTAACAATAAAGTCTGAAAACGAAATTATGCTTATGAAAAAAGCGGGCAGAATTCTCGCAGAGACGTTGGAGCTTATAGAAAAAAATATAAAACCCGGCGTCACAACAGAGCAGCTGGACCGACTTGCAGATAAGTATATTAAAAAGAATAATGCCACTCCTTCTTTTAAGGGATATATGGGATATCCCGCAAGTATTTGTTCTTCGGTTAACGAGGAGATAGTTCACGGGATACCCGGCAAACGTCGCCTTAAAGAAGGAGATATAATAGGCGTAGATATTGGCGTGTGTTTTGCGGGATACCATGCAGATGCCGCAAGAACGTTTGGCGTCGGAAAGATATCGGATGAAGCCGATAAGCTGATTAAAGTCACAAAGGAAAGCTTTTTTAAAGGCATAGAATTTGCCCGTGAGGGAGCAAGGCTTGGCGATATCTCAAATGCAATACAAACATTTGTTGAGGAAAATGGTTATTCTGTTGTCCGCGAACTTGTGGGACACGGAATAGGCAGCAGTGTGCATGAACAACCAGATGTTCCCAACTATGGTGCAGCAAACAAAGGCCTGCGGCTTAAAGAAGGTATGACTTTGGCTATTGAACCTATGGTAAACGAGGGGACTCATAAGATTAACGTGCTGGAAGATGAATGGACCTGTGTAACAGCGGACATGAAACTGTCGGCGCATTATGAAAATACAATAGTCATCAGAAATGGTGAATGTGAAATAATAACAATGCTTTGAGGTGATATTTTGCAGCGCATGGAAGGTATGGTTGTGAAATCTCTTAAAGGTCACGACCAAGGAAGTCTGTTTGCGGTTGTAAAATCTGACCGGACGGAAGTTTATCTTGTGGACGGGAAGAGGCGCAGATGGGCAAACCCTAAGAAAAAGAACTTAAAGCACATTGTTATTTTGAATGAAAGTATACCGGATTTTAGCAATTGCAGCGACAAATCCGTAAGAAAACAGCTTAACAGATTAAAAGAAAACAGTAAAAGTTGAATTCTTTGATATACGGAGGTGATTTTCCTTGGCAAAAGAAGACGTAATAGAATTTGAAGGAACGGTTCTTGAGGCACTGCCAAACGCAATGTTTCAAGTAGAATTACCGAACGGACACAAGGTGCTTGCCCATATATCCGGAAAACTGAGGATGAATTTTATAAGAATTCTCCCCGGAGATAAAGTAACGATAGAATTGTCACCGTACGATTTAACTCGCGGAAGAATTACTTGGCGAGCAAAATAAAATGTGTTCAAATGAAGGAGGAAACCGAAAATGAAGGTTAAACCATCAGTAAAACCTATTTGTGAAAAATGCAAAATAAACAAAAGAAAAGGTAAAGTAATGGTTATTTGCGAAAATCCAAAACATAAACAAAAACAAGGTTAATAATTGTATTAGGTAATTTAAAGGGAGCGGCTGGCAAACCTGAGAAGGATTTGTACCCTAAATTAAATACAACTAAAGAAATGTTAAACAGGAGGTGCAAAATCAAATGGCGAGAATAGCAGGCGTGGATTTACCAAGAGAAAAACGCGTTGAAATCGGTCTTACTTATATCTATGGTATAGGTGATACCAGTGCTAAAAAAATTCTTGAGAAAACAGGAGTTAATCCCGACACAAGAGTTAAAGATTTAACAGAAGATGAAATAGCAAAACTCAGAGAAGTTATAGACGGTGAGTATAAGGTTGAAGGTGACCTTCGCCGTGAAGTAGCTCTTAACATTAAAAGACTTATGGAAATTGGCTCCTACCGTGGCGTAAGACACAGAAAAGGTCTCCCGGTAAGAGGTCAGAAAACAAAGACCAATGCAAGAACATGCAAAGGTCCAAGAAAAACCATAGCTAACAAGAAAAAATAAAGGAGGGAACGGATAAATATGGCAAAGACAGTTACTAAAAAAGCGACCAGAAAACGTCGTGAAAAGAAGCATATTGATAAAGGTGCGGCGCACATCCGTTCAACCTTTAACAATACTATTGTTACAATAACAGACACAGCCGGCAATGCACTTTCATGGGCTTCTTCCGGTGGTCTTGGATTCAGAGGTTCAAGAAAAAGCACACCTTACGCAGCACAGATGGCAGCAGAAACAGCTGCTAAAGCTGCTATGGAACACGGTCTTAAAAGCGTAGAAGTTTACGTTAAAGGTCCCGGTTCTGGCAGAGAAGCTGCAATCAGAGCGCTGCAGACCGCAGGTCTTGAAGTTAGTATGATTAAAGATACTACTCCGATTCCTCACAACGGTTGCAGACCGCCGAAAAGAAGACGTGTGTAATTAAGAAGGAGGCGAAAGTGCAACATGGCAAGATATACAGGAGCAGTCTGCAGACTTTGTCGTAGAGAAGGCCAGAAATTATATCTTAAAGGCGAAAGATGCTACACAGGCAAATGTGGCTTTGAAAGAAGAGCATTTGCTCCCGGTCAGCATGGTATGAGCCGTAAAAAGATGTCTGGTTACGGTGTGCAGCTGAGAGAAAAACAGAAAGTTAGAAGATATTACGGAGTACTTGAAAAACAGTTCAGAAAATACTTTGACATGGCTGCTAAGAAAAAAGGTATTACAGGTGAAAACATGCTTGCGATCCTTGAAAGCAGATTTGATAACGTTGTATACAGACTCGGCCTTTCAATGTCACGTGCCGAAGCTCGTCAGCTTATCAGACACAGCCATTTCCTGCTTAACGGCAAAAAAGCAAATGTTTGTTCAATACTCTTAAAACCCGGCGACACAATAAGCGTAAGTGATATGGGTGTTGACAAAATTAAAAACAATATTGAGGCTAATGCAACAAGAGTGAAACCTAAATGGCTTGATTTTGATGCAAATACAGCTACAGGTAAAATGCTTGCTTATGCAGAGCGTGAAGACATCGATTTACCAATCGAAGAACACCTGATTGTCGAGCTGTACTCCAAATAATATTTAAAAAATAGGTATACCCTCAATAAAAATAAGTATAAGTTAATTAAAAAATAATCAGTGAGGAGGGTTTGTGCAGCATGATAGAATTGGCAAAACCAAGCATTGAATGTGTAGAGATAAGTCCGGACAAAAGATATGGCAAATTTGTCATAGAACCACTTGACAGAGGATATGGCATAACACTTGGAAATGCACTCAGAAGAATTCTTCTGTCGTCACTTGAAGGATGTGCAGTAACTTCAATTAAAATTGAAGGTGTTCAGCACGAAATTTCAAAGATGGACGGTCTTACTGAAGATGTAACCGAGATTGTTCTCAATCTTAAAAAGCTTATTATAAAACTTCATTCAGACGGACCAAAAACGCTCAGAATTGACGCGACTGGTGAATGTGAAGTTAAAGCGGGAGACATTAAAGTTGACAGCGATGTGGAAATATTAAACCCGGATTTGCATATTGCGACACTTAATTCTGACGGTAGGTTATATATGGACATTGTCGTTGATAAAGGCAGAGGATATGTAACAAACGAACAGAATAAGAAGCTTAATAAACAGACAGCAGCAATCGGCACCATATACATGGATTCCAGCTATACTCCTGTTAACAAGGTTAACTACTTTGTAGGAACAACTCTTGATAACAAGGACAAACTCACACTTGAGGTATGGACTAACGGTGTAATCGGACCGGACGAAGCTGTTTCTACAAGCGCAAAGCTCATGATAGAGTATCTTAACTTCTTTGTTGAACTGTCTGACAATGCAAAAACTACTGAAATAGTTATTGAAAAAGACAGCGACAAAAAAGAAAAAGTGCTTGAAATGACAATTGAAGAACTTGACTTGTCGGTTAGAGCATATAACTGCTTGAAACGTGCCGGCATAAACACAGTTGAAGACCTCATCAGCAGAACAGAGGACGATATGATTAAAGTTCGTAACCTCGGACGTAAATCTCTTGATGAAGTAATCGGAAAACTGCACGCACTCAAGTTGTCTTTGCGCAAAGAAGAAATATAAAAATTCAGGGACGGTTGACCGGATAAGTCAACTGCCTGTTGTATCAAAATTGTTCAGAAAGGGAGGATGGATATTATGCCCGGAACAAGAAAATTAGGTCGCCAGACAGCACACAGAAAAATGTTGCTCAGAAACATGGTGACATCACTTTTCGAACATGGTAGAATATCTACTACAGAGGCAAAAGCAAAAGAAATTCGCTGCATGGCGGATAAAATGATAACTCTGGGTAAAGAAAACACCCTGCACACAAAACGTCAGGCACTTGCATATCTTACTGACAAAGATGTAGTATTCAAACTTTTCGATGAAATTGCACCTAAATATGCAGACAGAGAAGGCGGCTACACAAGAGTAATTAAAGCAGCTCCCAGACGCGGCGATGCAGCACCTATGGCTATTATTGAGCTGGTGTAATACAAAAATAAAAGAGTTCTTCACAGAAGAACTCTTTTTTGTTTTTATAACTCAATAATCCCTTTATCCAGTTTTTCAACAATGTCGGCAAGCGCGTGCTCTTTGCGGCGGACGGTTATTTTTTCTGCCACGTCAAGCAAACATTTTTCGCCATCTGCAACAGCAACCCCCATATCAGCAGCAGCCAAAAAGGGAATGTCGTTTTCGTTGTCGCCAACAGCAATAATTTTATGGTCTTTAAGATTTGCAATCTCTCTGAAAGCGTTTAGCGCTTTTCCTTTGTTTGTGCCCACTTTCAGCAGCTCGTAATAACAGGGTGAGCTCTGGAAAAACTGAAAGCTTTGTGCATAGGGACGGGAACTTATAAATTTACGGAGATGGTCAACATCCGCCTGCTTCATTGCAAAAAGAATTTTATACCAGGGAGAAGGAACCTCTTCCAGACTTTTTGCCGGAATAAAAATTTCTTCCATCAGACTGTGACGGGGAACTTCCGGGGGATACATCCTCAGCATATGTACATATTCCGGACCGCTTATTTCAATGCTTGTGTAAGGACAATTTTCATATATGTCCCGCACAACTTCTGTGGCACCTGCACAATCCAGGGTGTCGCTCCACAGAAATTCATTTTTTGAAAAATCATAAATCGCAGCGCCGTTAAAACAAATAACCGGCAGGTCGGGAAAAATCTGCTCTGTAAAAGGTCTTGCGCAAGGCACCTGCCGCCCGGTAGCAAAAGTAAATTTTCCACCATTCTGGGTAAAATATTTTACAGCGGCAATATTTTTGTGGGAGATTTCCCACTCGGAAGAGATAAGCGTTCCGTCAATATCAGAAATAAGAACAATACCGTCAAATTTTTTCATATAAACACTCCTGCGTATAAAAAAACACCCCTAAGGCTAACCGCCGCTGGGTGTTTTTTCGATTAAGATAATTTGTTAAGAGCAATTGTTAAGCCGGATTTCTTTCTTGCAGCTGTGTTTTTGTGAAGAATACCTTTAACAACTGCCTGGTCAATCTTCTTAACAGCAGCAGTGTAAGCTTCAGTTGCTTTTGCAACATCTTTGCTTGCTGCAGCAGCTTCGAATTTCTTAATGCTTGTTTTAAGAGCAGATTTAATCATTTGATTTCTCAGAGTTTTTGTCTGAATAACCTTAACTCTTTTTTTTGCTGACTTAATATTTGGCATAATTTCTCACCTCGCAAAATATAGGATAATATGAAATCATTATATCACAGAAAATAAGACAATGCAAGTGTTTTTTTAAAAAATTGAAAAAAGTGTTTACTTTAATTTTTATTTATGATAAAATTACATAGATAAGTCTCGGTGGTCTAATGGATAAGATTGCAGATTCCGGTTCTGCAGATACGGGTTCGATTCCTGTCCGGGACACCAGAAAATAAAAAAACTTTATAAAAAGGAGAGATTGATTATGGCAAATATTAAAGGAACAAAGACAGAAGCAAATCTTATGGCAGCTTTTGCTGGAGAATCTCAGGCAAGAAACAAGTACACATATTTTGCTTCAAAAGCAAAAAAGGACGGCTATGTTCAGATTGCAAACATTTTTGAAGAAACAGCAGCTAACGAAAAAGAGCACGCAAAACTCTGGTACAAGCTTTTAAACGGCGGTAGCATTTCTTCTACAATAGAAAATTTAAAAGACGCTGCAGACGGTGAAAATTATGAATGGACAGACATGTACGCTACTTTTGCAAAAGAAGCTCGTGAAGAAGGTTTTGACGAAATTGCAGACCTGTTCGAAGGTGTTGCGGCAGTAGAAAAAGAACATGAAGAAAGATATCGCAAACTTCTTAAAAATATGGAAGATGAAGTTGTTTTCTCTAAAGACGGCGACGTAATCTGGCAGTGCCTCAACTGCGGACACATCTGTGTTGGCAAAAAAGCGCCGGAAGTTTGTCCTGTTTGTGCACATCCCCAAGCATATTTTCAGGTAAAAGCGGATAATTATTGATTATTTTGGAAAAAATAATCGGTAAAAAAGGAGATGGCGCAGATGGAAATAACCAAAGACATAAAGTATGTGGGCGTGAACGACCACGACATAGATTTGTTCGAAGGCCAGTATGTTGTAGAAAACGGAATGGCATATAATTCGTATGTGATTATAGACGAAAAAACAGCCGTTATGGACAGTGTGGATGCAAGATTCACACATGAATGGCTGGACAATATTGAAAAGGCACTTGGTACGCGTCAGCCCGACTATTTCATAGTTCAGCATATGGAACCCGACCATTCGGCAAACATTGCAAACTTTATGAACGTGTATAAGGAAACAAAAATTGTTTCCACAGCTAAATCTTTTAAGATGATGAAACAATTTTTCGGTACCGAGTTTGAGGACAGACAAATTGTTGTCGGCGAAGGAGACAGCATTTCTCTCGGCAAACACACACTTGCGTTTGTGGCTGCACCAATGGTGCACTGGCCGGAAGTTATGGTGACCTACGATTCCTATGACAAGGTGCTTTTCTCTGCCGACGGGTTCGGAAAATTCGGTGCACTTGATGTGGAAGAAGACTGGGCGTGTGAAGCTCGCAGATACTATATCGGCATAGTTGGTAAATATGGTCAGCAGGTACAAAACCTGCTCAAAAAAGCAGCCGGACTTGACATCGAAATTATTTGTCCGCTGCACGGACCGGTTCTTAAAGAAAACCTTGGCTATTATATAAACTTATATGATATCTGGTCTTCTTATGCTGTGGAATCCGCAGGCATTGTTATTGCTTACACATCTGTTTACGGCAACACAAAAAAAGCAGTTCAGCTTCTTGCGGAAAAATTAAAAGCAAACGGCTGCCCCAAAGTTGTTATCAACGACCTTGCAAGATGCGATATGGCGGAAGCGGTTGAAGATGCTTTCAGATATGGCAAGCTTGTTCTTGCTACCACCACATACAACGCGGGAATTTTTCCGTTCATGAGAGATTTTATCCAGCATCTCACAGAAAGAAACTATCAGAATCGCACGGTAGCGCTGATGGAAAACGGGTCCTGGTCACCGCTTGCAGCAAAAATTATGAAACAGATGTTGTCCGAATGTAAAAACATCACTTTTGCAGAAAATACAGTAAGCATTTTCTCCGCAGTAAACGAAGACAGCATAGCGCAGATTGATGCTTTGGCGGAAGAAATCTGTATGGACTATCTTGCGCAGGACAGCAAGACTGCAGATAAAAACGATTTGTCGGCACTGTTTAATATTGGGTACGGTCTTTATGTTGTGACATCTTTTGACGGCAAAAAACATAACGGACTTATAGTAAACACAATCACTCAGGTGACAAACTCGCCAAACAGACTGGCAGTTACAATAAACAAAGAAAACTATTCCCACCACGTTATAAAACAGACAGGTATAATGAATGTTAACTGTCTGTCGGTGGACGCACCCTTTAAAGTGTTTGAAGACTTTGGGTTCTCAAGCGGCAGGACAGCAGACAAGTTTAAAGGTTATGAGTCTCTTTATTCGGATAACGGACTTGTTTTTCTGCCAAACTATATAAATTCATTTATGTCGCTCAAGGTGGAACAGTATATCGACCTTGACACTCACGGAATGTTTATATGCAGCATAACAGAATCGAGAGTGATTTCATCTCTTGAAACAATGACATATACCTACTATCAGGACAATGTAAAACCAAAGCCCGAGACGGAAGGGAAAAAAGGTTTTGTCTGCAAGGTTTGCGGATATGTGTATGAGGGAGATGTTCTGCCCGACGACTTTATTTGCCCGCTGTGTAAACACGGAGCAGTAGACTTTGAACCAATAGAATAAACAAAAGCCCGGAAGGAAACTCCTTCCGGGCTTTAACATTGTGCATCCGAAGCTCATATACTGATAGTAGCAAAGTTTATTGAAAGGAACAAAAAGATATGGATAGCCGGGTGGCAAAACTGAGCGCTTTGCCAATAGGCAGGCGGGGACGCATTCTGAATATAAAAACAGAAGGGGTCGCAAGAAGACGGGTGCTCGATTTTGGAATGGTAAAAGGCAGCGAGATAGAAGCTGCAATTAAAAGTCCGTCGGGTGACCCGGTAGCATATTTTATTCGCGGAACGCTTGTGGCTCTCAGAAAAGAAGATGCCGATAATATAGAAATAATAATATGAAAAACCTATTGCTCTCAAAATACTAAACAGAGAGCAATAGGTTTACATAATGCAAAAAAGGAGGAGCAATTTTTTATGGGGTTGACCGGTCAATCTACTGGAAAGGCTGTTTACTCGCAGAAAAACAGGTTGGAGGGTAAAATTGTTGCATTTGCAGGCAACCCGAACGTTGGAAAAAGCACTTTGTTCAATGAGCTGACGGGGATGAATCAGCACACGGGAAACTGGACGGGAAAAACGGTTGAAAGTGCAAGCGGAATTTTAAAGTGGTCAAAGGAAAAAACAACTCTTGTCGATTTGCCCGGCACCTATTCTCTTATGGCAAGCTCGCCCGAGGAAGAAGTGGCCAGAGATTTTATCTGTTTTTCAGCTCCCGAGACGGTGGTTGTTGTGCTTGACGCCACATCGCTGCAAAGAAATCTTAACCTGGCGTTGCAGATTACCGAGGCAACGGACAATGTGCTTTTGTGTGTGAATTTAGTTGACGAGGCGGAAAAAAAGAAAATACATATAAATAAGCAAAAACTTGCAGAGCTTATGCAGGCAGAGGTGATGATGGTGAGCGCCCGTAAGAAAAGAGGACTTACGGCGTTGGCAGAGAAAATATCAGAACCTGCAAAATCAAAAAGAACAGTTATAGATTACGGGCAGGAAACGGAGGATATCATCCGGGAGTTTTATGACAAAATAAACGGATTGACGGGAGAAGAGTGTTCTGCCAGATGGGTAATACTGCGGCTTATGGAAGATGAAGAAAGTGTGAGAAAGGCGATAGGAGAAAAGCTTGGCAAAGGGGATGAAATAGAAAAAGCGGCAGCCGAAATAAAAGAAAAAATGAGAGAAAAAGGGCTGTCGGCGGACAAAATACGCGACATTCAGGTGGAGAAAATCACTCAAAAGGCAGAGAAAATTTATAATGAATGTGTCAGCGTGAAAGACAAGGGATATATGGAGTTTGACAGAAAAGTTGACAAAATACTTACATCACGGCTCACGGGGATTCCCATAATGTTAGCTCTTCTGGCGTTTATATTCTGGCTGACAATTTCCGGCGCTAATTACCCGTCCGAGATTTTAAGCAGTCTTCTTTTTGCACTGGGAGAAAAAATAAGGAGTCTGCTTTTATATCTGAACCTGCCCGATTGGACCATCAGTATGACTGTGGACGGAATATACAAGACGGTAGCATGGGTGGTGGGCGTTATGCTTCCGCCAATGGCAATATTTTTTCCTCTTTTTACCTTGCTTGAAGATGTGGGATATTTACCGAGAATAGCATTTAATATGGACAAATTTTTCAAAAAATGTAATGCCCACGGCAAGCAGGCACTCACAATGTGTATGGGTTTCGGGTGTAACGCGTGTGGAGTCACGGGGTGCAGAATTATTGACTCGCAAAGAGAACGTTTTCTGGCAATAATAACAAACGCATTTGTCCCCTGCAACGGAAAATTTCCTGCACTTATAGCAATTTCAACAATGTTTTTTGCAGTTTCCGACTCAACCCTGCTGCCCGTACTGATAGTGTTGACATTAGTGATATTTGGGGTTGTTATGACGCTTGCGACGTCAAAAATGCTGTCTGAAACAATGCTCAAAGGGGAGGCCTCCTCCTTTCTTCTTGAGCTTCCGCCCTACAGAGCGCCACAGGTGGGCAAGATAATTGTCCGTTCAGTTTTTGACAGAACACTTTTTGTGCTGGGCAGAGCAGTTTCGGTTGCTGCACCGGCAGGGCTTGTTATATGGCTCATGGCAAATTGCAACATTAACGGAAGCAACATTCTTTTGCACGTGGCAGGTTTCCTGGACGGTTTTGGCAGACTAATGGGACTGGACGGAGTAATTCTTCTGGCGTTCATACTGGGGTTCCCGGCAAACGAAATAGTAATCCCCATAATGATTATGATATACACCGGCAACGGAGTACTTTCCGACTATGGCAGTCTTAAAGATTTGCAGATGCTGCTTGTGCAAAACGGGTGGACCTGGGTTACAGCTGTCTGCACCATG
>JAZNIU010000007.1:0-6631 GCA_045577655.1 Clostridia bacterium
CAAAGAATAAAAACACCGGAATACTTTCGTATTTCGGTGTTTTTTGATGTAGTATAAACTAAAAATGTAGTTTAAAAACCGATTTATCCCTAAGACTAACCGCCGAAACTCGTGTGCGGATTTTTGGCACCCCCGACCGGAATCGAACCGATAACTAACCCTTAGGAGGGGTTTGTTATATCCATTTAACTACGGGGGCAAATATTTGGTTTAGCACCTGGTGGGAAGGGGGAGTCGGGAAACACAAACCCCTCCTAAGGATAAAAGGGTTTGTTCCGCAAGCCGCAGGCGCGCGGCAAGGTTCTGCGGCGCAGGCGCAGGTTCTTATATCCATTTAACTACGGGGGCAAAGGAGCATAAAAGCTTAAATAACACTATTTATTTTACAATGATGGCAGGGGTTTGTCAAGTTAAAAATATATACTTGCAATTTTGCTAAAAATAGCGTATAATAATAGTAAAGAAACTCATAAGGAGGGATTACACATGGATTTTATGACAACAGTAAGAGAAAAGGCTACGCAGATAGCACAGGGAGCAGTTAAAACTTCGGGTGCGGTTATGGAAACGGTAAAATCCAATTTTGCCATTGCAGACAAAGAAGCGGAGACAGTGAAAATCTTCCGTGAGCTTGGCACAATGGTGTATAACTCATACAAAAACGGTGAGGAATTGGATGCAGAAGAAACAGCAGCAAAATGTGCGGCACTGGACGAATATTTTGATGAAATCGCTGCGCTCAGAGAAAAGCTTTCAGACCTTAAAAATACAAAAGTATGTCCAAAATGCAAAGCAAAAGTTAAAGCGGAATTTAAGTTCTGCCCTGTTTGCGGAGAAAAAATGGACTAACAGATAAAATTTCAGAGGAGGGGAAGACCGATGCAACGACTGATTCTTGTTGTAGAGGACGAAAAACCGATACTCGACATTTTAAAATTCAATCTTGAAAAAGAGGGATACAAGGTTGTCACTGCCGCTGACGGAGAAACTGCAGTTACCATGGCGCGTCAGGTGAACCCCGACCTTATCCTGCTTGACGTTATGCTGCCCAAGCTTGACGGATTTGAAGTGTGCAAAAATGTCCGCACCTGGTCAGAGGCGCCTGTTATAATGCTCACTGCAAGGGGCGACGAGGTGGACAAAATTTTAGGGCTTGAAATAGGAGCAGACGATTATATAACAAAACCTTTCAGCATGCGAGAGCTTTCTGCAAGAATAAAAGCGAATCTTCGCCGCAACTCTGTTCCGGAAACTCCTGCTGAAACGGGCACCTCGGGCGGAAATATAATCCAGGTTGGGTCGCTTAAAATAAATTGCGACCTGTACGAAGTTTTCCGCAACGATGTTCCGGTTGTTCTGACTGCGAGGGAGTTTGACCTTATAAAATTTCTGGCGCTCCAGCCCGAAAAGGTTTTCTCCCGCGAGACTCTTCTTGAAAGAGTATGGGGTTATGAATTTTACGGAGATGTCCGCACAGTAGATGTTACTGTTCGCCGTCTCAGGGAAAAGGTTGAAGAGGACCCGTCCGCGCCCAGATATATAATGACAAAACGCGGTGTGGGGTACTATTTTAACAATAAAGAGGGATAGACACAAAATGTTTAAAAGCGTTAGACTTAAGCTTGTTTTGATGTTTGTGCTTATGGTGGTGTCCGTTATTATTATGGTGGGCACCTTTTTCCGTATAAGCATTTCGTCCTACTACACAAACGAGTTTTCCGTTAAAATGAATTCCGATTCTGCAACAGAGCTCACGCAAAAGCTGGGCACTCTTGCGGCAGGAAATGCCGGAGTTTCGGAGCTTTCCTCCGTTATAGAAACATACTCCTCAAGACTTGGGGTGGATATGTTCAGAACGGTCTATCTTCTGGATGGTGAAAATGCAGAAGTTCTGTACCGCACAAACACCGCAAGCATAGACCAGGTGGAAAAAACTCCCAACATTATTTCCGCGATGAGCGGTAGTGTGGGCGGCAAAGTGTCGGACGAACAGGCCTTTCTTGACTATGCCCGTCCGGTGAGTGTGGACGGAGAAACAGAATATATTTTATATGTGAAAGACACCAAAGAGGAAGTCGGAGAAATCATTGGCAGTATGCTGAAAATCATTCTCCAGGCGCTCATTTTCGGGCTTATAATTTCTTTCATACTGGGATATTTTATGTCCAACACCATAACAGCGCCCATAATTTCGCTCACCCGCAGTGCCGAAAAGCTTGCGAAAGGCGAATTTGATGGCAGCATAAGCGCCGACTCGGACGACGAGATTGGTCAGCTTGCAACCACCTTTAACGAAATGGCGGGACGAATAAAAGACAATCTTGCCACCATTGAAGAGGAAAAGAACAAAATTACTGCGATTCTTATGTATATGACCGACGGTGTCATGGCGTTTGACCCGCAGGGTAAGATTATTCATATAAACCGTGCGGCACTTAAAATGATAGGCAGAAAAAGTGCAGATAACATCTGGTTTGATATGTTTTTTGCCGATATTGGCGCAGACATTTCCCTTTCGGAAATTTCTTTCAGAAAACAGGAAACAATACACCGCGATGTTGTGCTGGGAGGCAAACACATTCAGCTTGTTTTCGCGACAAGCGGAGGCAAAAAAGATGCTCTTTCGGCGATTATTGTTGTGCTCCGTGACACAACCGAACAAATGAAGCTTGAAATGTCAAGACGTGAGTTTGTTTCCAATGTTTCACACGAGCTGAGAACGCCGATAACCACCATAAAAACCTATTCGGAAACGCTTCTTGAATCGGAGGATATTTCGCCCGAGACAAGAAAAAGCTTTCTTGAAGTTACTCTTAACGAGGCAGACCGTATGGCGCGCCTTGTTACCGACCTTCTGGAGCTTTCAAAGCTGGACTACAACTCGCAGATTATGCAAAAAGACTATTTTGATTTGCGAGCACTCATAGAAGATATTGTTAAAAAACTTGATATGGAAGCAAGGTCAAGGAAACATCTGCTCACACTTTCTTTTGCAAACGAGCTTGCACCTTTTTTAGGGAACCGCGACAGAATAGAGCAGGTTGTTACCAATATCATCACAAATGCTATGAAATACACGCCGGACGGCGGGGACATAAAAGTTTCTGCAGGAAGCCTGTACGGCAATTTGTATATTAAAGTGAAAGACAATGGCGTAGGCATCCCGAAAGATGATTTAAAACATATCTTTGAACGGTTTTACAGAGTCAACAAAGCTCGCACCCGTGACAGTGGCGGAACAGGGCTTGGGCTTGCTATTGCCAAAGAAATTGTTAACGCTCATGGCGGCGAAATTAAAATCGAGAGCGAATATGGCAAAGGAACACTGGTCACAATAAAGCTTCCGCTGAAATGAAAATGTCATTCTATCTTAAAACGGTTGTAATGAATTTGTAACAATTATGGTGTATAATGATAACACTAAAAAACGGAAAGGGTGAGCCTTGATGAAACGGTTTATAACACTTGTAGTATTTGTATCGCTTGTTTTTGCAATGACCATGACGCAGGCTCTTGCCGCTCCCGCTGAAATGGCAACGGCCCCTGCAACCGGAGGAATGCTCTACATAGATATCTACAATCCGGAAACGGTTGTGTCGACAACTACGCAAAAAGATTATGTTCTTTCGGGCGTTGCAAAAAGCGGAGTAGTGGTAAGTGTATATAAATATGACAAAGCTGTCGACAAATATAAACTTGTATACAGCGGCGGCAGTGCAGCAGTGCAGACAATAGGTGCAAGCGGATATTTTGCACAGAGAGTTTCTTTGTCGGAAGGCAAAAACGACATTCTGGTGCGAGTAGACCCCTCCTATGAATCTGAGGAAGCAGCACAGATAGTTAAGCTTGAAATCAATCTGCTGGTGGACAGCTTCTGGAGCAAACTTAAAAGCACATCTCAGAATATGATACAGGGAATTAAAAATTCCTTTAAATAACAGTTATGAAAAAAGAAATTTTTAAAAACTTTTGTTTAACGCTATTAGTATGTGTTTCGGTATTTTTATTTTATAAAATATGGTTCAGTGAAAAATTATGGTCCTCGGACTATAATTTTTTTACTGTTATATGGGGAAATTCTCAGGAAGAAACGGTTGCAGACTCTTCGATTGAAGACATACTTCGTCCCAGAAAAATTGTTTTCTCAGGGGACGGGAAACGGTATGTTTCAACCAAAGGGGACAAAAACTTTGAAAAATGTTTTTCTGCAGCGCGGACGGTGCTTGGGAAGATAGACGAAAAAAGTTCCAAGTTTTCTCCTGCCACCAAAGAGGAGATGAGGTCGGCTATAAAATCCACTTCGGTTATAGTGGATTTCGGCACCACTTTCGGCGGTGAAATAAGCGAGTTTCTGGGGACGTATTTTCCCTGCTCAAGAGTGAGAGATGCGGTAATTTCCTTAAGCGATACGGTGGTTGGAAAACCGCTTGTTTATGTCACCGATATGGCAACGGGCGAAATTTTCAAAACGGTGGTAGACATTTCTTCCGACGAGGTTTATGCCACCATTTCAGAATACTTAAAAGAGGCGGAAAACATTCCTTTTGCTTTTGAGCTGGGCTTCAGCGAAGAAAAGCAGTCGGAGGACAGCGAAATAACACAGAATATATTGCTTAGTGCAAGCATTTTGATAGACCTGGCGGAACAACCCGTTTCGGGGATAGAAGCCCTGCCGCTCAAAGAAGACAGTTTAACCCCTTCCGAGACGGACGCTCTTCTGCGCAGATTTGACATGAAAAAAGCGTCTGCAAAAAGATATATTGAAACAAACAATGCCACTGTATATGTAGACGGCGGGAACACACTTCGCATTTCGCCCGACGGAACAATTGAATATACTGCCATGGCAGAGGGACCGCAGATATACGACCCCAACTCAAAAAATGCGCTTTCATCAGCCGTGGGGAATATATATTCTTATGTCAGAAGTGCTTTCAGAAGCTTTAAACAGGATGTGCCGGCACTTCAGATTTCTTCCGACCTTGTAAACCTTTACAACAACACCCAAGAGGTGACAATCAACATAGATTACTATGTGAACAGTATTCCTGTGATGATATGGCCGGACGGGCATGCAATAAGCATCACCATGAAAAACGGAAAACTTGTGTCATATAAACACCATATCTGCAGCGTGAAAACAACCGGTGAAACCCTTTATGGAAGCAATATGCTTCAGGCGGTGGACGGTCTTTATCTCACCCTGCAGGGAGAGGAAACCACATTCACCGTTTCAGACATTTTCAGAGCCTACACAAATACTTCGGGCAGAGAAAAAAAGGTGTCGTGGTGTGCAAAACTTGCGGGCAGCGACGAGATAATCATTATAGACGGGGAGGGTGGAGTATGAACTGGTCAAGAGTGAAAACCATACTTATTTTCCTGTTTTTAGCGGTTGACATCGCCCTGCTTTCAGCAATAATAATCCCATCGGTTGGCGCCGGAACAATCCCGAAAGAAACAATTTCCGCCACGGTAGAGGTTTTAGGCGGCAGAGGTATTACCATAGACGAAAAAACAATTCCCGTAAAAAGAGAAAGTCTCGGAATTGTTGAGCTTTATAACATCTGGCCGGACGAAAAAGCCCTTGCAACCCGGCTTCTTGGCGGAGAAGTGCAGACAGGCGAAAACAGTTTTTTCTATAGAGAAGAAAAAACTCTCCATGTCACTCCTTATGGGTTTGAATATAACAATCCCGTAAAAAAAGAAGACCTTTTAAAAGAGCTTGATGCTATGGGGATTGACGTGCGGGAAAACTTTTGTGTGATTTCGGAAAAAAGCGCCAGAGTGGTCCAGACCATAGAAGATAAAAAGATTTTTGAAACAGAAGTTTTTTTAACAGAAGATGTTGGCAGAGTTTCCGGGAAGGGTTATTGGATTTTCTCGGACAGAGAAAACGGAATAATAAAAAACACGCCCGACACACTTCTTGATGTGACGAGCGTTCTGATAGATTTTGTCAGAAACCCTTTAAGAGAAGAAAAAGTGACCATAAAATCTGTGGAAACGGGCTATTCGGCAGGCAATATTTTCAGAGACACACAGCACAAACTTGTGTCTGTTTCGCCGGCATATAAAATAACGCTTGAGGACGGAACATATTATATTTATGACGCTCTTTCGGGCGAGTTTTTGTATGCATATAAAAACGGGCAGGTTGCCCTGCCAACCAACTGAATAAGAAAAGGACCACTGGCGCAGACAGTGGTTTTTTTATATCTTAATGATAACGACGGGTACGCCTTTTCTCTGTGCATAACGCACAGTGGCACCGCTTCCGCCTGTCATATCGTCCAAAATGGCAATAACGGCGTCGCTTTCATTCACCATATACTGGTTTCGGCGCATCATACAGCTGTAGGAATAATCCTCGCTGACATAGGTCACCTTGTCACAACAGCGGAGAATGTCATTGTACCTTTTTCTCGCAGCGGCAGACCAACGCGCAGGCTGGCTCCGGTGGGGAATAGCGGCTTCAAGCGTGATTTCGCCGTTTTTCTTTTTTTTCTCAAGCACAATTTCTGCCGCCCAGGTATCAACACCCTGCGCCATCCCCGAAATGAAATGGCAAAAACCTGCAGAAATTGCCGAATCAATCTTCTTTTCAAGTTCTTTTTTTAAAGCAGTGCAG
>JAZNIU010000008.1:0-27711 GCA_045577655.1 Clostridia bacterium
AAATTAACTATAATTTTCAAAGGAGTGTTTTTTATGAAGTTCTGTAGTACATGTGGCGCAGAAATCAATGAAGGGGCTGCAGTATGCACGAAGTGCGGATGTGCAGTTCAAAGTTCGGCTACGCCGGTAGGTCAGCTTAAAACAAACAAGAGTTTAGCAAAATACATATTTTTATCAATTATAACTCTTGGTATTTACGGTCTTGTTGTTATGTCCTCTGTAAGCAATGATATTAATATTGCTGCAAGTAGATATGATGGCAAAAAGACAATGCACTATTGTTTATTGGCATTCTTGGTTGGACCTATAACATTAGGAATAGCTTATATTGTTTGGTTCCATAAGATTTCAAACCGAATCGGTAACGAACTTAAGAGAAGAAACATTGCTTACAGTTTTTCTTGTGCCGATTATTGGCTTTGGAATGTACTTGGTAGCTTTATCATTGTTGGACCATTTATCTATTACCATAAGTTATTTAAAGCAACAAACCTTATGTGTGCAGATTATAATGCAAAGGGTTAATGCGTAGCAGATGCAAAAGACTATACCTGGTTTTGTTGTTAATTGGATATTTTGCTATTGCATACACTGCAATGCATTATCTTGATATAACATGTGTGTTTTTAAAAATATTTGGGATTCCATGTCCTGGATGTGGAATGACACGTGCATTTTTATCGTTGATGAAACTGGATTTTTATAGTGCAGCAAAGTACAATATTCTAATCTTTTTTATGCCGTATGTGTTTATGTATGTGTTTTTTGATTTCAAACATAAGGTACATAATAAAATTATGATTGGAATAGCCTTATTTGCAATTATAAATTGGGTATTAAAGTTGATAACATATTTTTGAGGAGGAAAAACATGTATTGTAAAAATTGCGGAGCAGAGATTAACGAAAATGCAGTAGCTTGCATGAGTTGTGGATTCGCTAAAAACAGTGGCGAAAAATATTGCGCTAATTGCGGCAGTGAAATAAATCCAGGAGCAATAATTTGCACAAAGTGTGGTGCTAATGCAAATACTATAACAGCTGTTAGTGGAGCAGAAAGGAAAACGCAAGCATCAATAATTCTTGGCATAATAGGTATTGTATTTGCTTGGATATTTGCTCTTGTGGGGCACATTACATCAATTATTGGTATTGTTTTGGGCGCTAAAGAATACAAGGAAACAAATAAATCAGCAGGATTAATATTAAGCATTGTAGGTGAAGTTTGCTCAGTTATTTCTTCACTCATTGGAATTATTGCTTTTTCGGGCTTGTATTAATAAAATTTAATTGAATATGGAGGAAAATATTATGTATTGCAAAAATTGTGGAGCTGAAATTAACGAGAATGCGGTAGCTTGCATGAGTTGCGGATTTGGAAAAGGTACAGGAGAAAAATTCTGTTCTAACTGCGGTAAAGAAATTAATCCGGGAGCAGTTATATGTACAAACTGTGGAGCTAGTGTAAAGTCTACTACAGTTAATACATATGGTGAACAGAAATCCAAACTTGTAGCTGTTCTTCTAGCATTCTTCTTAGGTGGAATTGGCATTCACGATTTCTATCTTGGATACAATAAATATGGTGTTATAAAAATTATTTTAACATTCTGCACAGGTGTCGGCGGCGGAATCTGGGCATTGGTTGATTTTATCAGACTGTTAACAGGTTCTTTAAACACTGACGCTAACGGCGTTGAATTAAAAAAAGAATTTTAAACTTAAAATCTCTAAAAACTAGAGCGTACTCGCACGAGTACGCTCTCACTCTTTAAAATCGATTTTGAGGGCCGATGTCCAAGGCTGTTAAAGGGGTTGTAAGACCAAACTCTCTCGGGTAGGGTAGTTACACTACCCAAGACATTAACTCGCAAATAAGACGGCTGTTAAAGGGACTATCGAATGGTTCTAATATACATATAAAAGTAAAAGCGTGATGAAAGTAATACCACCACGCTTTTATAATGTTTTAATTATTTGCAAAAAGTTAGGAAGAAAATCTTATACTTCAAGTCTTGCCTTAGATATGTCTCTGGCTTCTAAAACCGTTTTAGATGTAAGTAAAGTATCTAGCATTGCCCATACTCTTAAGCTTGGATATAATTTCCCCGTTTTTACCGTATGAATAGGTTTGATTGCAGGTCCGAGTTTATATACGAAATGATTTTCATCTAATTCTTCATTAGGCATTTCAGGAAATATTTCGTGCAAATTACGTGTGACCTCATAACTATCAATATAATGAATAGATTGTAGCTGTCCATAATATCTAAATGCAATGTAATTCGGGGGAGTTTTGGGCCAGCCCCCTTTGCCTCCAACTGGATGAAAATATTGCTTGTATTTTTCTACAAAATCTATCCATGTTAATTCGCAATTATTCGGATGTCCTGCGCCGACAGAAACTACATAGACCCAATTTGAATCTCTATTTTGCATTGTCATGATACCTCCTAAATATTCAAGTAATTCTTTTAAAATATTTTTTTGCAAATTGCTTGAATCTGCTATTGATTTACTTGTTAATTCATAAATCGTCTTCCAAGATAAATGAATGATGGGTACATTGTTAATTTCGTGAAAAGGCAAATATGTATTTGCATATTCTTCGCTACATTCAGACATAGTTATAATAACTTTATGTTTTGCCTTGCTCCGCGTAATTTCTCTGCGCTCAGAATATAATTTTAACTGTTCTGCACTTGGCAAAATCCATCCTCTTTTTGCCTCCACTATAATATAGAATAACTCATCATCAGTAATTTCTAAATCCGTTATTCCTTTATCTTTTTCAAATTCTTGATAGCTAATCCGCACTTTCTCTGGTTCTATGTCTATTTTCAGTGTTTCGAATATTGTCTTTTTTAATAATATCGGACATTTGCACAGTGCCCAAGCGATACTCTTAGTAATATCATTTTCAAGTATTCCTATCAATTGAAACACATTTGTTACTTCTGTGCCATGTGCTGTCAATTCACTCATATATTTCCTCCTGTTTAATTATTAACTATTTTTTGACTTTATTCTATAATTCAGTTGTGAACAATCTGATGATTTAACTATTAAAAATTATATCACAATATTTCCCATAACTCAACAGAATAACAGAAAAAGCGTGATGACATTAAAGTCATCACGCTTTTTGGCGGAGATGTAGGGATTTGAACCCTAGCGCCGGCAAAACCGACCTACCGGATTTCGAATCCGGACCCTTCAACCACTTGGGTACATCTCCAGATATGTTTGAACTCCGATTTGACGGAGAAAAAACTGAGCAAATTATAAAATTTTGTTAGAAAAATGTTAGAAATGGCTAGAAAAACCGCTAGATAAGGGTGCAAAAACAAGGTTTGAACCTCGCTTAAACCCGCACGGTTAAGCCATTTGTAAGGGTACAGTTACAGTGCAACCGAGGGGATTTCGAGTGCGCCCCGTTATGACACTTCGATACCTTTCCTCATTCTAAAAAATTATATCATGAAAAAGAGGTAATGTCAATGTCGGATTCGCATTTTTTCGGATTTGTAAAAACGTATTAAAAATAAGACAGATTAGCATAAAAAAAGAAGTACACATAAAAATATTGTAAAAACAGCAAAAACAGCATAAATAAAAGAACAAAATAAATGTGATAAAATGATGAAATTTATAAAAAATGCTAATAAAAATAGAAATAATCCTATTGCTAAAATGCTTGTGAGATGCTATAATATATTATATATGACTATGCGTATATATTTAGGTGGTGTTTATTTGCTGAACATATTGCTGGTTGAAAGCGAAACATCGGACATTTCCATCTTCTCACTTTTGGATTGGAAAAAGAACGGTGTTGGAACATATAAAGTGATTGGTAATATATCTGCACTTCTTCCGAATGTTCAATGTGACACTGATTTTGTGGTTGCTGATATTGGTATTATACAAGGCAATGCGGAAAATCTCGCACAGCAGTTGCAGGAAAAGAAAATGCCGGCGAAAATTATTCTTGTCGGTAAGGAAGAAAACAAGGGCAAAATTATTGAAGTGCTTAGATATGGCAATATCATATACGAACCGGAGAGCACAAAAGCACCGAAAAGAATTGCGGAAATATTTGCACAGGCAACAGAACTGAAAAACAAAGAACATGAGATAGAATTGATGTTGCATGATGTCAATATGAAAAAGAAAATCCGCCACGCGATAGAAAAAGGGGACAGCAGGTTTGTCAACAATGTTTTGGGCTATATTGACAGAATGATGCCGGTCGGGCTCTGGTTTGCTAAAGAGTATTATGCTTTTGTGATGGAAAATGTGTTTGACTATGCAGAAGAAAAAGGGATAAAACACATTGAAAAAAAAGAAACAGTGAATGCTCTTATAGAACTTATGGATTATGAGTCGATAAAAAGTTATTCGGTAAAAAAAATAACCGGTATTATACACTTAATAGAGGTTAACAAGAAAAATCAAAGCAGAATGGTTACTGAATATATAAAAGATTATATAAACGACAATTATATGAAACAAGGCACAAACGCAGGAAACATTGCAGAGCGTTTCGGTTCTTCCGGCTCATATATCGGTGCGCTTTTCCGTGAACAGGAAAAAACCACCATTACCAAATATATAACGCAGCTCAGGGTGGCGAAAGCGGCGGAACTTCTGGCAGACACTAATTTACAGATTGGTGTGATATCCGGCAAGGTAGGATACAGCGACCAAAATTATTTTGCCAGAATTTTCAAGAAAAATACAGGACTTTCTCCGGTAGAATACCGAAGTAAAAGCCTGAAAAAATAAAAATTAATTTACAAATTATTTATAGGTGGAGGTAAATATGAAAAAAGTATTAACAACAACACTTATCCTTGCAATCGTTATGTCTATGCTTTGCATAGCACCGACGGTAAGTGCAGCAGATGTAACAGTATCCCAGCTTAAGGTCAATCCGGTGATTGTTCCTGTCGGCGAAGACAAGTTTGAATTTGAAATTACAAATTTGTCGGACAAAACATGGGTGGTTGTTACTGTTACAGCAAAAGAAGTTTCCATGGGCAGCTTCTATTCAGTAGGTGACTACATCTACACTGAACAGAAAACAGCACTTGAAGCATCTTCAACAAACTGCCAGCTAAAAATGGTAAGTTCAGCGCTCAGTACAGTAGACAAATTTGAGGTTGTGGCAAACGTAACTGATATCAACGGCGATGTATCAGTACTTGGCCCTCAGGAATTTACATATACCTCTTTTGCAGAAATGCAGGCAGCAGCCCGTACAATGCTTCTTGGCACAACACAGGCAGCTATCACAACAGCAAAAGCAGTTCTTCCTATAACATATCCTTCAATTTATGAAGAAAATGACACCTGGGCAGCAGCAGTTCTTGCAACTCTCCGTGAAAAATATGCAACACTTCTTGCAAACACAGGTTTTGACTTTGAACTTGGTGCAGCAGGAACAACAAATCCGTTAGACGAAGCAACGCATATTCCTATGACAGGGGACGGAGGCCTTTTTGCAGAGTTTGAAAACGCAGCTCTTCTTTATGCGATTAATAGTGGAAACACTGATAAAATAGCAGAAGTAATTGCAAACTATTCGGAAGCAGTAGGCATTGATGCGATAGCGGCAGAAGAAAAAACTTGGTTTGCGGCATCATCCAACCAGACAGTTATCAAAACAAGACTTGCAGCTAAAACATATACAAGTTTTGATAGATTTGCAAGAGAATTCGCAGCAGAGAGTTTTCTTGACATACTTCCTACACAACCGGCAATAAATGAAGGCGGAGATGACATTATTTCTGTTCTTCGTGCCGGGGCGGACAAATACTACGAGTATAATGCAAATGAAAAAACAGTACTTAACTTCACCATCTACGATGCACGCCTTAATCCTACAACTGATGAGTGGTCAAGAAGTCAGCTTGCCGGTGTCTCGTTTGAAAGTTTGTCAGCATTAAAAATTAAATTCGATGAAGTTCTTATGAATATGGCTACAATGGAAGAACCTTCTTTAGACCAGGGTGGTGCGGTTACAGGTCCTACAACCTCCGGTCCGACAATTTCCATTGGAACAACAACAGGCCCTGTTACAGGTGGTGGAAAGAAATTCCTCGACCTTGCAACAGTACCGTGGGCACAGACAGAAATTGAAGCTCTTGCAGCAGAAGGCGTAATCGATGGGGTTGCAACAAATGTGTTTGCACCTGACGCAAATGTAACAAGAGAACAGTTTGTAAAAATCATTGTAAATGCATTCGGCCTTAAAGGCACTGGCAAAATGGCTCAGTTTGCAGACGTTGATTCAAAAGAATGGTATTCACCATATATAAACGTTGCAGTTGAACTGGGTATTGTAAACGGTAAGAATGCTGAAGAATTTGGTATTGGCGAAAACATTACAAGACAGGATATGACTGTTATAATGTACAGAGTTGGTAAATATGTTAATAAAAAGCTTGCTCCCGTATCAAGCAGAGAATTTTCTGACAAAGCATCTCTTCCTGCATATGCAGTGGAAGCAGCGCAGGCGCTCTACAAAGCAGGCATTATCAATGGTGTTGCTGACGGAGTGTTCGGCGGAGCAGAACTTGCAACAAGAGCACAGGCAGCAAAACTTGCTTACACACTCAGAAACGCTTATTAATATATATAGGTAAACAAATTAAAGATTATATATACTTAACTCCGTATTTATAACGGAAGGAAGGGGTAATTTATGAAATTAAAAAGAATTCTTTCGCTGCTCCTTGCATTAACGTTGGTTTCTTCTTTCATGATGATTTCAACAGTTTCTGCAGCAAATGATGAGTTTGCACTTCTCAGACAACTGGGATTTACAAGAGATTTCAGCGATAACACAACTCCTATAACAAGATACCAGGTTGCAGAAGTTGCAATTGAAATGGCAGGCATCGGTGCCGACCTCGAAGGCGACCCGGTTTATCCTGACGTACCGGTTAGACATAAATATTTTGGTGTTGTAAATGCAGCATACAAAAAAGGTCTTGTAAGTGCAAAACCTGACGGAACATTTGCACCGGACTCTCCCGCAACTCCTATGGATGCCGGCAGAGCAATCCTTGGAGAGCTTGGCTACGCAGCATTTGGTATGCAGGCAGGCTGGACAGATGCACAGTATAACAACAAAGTTCAGACACTTGGTCTTTTAAGCGGCATTAAATCTTCTTCAGGATTTACATATTACGATTTTGGTAAAATGATTATAAACGCGCTTACAGTTAACATTATGGATATGATTTCTGTTGGCAATGAAGGTGTGCAGTTTAAAGAAAGTAACCTCACCTATATAGAAAGCAAATATGGCTACAAAGCACAGTATGGTATTCTCCAGGCTGCAGGTAAAGCAAGTATGACGGGTACTGCTCCTACAGATTCTTTTGACCAGGTTGTTATAAAAGTTAACAACACATCAATAAGATTCAACACAACAGGCATTGACTACAGTGCACTTGTTGGCCAGAGAGTTAAATTCATTCTTTCCAATAACTACGGCGACGGCGACCTCATTTACCTCGAAAAATACCGTGGCAGCAGAGTTATTGAACTTGACGCAACAGACCTTGACTATGATAACAATTCATTCACATATCATGATGAATATGGTAGAATAAAAACACAAAGCTTCCCTGTGACAGCAAGAGTTATCATAAACGGTGAAAACCGCACAACTATTGACGACAGATACTATGAACCGGACACAGGCAGTGTAACACTTGTTGACACTGAAGATGACGGCAGAATAGACGTTGTTCACATAAACAGCAAAGTTGTTTTCAAAGTTGGTGCAACAACACAGTTTGATCTTCTTGACGCTTTCACAAGCAACAGAATTACATACGGCGAAACAAAAATCTATGCTTACAAAGCAGGCGCAAATGCAAACATCGCTTCAATCAAAGTGGGCGACTATGTAGAACTTGCACCCGGTAAAATCAAATTCAATGCAGGAACAGGTCTTGTTGAAGTTGACGACGTAAACATGAACCGTATGACAGTCAACATTCTTCCTGTAACAAAAATTTCGGGTTCTGTTACAGCAATAAAAGCAACAGCTCTTTATGTTGACGGCGTTGAATACAAATTTGACGGATATTTTGAAAAACTTGTAGCATATGGTCATGTTTCACTTCCTACACTTGGCGCAGTTGTTGAAATTGTTGTTGACGGGGATGGCGAAATTATTGACGTTCCTACAGTTGAGTCTGTATATTCATTAAATACAGACAGAAAATACGCTTATATGCTTGGTATGGCAGAAACGTCAAACGAGTCCAAAGACGCGGTTATCAGAGTAATGAACATTGACATCCTTGAGGAAGAAAGATTCTATACAGCAGAAGACTGCCGACTCAATGGTAAAAAGTTTGACTTCCAGGAACTCAAGAAAATGGACTACACCACAAGTTCAGTTATGATATACACTCCGGCAGTTAACCCTGAATATGATCCATCCTATGGACCGTCGACACCTGGCTATGACCCTGATAACATTAAGACAAAACAGTATATTATGACACCTACTTTCAAACATCAGCTTATAAGCTATGTTCTTGATAAAGATGGAAAGGTTAAAGAGCTCTTCCTTGCTACCGACCATTCAAACCAGTACATCTTAGACAAAGACGGTATGTCAACAGGTGTTCCGAACCCCGACTATGTTGCAAACTATCAGGGTTACAGCAAAACAGAATTCACAATGGATATCAGAGGCAACTTACCTAACATTGACGGTGCAACTGTTCTTGCAAACATCTACCAGATGGACCCGCTGACAACATACCAGCTCAGAGTTCCTCTTGGTGACGATATTTACAACCCGAAAATGTGGTTCTCCGTTCCGCCTATTGGACCGGATACCAGATACCGCAGCGAAACTAACACCTACATTGTTGCAGGTTCAGGTTCCGACGGTTGGACAGGACCGACTCTTGAACTGTACGACAACACAGAAAGCTTGTCGCCTACAATAATTATCAGAAGAGAGAATCAGCAAACCACATCTATGACTTACCACTTCAATGATGAGCAGCGTGCTATGCTCATAACAGATATTACAACAATATATGACGAAGAAGCGGGCAAAGAAAAAATCCAGATTACAGGTCAGGTAGGAACACCCGATAAAGGTGTTGTTGAAAGAAAATATAACATATACGACCCGACAACAGCTCTTATTACATTTGAAAGACCTAAAGAAACTGGTAGTGACAGACACAATAGTGCGATACATGTACTCTCAGAAACAGGCAGATTGCCGGCAACATTGGCTGATCTGGAAGTTGGCGACCTTGTTGAAGTACAGCTCAATGATATTGGAGAAATTGCTCTTGCAAGAGTTATAGCAGAT
Organism: Clostridia bacterium; assembly: GCA_045577655.1. Classification (GTDB taxonomy): domain Bacteria; phylum Bacillota; class Clostridia; order RUG12999; family RUG12999; genus RGIG7450. Next base: position 9,361 of record JAZNIU010000008.1, read on the forward strand.
ATGGAATTCTTCAAAATGGCTCCTACATTTAACAAGACGATATCTTCGAACTACATTCCTGCCGACGACACTGGAAATGAGACTGTAAAATGGAATCTTCCTACATACGGCACTCTGGTTGGTAGCAGCGCTATCGGTGCAAAAACCGGTCAGTTATATTATGTTTACGGTCAGGTAACAAACGTATATGGTGATAATGGTGCTCTTATGAGAACCAGAGAAGATGCGACACTGCAGAATTATGGCTTTGAAAAAATTGAAAGACCGGTATTCGATCCGCATCTCGGCGGTAACATTTCTGTTGAAGGTGGCGTTGCGATTATCCACACAGAAACAGGCAAAATGGAATCAGCTACAGTAGCAGACATCCAGCTTAGCGACAACGTAATCGCAAGAAAAACATACGATAGACCTGTTGAAGTATACATCATCAGAAAATAATTGGTCTTAACCGGTGTAAAAGCACCGTTTAATCAGAAACTCCTCTTTATTGGCGGGCAAAAAAAGCCCGCCACCTCGGAAGAGGGAACAGAAAAACCTTACAATATGTAACAGGAGGATTCGTTTTATGACGAGAATAACTAAATTTTTTGCCATTGCTCTTTGCCTTGCTCTCCTGCTTGGCACAACAGCTATGGCAGCTCCCATGACAAGCCCGACAAGCATTATTGCTATAGAAGATTTTGAAAGATTTGCGGCTGGGACATCCTACGATGATATGCCACATGCTTTTTCCAACGGAAACGAAGTTGCTGACTCGTTTGAGGCTACACTTAATAAAGACATTACAGTTATAAGATCAAATTATCCGTTGAGCGGAGACAAAAAATGGTTTGCTCACAGAGGAGGACACCTTGTTGTTCGCGAGGGCAACGGAGGAAAAGTTTTGGGGCTCACTACTGATACATGGTACAGAGGCGAGTTTGCATATCTTTTAGATGATGCGTGGACAATTGAAGAGTCTAAAGATGACCAGAAAGCCCTTGTTGTTTCTGCTGACATGGCTCTTGGGGCAACTGCTCCTAATAATGCAATGGACTCTTATGGCGGTATTGCTTATACATTTTACAGCATAGGATCTAGCAGCATACGTAACACAGGTGGTTCCGGCGCGTTTGGTCTTGTTGCCTATGGAACAAACCAGCAGACAGCAGCTGCCGGTGCATACACGCCGGGCGGCGCAGGTGACCAGGGTTTCATCACTCAGGGACCGGAATATGCATATCCTAAGGGCCAGTTTGTTAATATGAAGCGTGTTATCGCTCCTTTCAGACTGACAGGTTCTGCTCCTACAGGAACCGATGTGGCGAATGAGATGTATTATGATGGTGATGCTCTGCTTTCTCTGAATGTATTCAATCATCACTATGTAAGAATGTCCGGGGATAATGCAACAGTTATTAACCAGATGGACAACGTTCCTGCATCAGCAATCTACAATTTCTGTTTCACAAACAGCAGAAGAGACAACCAGGAATATTTCGACAACATTAGAATTTATGAAATGTCCTTAAATCCGGAACACTTCTATGTTGTTGAACAGACAGATGGCAGATATACAGAAGTTAAACTTGATGAAGAAATTAAAATCTATTTCTCTCAGCCTTTTGCAGACTGTGCAGACCAGTCAGTTGCAGGCTACAAAGCTTCTGATATCAGAAAAACAGTTGTAATCACAGACAGTCAGTCTAATGTTTACGATGCAGACGACTACACAGCTACAATCTCTGAAGAAATTGTCGGCGACCAGATTCAGGGCGTTCTCACAATCAAAATGAACCAGCCCATGAGATACAGTGAAACATACACGATTACACTTCCTTCTCTTATCAGAAACATTGCACGTGTTAAAATGCCTGCAGCATCTAACCGTACAGTCACTGTAACAACACTTCCCACACCGGCATATTCTTTCTCATTTGCTGAAGATACTTCTGCTTTCACAAACTCCTACAAAAAGTTTGATGTAAATGCTACAAGCTTATCTTCAAGAGAAACAGACAGCATAATTCTTATCGGTGTGTATGATGCACTCGGAAACATCCAGAGCTACAGTTTTGTAAGCGCAAGCTTCAGCCCCAGCTCACAGGAAGCACTTTCTCTTTCTGCACAGGTTGCAGCAGGCAGCCAGGTTAGAGCATATGCTTGCGGTGAAAAAGACCAGATAGCTACACTTGATACATACAGTTACAGTGCAGCAACACCTATCGAAGTTCAGTAATTGTAGAGAGGAGAGAATATTATGAAAATTAAAAATATAGTTTGTCTTATTCTTGCTGCGCTTTGCATTTTCGGAACAATGACAGGTTTTGCAGCTAGTCCGGTTTCCATTGTTGACAACACATACGAATGTGTAAAAATTGACAGCACTTCATACACCGAAACATCAGGGTTTGAAGCAGACGGTTCTGCTCAAGGGTACACATTAACTCTTGCAAATAGCTCTGCAAGCGAACTTAACATCGCACTTATTCTTGTTCTTTTTGATAACGACGGAATCATCAGAAAAATGGTTAATACCGAAAGAACTCTTGCGGGCAATGCTCAGCTTGAATTTGGTATAGGAACCATTATGGATGCATCGCTTGCAGGTGGTAAAGCTAAACTTTATGTATGGGATACTTTTGCAAACAAGTCTCCTTTTGTAGCTGAAATATCCAGAAATATTGCTTCAGTTACACCGTAATTTATAACAGAAAAAGCATAAAGCCGCTTACATTCCCTTTTTCTGTTGGATTTTTTGATGACGGAACGCTCGATGCAGCAATCTTTCCGGCCGGCAAAAGACTTTAGGAGGCTTATATGAAATTTTTTAAGGATGTTAAAAAGAATGGGTCACTGCTTTTGATGTCACTGCCCGCAGTTGTGTATTTTATAATGTTTGCATATGTACCAATGTTTGGTATTATTATTGCTTTCAAAAACTTTAACTATGCACAGGGTATTCTTGGCAGCCCGTGGGCAGGACTTAGAAACTTTGAGTTCCTGATTAAATCGGGTGACCTTACAACCATTTTAAGAAACACGATTCTTTATGCGTTGTTTAATCTTATTATTATTAAAATAATTGAAATTTTTATGGCTATCTTATACGATAGCCTCGGAACAAACAAGGTTAACAAATTTAACCAGACAGTTTCAATTTTGCCCTACTTCCTTTCATGGGTTGTTGTAGCATATTTTGCTAACTCTCTTTTAAATACAGAAAGAGGTGTTTTAAACCAGCTTTTAGGGACCAGAATCCAGTGGTATTCAGTGCCTAAATACTGGCCTGTTATACTGATGAGTTTCCAAATCTGGAAAAATGTGGGTTATAACAGCATTATATACTATTCAAACATCAGGGGTATAGATGCAGAACTTTATGAGGCTGCAAAAATTGACGGAGCTACTTGGTGGCAGCAAGTTAAACACATAACAATTCCTCTGCTGACATCCATCATAATCATAATGTTTATTATGGGTATTGGTTCAGTTTTATACTGTGACTTTGGCTTGTTCTATAACGTTCCGAGAAACTCCGGAGCATTGTACTCTACAACTCAGACACTCGATACATACATTTATAATGGTATTACTATGGCAGGCGGCAGTCTTGGAATGTCTTCTGCAGCAAGTTTCTTCCAATCAATCGTTGGTTTTGTCCTTGTTATTACATCCAATACAATTATAAAGAAAGTATCGCCGGAAAATGCAATGTTCTAATAAGGAGGAAAAATAGATGCAGCTTTCTACAAACACTAATACAAAAAAGAAAAAGAATCGTGACTTAACCATGGATGCTCCTCTTCTGGTTAAAATCGGTGGTTATTTTGTTACAACTCTTTTATCACTGCTCTGTGTAGTTCCTCTTTGGCTTACACTTTCCATTTCATTCACTGAAGAGGTTTCACTCGCGACAGACGGTTACCACTTTATACCAAAAGTGTTCAGTCTTAAAGCATATGAATACATTTTTGCTAACGGGGATATGATCTGGCAATCTTATGGGGTTACAATTCTTGTAACTGTTGTGGGCACAGCCCTTTCAGTTATTGTAATGTCTATGTTTGCCTATGCAATTTCCAGAAAATCATTCCCGTGGGGATATCAGTTCAGTTTCTTTGCTTATTTTACCACTCTGTTTTCAGGTGGTATGGTATCCTCCTACATCATCATTACAACAGTTTACGGTCTGCGTGACAACCCATTGGTTCTTATCTTAGTTGGATGTTGTACAGCGATGAATGTAATTATTATAAGAACTTATATGAGAACGTCAATTCCGGATTCGGTTATCGAGTCGGCGAAGATTGACGGTGCAGGCGAGTTCCTGTGTTTCTGGAAAATCGTTCTCCCTATGGCAGTTCCCGTTCTTGCAACAATTGCACTTTTCAGAGCCGTTGCATTGTGGAACGACTGGAACACACCTTACCTCTATCTTCCTACAAACGACGCATGGGCACCAATTCAGCTTGTGCTTAAAAAGATAGAAAAGAATATTGAATATCTGGCAAGTAACACACAGTTTCTGACACCTCAGGAAGTTGAACGTCTCCAGAAAGAGCTTCCTTCCGACGGTTTCAGAATGGGTCTTACCATGATGGTTGCAATGCCTCTCGTTATTGCATACCCCTTCTTCCAGAAATACTTTGTTAAAGGTATCACAGTTGGTGCAGTAAAAGGTTAATATTTTTAAATTAAAACCGGACATTGAAAAATGTCCGGTTTTTTATTTTGTTTTTGGAACATCCTTTCCCAGCAGAGAGGTATTTGGCGGAAGAGCATTTTCCGTCATAAGACAGTATAAATTCTTTGCAGTAACAAACCCGTGAATTTCTCCTTTTTTGTCCCAGACTGCACCCACCGAGTTTATGGGCAAGCTATCTGCTGCTTCAATAATGCTCATTTCTCCGTCAATATTAAAAAGAGTAGATTTTTCAAATTTTTCGTTTCTGCTAAATGCAATTTCGGTAACAAGGCTGGAGGGTTGTTTAGCGGAAAATAAAATGAAAAGTCCAATATATAATAGACTGAAATTTATCCCCGAAAGGTACAGAATACAAATACCTATAAGACTCAGAAAAAGGCCAAAAAGATATCCTGAAATTTTTAGTATATTTTGTGCTTTTTTTCGGGAAATAAATTGGGTTAAAAGACAGAAAAAAATATGCCCTCCGTCAAGCGGAAGAACAGGAAAAAGGTTTAATATTGCAATGCCGAGATTTAGCTCTCGCAAAAGAGGAACTCCCAGCCTGTTTGCCACAAAAGCTGTCATAAGACTTAAGATTGGACCGCCGGAAGAAATCATCATCAGAGTACTTGAACCAAAACTTCTGCCCGGGAAGGTGATTTCTATGCCAAAACCGTGGACAGAAAAATTTTCTGACTTAACTCCGCAAAGACGAGCCGCAAAAATGTGACCCAACTCGTGAATTGACATTGAAAAGATTAAATAGAGAAAATTTACGTTTTTTGTGGAAAGTGCAAGGGCGGCACAGGCAAGAAAAGAGATTTCCAGAACAAGATTTTTATGAAGACGAAAAAAACTTTTCATTCTTTGGGCACCTGCGTTTCTACTGAAGCAGGCAGTGACAAGTCATCAAAAAATCGTGCGGTAATTTCAGGAATGTTAACAGTTGTATTAAGAATTTGACGTGCGTAGTCACGGGGAGTTTTCCCTCCCGGGAGGGATGCGTCCTTAAACAACATAAAAGTACATATAATTGCTATGCACAAAACAATCTGTACAAACAGTTTTCCGTTTGATGAAGGTGTGGATTTTTGTTCATATCTTCGGCTGCGATTTCTTCGAGTTTTCATATTTTTTCTCCTTTCGCTAACTGATATTAAATTATATTATAAAATGAGAAAAAATATGAAAAAACTCTCTGAAGAAATCTTCAAAGAGTTTTGTTTTTTAGTTTGGTTTTGTATAGTCGCGATGTTGCGTTATAACGCGATAGTTTTTATCTGCCAGATGTTTGGAAACTGCTTCTGTTATTGCGACGCTGCGGTGTTTTCCACCGGTACATCCAATTGCAATTACAAGCTGGTTTTTGCCTTCTTCGATATAATGGGGGATAAGGAAACTCAGCATATCTGTCAGCTTGTTTAAAAAGGTTTCCGTCTGCGGAAAAGAAAAAACATAGTCGCTGACCTCTTTGTCGAGACCGGTTTTATCTCTGAGTTCGTCTATATAATAGGGGTTTGGTAAAAACCTTACGTCAAAAACAAGGTCAACATCTATGGGCAAACCGTGTTTGAAACCAAAAGAAATAACATCTATGACAATTCCTTTATAAGAAGAGTTGTCCAGACAAAGAGAAAGAATTTCGTCTCTGAAATGGGCAGGACTAAGACTTGATGTGTCGATTATAAACCTTGCACGTTTTCTTACCTCTGAAAGAAGCTCTCTTTCTTTGTTTATGCCTTCAAGAGGAACCCCGCCGGAAGATAGCGGATGATTACGTCTTGATTCTTTATATCTTTTTACAAGAGTCGAATCGTTTGCATCAAGAAAGAGAATGTCATATTTTATCTTGTGAGAGGTTAGCCCTTCGAGAGAATCAAAAAGCTGGGCAAACATATCGCCGCTGCGCAAATCCATTACAAGCGCAATTTTTTCAATTTTGCTTGTGGAGGAGGTGAGCACCTGAGAAAAAGCCGAAAGCAGAGCAGGTGGCATATTATCAACGCAGTAATAGCCAATATCTTCCAAAACTCTGACAGCACTACTCTTTCCGGCACCTGACATACCTGTAATAATTAAAAAATCCATTTTCATTCACCTCTGCCTGTTAGTTTGATTTCCTCTTCAAGCATAACGCCGAATTTATCAAAAACAGTCTTTTTTATATGTTGTATAAGCTTAATAACATCCTTTGCAGTTGCTCCGCCGTTGTTCACAATAAACCCGCAATGCTTTTCGCTGACACCGGCACCGCCACAGCAAAAACCGCGAAGCCCGGCATCTTCGATAAGCTTGCCAGCAAAATGGCCTTCGGGTCGTTTGAAAACACTGCCTGCACTTGGCATTTCGAGTGGTTGTTTTTCACGCCGACGCGATGCAAAATCGCGAACTTTTTCCAAAATTTCCGGCTGGCTTGCCGGCTTAAGAGCAAAAGATGCACCAAGAATTATTGCACCGTTTTGCTGAAAAACACTTTTTCTGTAACCAAAACCGCAATCAGACACATTTACATCAGTAACTTTACCATCTTTAAGTATGCGGACAAATTTTATAACATCACAAAGCTCGCCGCCGTATGCACCGGCATTCATAAATATTCCGCCACCCGTTGAACCGGGAATGCCTGCAGCAAATTCCAGTCCCGAAAGGCTGGCTCTTGTTGCACAGGAGGCAACAGATGAAAGAAGCGCTCCCGAGCAGGCATATATTTCGTTTTCTGTTTGTGTGACAGAGGAGAGGTTTTCTGTGCAAACCACTACACCTTCAATTCCACTGTCCGAAACAAGAAGATTTGATCCGTTGCCTATGACAGTATAGGGGTGCCCTTCTTTGTGCAATGCACAGCAGAGATTGACAAGTTCCTGCTCTGTTTCGGGCAGAACAAAAAAATCTGCCGGACCACCAATGCGGAAAGTGGTATGCTTTGACATTGGCTCGTTTACAAGAATATTTTGCCTGGACGTATATTGTCTGATAAAGTTAAGCATTAAATTACCTCGTTGTATTTATGAAGCATAGCAGCTCCTATTATACCGGCATCGTTGCCGAGAATTGCCGCTTTTATTTGGGTATGCTTTGCAAAATCCGCGCCATAGGCATTTTTGGCGCAAAATTCTTTGATGGGGTCAAGCAGATAGTCGCCCTCTTTTGAGATTGCACCGCCTATAACCAGAACTTCCGGTTGAAATATATTTATGATGTTGACAATACCTGTCGAAACATAAGATATATAGTTGTCTACAACATGGATGGCAGTTTTGTCTCCGGCTTTGGCAGCATCAAAAGCGGTTTTACCTGTTACGCCATCTATTGAAATTTTATGCATAATGGAATTTTTATCCTCTTCCATAGCACTCTTTGTCTGGGAAATGAGGGCTGTTACAGATGCATAGGCTTCAAAACAACCGGGAAGACCGCCGCCAAGACTTTTCCCGCCCTCTTTTATTACCATATGGCCAAACTCTCCGGCAACGCCGTTGCTGCCCGAAAAAAGCCGGTTATTTATTATAATTCCGCCACCAACGCCTGTGCCGAGGGTCACCGCAACAAAACATTCCATTTCACGTCCAAGTGCGTCATATTCTGCAATTGCAGCGGCGTTTGCGTCGTTATTCAGATATACCGGAAGATTTACATATTTATGAATTTCTTTTGCTATGGGGGCGTTTGTTAAATTTACATTAAAACAATATAGAATTTCGCCTTTTTCCTGACAGGTAGCGCCGGGAACGCCAATGCCGACCGATTTTACTTCTTTCTCGTCGCAGCCACTTCTTTTTAAAATGGTATTAACCAAAAGAGCAATGTCCGAAACAATGTCCGGCATTGGACGGTCTGCGCCGGTTGGGATAACTTCTTTATACAGGATTTTTCCGTTATCATCAACCAACCCCGCTTTTATTGACATTCCGCCTAAATCTACACCAATATTCATATTATACAATAAACCCTTCTTGTAAATTATGATTATGACTTCATTTTAGAAAAAGCATTTTCTGTCAGTCGCTGATTGAGTTCTTTTGCTGCATTGAATCCCATACGTTTCTGGCGGTTGTTCATTGCGGCAACTTCAATGATTACCGCAAGGTTACGACCTTGTTTTACCGGTACTGTGAGACAGGGGATATTTATTCCCATAAGATCCATAGTGGATTCTTCCATACCGAGACGGTCATAATCAAAATTGTCGCGCCAGGGTTCGAGATTAACTATAAGGTCAATTTTTTCGCTGTCCTTTACGGCACCCATACCAAAAATGTTTAAAACATTTACAATTCCTATGCCGCGAAGTTCGATGAAATGTCTTATTATTTCGGGAGAGGAACCGACAAGTGTTTGGTCCGAAACTTTTTTTATTTCCACCGCATCGTCTGCAACAAGGCGGTGACCACGTTTCAAAAGTTCTATTGCAGTTTCGCTTTTACCAACGCCGCTTTCACCAAGAAGCAAAAGACCTTCGCCGTAAACCTCTACCAGAACGCCGTGCCGTGTAATTCTTTCTGCAAGAGCAACGTTAAGTCTTGTTATAATATCGCTCATAAAACGGCTGGTGTGTGCCTTGGTTTTAAGAATGGGAATAGAATATTTTTTTGCTGCTTCAAGCATTTCGGGAAGCGGGTCAATATTCCGTGTGAGAATTGCCGCAGGGAATTTTTTTGAAAACAGCTGGTCAATTGAAGTCTTGCGCTGTTGCGCGTCCATCTGCTCAAGATAGGTCATTTCAACCTTGCCGAAAATTTCTATTCTCTCATTTGAAAAATAGTCGTAAAACCCAATGAGCTGCAGACCGGGCCTGTTTATGTCGGCACATTCAATTTCAATATTATCCATTTGGTCAGTATAATAAACCTTTTCAAGATGATGACTGTTTATTATTTCAGAAAGCTTAACCGAAAACATATTATTATCCTCCCAAAAATTTGTCCTTTTTATATTATATATTATATAATTTATTTTATAAAAAGTAAATAAAAAATTTCAGTTTTAATATATTTTCTCATTACACTTGAAAAAAGTCTGCCGAAATGATAAAATATACAGTAGGAAAATATATTTTTAGGAGAAAATCCATGTTTAAATTACTTACCAAAGAAAACAGAGCAAGGCGGGGAGAATTTACCACTGTTCACGGAACTGTTCAGACGCCTGTTTTTATGAATGTGGGCACATCTGCGACCGTTAAAGGCGGCATTTCCGCCCTTGACCTTAAAGATGTAAACTGTCAGGTGGAACTGTCTAATACATATCATTTACATGTTCGTCCGGGAGATGAAGTTATAAAACAAATGGGAGGACTCCATAAATTTATGAATTGGGACAAACCCATTCTCACAGACAGCGGTGGGTTTCAGGTTTTTTCTCTTTCAACGCTCAGAAAAATAAAAGAGGAGGGGGTTTACTTTTCCTCTCACGTTGACGGGGCGAAAATTTTTATGGGACCGGAAGAAAGTATGCAAATACAGTCAAACCTTGCTTCTACAATAGCAATGGCATTTGATGAATGTGTGGAAAATCCGTCACCTTATGATTATGTCAAAGATTCAGTGGAAAGAACGACCAGATGGTTGGTGCGCTGCAAAGAACATCTTGCAAAACTTAACAGCCGGGAGGATACCATCAACAAAAATCAGCTGCTTTTCGGCATTAACCAGGGAGGAACCTACAAAGACCTCCGGGCAGCTCATATGAAAGAGATTGCAAAACTTGATTTGCCGGGTTATGCGATAGGCGGACTTGCAGTGGGCGAATCAGCAGAAGAAATGTACGAGATAATTGATGCGGTTGAACCTTTCATGCCGGAAGACAGACCCCGATATCTTATGGGAGTGGGAACGCCGGTTAACATTGTGGAGGCAGTTGCCAGGGGTGTGGATTTTTTTGACTGTGTAATGCCAAGCCGCAATGCAAGACACGGCTCAATATTTACAAAAAAAGGATATATGCATATTTTAAACAAAAAGTATATGACAGATACTTTGCCTATTGACCCTGACTGCGACTGTCCTGCCTGCAGAAATTTCTCCAGAGGATATATAAGACATCTTTTAAAAGCAGGCGAGTCACTGGGAATGAGGCTGTGCGTACTGCATAATCTGTATTTTTACAATTCATTTATGGAAGATATAAGACTTGCAATAGAAGAAAACAGATTTGAAGCATTCAGACGGCATGTAAATGAAACATATTTAAAACACATATAAGAAGGTGAGAAAGTGGCATTCGGGATTATATACGGACATTTGGGAACCGATAAAACTGAAAAATGTATGGAGCTTATAAAAAGCAGTTTGGGTAAATACAGCAGGATTTACTATCTTGTGCCCGAATACCTTTCTTTTTCCGCGGAGAAAAATATTACCCGTCTTTTAGGCTCGGTCAGCAGTGCAGGGGTTGAAGTAACCTCCTTTAAAAAACTTTATATTGAAACTGTGAACATTGCAGGGGAAAAGGGTAGAACAAAACTTACCGCCTGTGGACGGACAATGATTATTTCCTATCTTTGTTCAAAGCTTAAAAAAGAACTGACCATTCTCGGGAAAACGGCAGCACATGCCGGGTTTGCGCAGGTTATGGCAAATGTTATAAAAGAGCTTAAAACCTGTTCGGTGACCCCCGATATGCTTAAACATGTATCAAAAAATGCAGGGGCGGCACTTTCCCGCAAATTAAGTGACATTGCACTTGTTTTTGACGCTTATGAAAAATTCCTTGAAAACGGATATTCGGATGCCCAGGATGAGATGGGGATTTTGGCAAATATAATAAGCGAAAACCCCGGCATGTTTTCAGACAGCCTTTTCATATTTGACGGGTTTGTTTCCTTTTCGCCCGAGCAAATGCGCGTTATCTCCGCTTTGCCGAAAACTTCAGAGATTTGGTTTTCCTTTACAATAGACAACCTTGATGGCAGCGAAAATGAAATATATACTCAGCAAAAAAAATATATAGAAAAGTTAAGAAAAGTTTTGGGCAAGGAACAAAACACAGTGAAAGCAGATGACATAAAAGGTGCAGATGCTTTTTCTGAGAGAAAAGAAATTTTAAACCACTATCTCGACTTTTCAAAAGAAGATTGCGATTTTAAACCCGAAAACTTAAAAATAGCAGAATTTACCGACCAGTACAGAGAAATTGAGTATGTTGCAGAAGAAATAATTTCTCTTATAAAAAAAGATGTCAGATACCGTGATATAACAATGATTGCAAAGGATGCAGACAGATATTTCCCCATTATATCTTCGGTATTTAAAAAATATGATATTCCTGTTTTCATTGACAGCAAAATGAGTGCTGCAAACCATTCGGCAGTGAGCGTTGTTATTTCAGCTCTTGAGGTGCTGCGGGAAAATTTCAGCTATGAAAGTGTTTTTTCCTATTTAAAGACCGGTTTTTCCAACATATCCGACTATGAATGTGACCTTTTGGAGAACTATGTCATAGCAACCGGTATACGTGGTAAAAGCTGGACAAAAAATGAACGATGGGAATATTTACCCTACGTTTCTAAAATCTTTGATGATAGTGAAGAGTTTCTTGATGAAATAAACAACATCAAAGAAAAAGTTGCCACTCCGCTTATCAACCTCAAAAACAGACTTGACAGTGCCCGGAATGTGAAAGACGGATGTCAGGCACTGCTGGATTTTATACTTGAAATCGGGTTGTATGAAAAAATAAAGGGAATGACGGAACGCTTCAAAACTTTCGACCCACAGACTGCAGCATATTTCGGGCAGGTATGGAATATGCTTGTGAAAACTCTTGATGAAACAGTTGAGACAATGGGGGACATCAAAGAAAGCAAAGAAGTGTTTATTAGTATGCTTGTTTCCGGGTTTGCTGCTCAGGAACTGAGCATAATACCCACCACAATTGATGCGGTTTCGGTTGCCACACCACAGAATATGGGTGAAGAGTTGAATGGCTATGTGTTTGTTGTGGGAGCAAATGATGGAGTTTATCCGTCTCCATTGCAGGCGGAAGGCATTTTCAGCGATAGGGACAGGGAATATCTGTCGGCCGAGGGAATTGAACTTTCTTCCGATTCACTTTCAACGATAATGACAGAAAACTATACAACGCTCAAGGTTTTTTCTTCGGCGGCAAAAAGAATGTATATTACTTACCCCATAGGAGATATTGGTGGTGGGGCAAGATTTCCGTCGATTGAAGTGAAAAAGATAAAAAACATTTTTCCGCTTATGGAAACAGAAAGCCATATAACTACAGGCAGCTATCCCGAAAGCAGAATAACAAGACCCCGACCCACATTTGAAAAATATATTGCCAACCAAAACAGCGATGAGAAGCTTTCACCCTTATGGGAACAGGCAGGAGCGTGGTTTGAGCAGAATTCTGAATGGAAAAACAAACTCTATATGATGAAACGGGCTAAAAATTTCCACCCGGTATCAGCTTCAGTTAATCCACAAAATATCGAGAGAGTATATGCCGGCGGGTTAAAACTCAGCGTTTCCTCGCTTGAGAAGTATGCAAAGTGCCCGTTTGCATATTTTGCAAACTACACATTGGGTCTTAAAACCAGGGAAATGGCAGAAATAAAAGCTACCGACACCGGAAGTCTTATGCACGAAGCGGTGGAAAAACTTTCCAAAGCAATTATAAAAAACGGATACAGCTGGAAAAGTGCTTCTGTAGAATTTCTTGAAAAGGAAACGGCTCGTATCACAGATGAGATAATAACCGAACTTGAAAAGAAGTTTGACTACACTTCCGGCAAGCATATATGGATGCTTGTACGGGTTAAAGAAATGCTTGAAAAATCTGTTATGTATATTGCAGAGCATTTAAGAGCAGGGGAGTTTGAACCTCTCGGATATGAAATAGAATTTGACGACAACAAAGAATATGAACCACTTTCTTTTGAAATTTGCGGCAAAAAAGTTAAACTTCGCGGCAAAGTAGACAGGGCAGATATTTTCTATGACGAAAACGGCGAAAAATATATCCGCGTTATAGACTATAAATCAGGCAGCAGGGATTTTGACGTTTCTTCCATGCTGTATGGACTGCAGCTGCAGCTTGCGGTTTATCTGGACAGATTGTGTGATGAGACGGGTGCAAAACCTGCAGGCATTTTGTATTTCCGTATGTTTGACCCGATGATAGAGGCGGGACAAGACCTTTCCGATGCGGAAATTCTTGAAAAGCTTGACGAACAGCACAGAATGACAGGTGTTGTTTTAGCAGACGATAAAATAATTTCTGCCATGGATAAAAATATCTCCGGAGCAAGCAGAATAATCCCGGTTAAATATAACAAAGACAGCGGTTTTTCGAAAAATTCTTCAACACTTAATGCTGTCCAGTTTAAAGGCATGCAAAAGAAAATTGACAGTATAATCAAAAAAGCGGCCGCTGAAATTCTTGGCGGGAACACAAAGATTTACCCCGCAAAATTTCAGGGTATGACCGGCTGCGACTACTGTGACTATAAAAAGGTGTGTTTCTTTGACGAACGATGCGGCGGGAAATATAACGTTTTGGACAAGATAACAAAAGAGGATGCGGAAGAGATTTTGCAGAAGGCAGGTGAAGAAAATGATTAAACTGACCGAGATGCAGGAAAAAGCGGTTTTTGCAAGAGATTGCGACCTTCTTGTTTCAGCTGCTGCAGGAAGCGGCAAAACTGCGGTTTTGTCCGAAAGAATTATTCAGCTTCTTATGGACAGGGAAAATCCTGCCTCAATAAACGAATTTTTAATTGTTACCTTCACAAACGCTGCCGCGTCTGAAATGAAAGAACGTATTGGAAAGAAAATTATGGAAGCGGCCTCTGACATGTCGCTTGACAAAGAGGTGAGAACCCATTTAAAAAAACAGCTTTCTTTGCTCAGCAGAGCAAGTATCACGACAATCCATTCATTTTGTCTTGATATAATAAAAAACAACTTTCATCTTTTGGACATTGACCCGGCATTCAGAGTGGCAGACCCAAGCGAAGCGGAAATACTGAAAATGCAGACGGCAGAGCTTTTGCTGGAAGAAAGTTATGCGGGAAAGAATGCCCAGGTTTTTTCACAGCTTTGCAAATGGCTTGGTAAAGGGAAAGACGAAGAGCTTTTAAATGAAATTTTGCGTATTTACCGTTTTGTATGTGGGTTTCCCAACCCTATCGGATGGCTGAATAATGCGGCAGAAAACTATAATCCCGAAAACTTTTCATCTCTCGCTGAAAATATGTGGGTTAAAGAACTGGTGTCCTTCGGCAAAGAACAGGTGTCTTATCAGCTTGAAAGAGCAGAAAAAGCTTTTCTTGTAGCAAAAGAAGCGGAAATAGCCCCTTATGCTGACACGCTTTATGAAGATATAAATGTAATAAAAGATTACCTTGCAGGATTTGGCGACGAGGGAAATCCCAAGCTGCCCGATTATCCGCAGTTTGGCAAAATGAAAAACAAACCCCGCGACGCCGACGAGGCGGTCTGTAACTATATAAAAGAGGAACGGGCAGCCATTAAAAAAGCGGTATGTGAGGTTGCAGATTCTCTTGATATTGACGGCGTGACTGTAAAAGAACAGCTTGAAAAAGCATATCCGCTTGTTAAATGTCTGAAAGAAAGTGTGGAGCTTTTTCACACCCTTTTCAAAGAGAAAAAGAAAAAACTTGGCGTTGTGGATTTTTCCGACTTCGAACATATGGCACTTGAAATACTTGCCGACAGTGAAAATGGCGTTGCAAATGAACTGAGAGAAACCTATCGTGAAATTATGATAGACGAGTATCAGGACTGTAATCCCACTCAGGAAATGATTTTTTCATATATCAATCGTAAAAAAGACGGAAAATCCATCAATATGTTTATGGTTGGTGATATGAAACAGAGTATTTACAGATTCAGGCTTGCGGACCCGGAAATTTTTGCCGGCAAAAACAAAAACTATAGCCGGGATGGCAGTCAGGTTAAAATTGTGCTCAATAACAATTTCAGGAGCAGTGCAACAATTCTTGACGGTATAAATTCTGTTTTCTCTAAAGTAATGAGTGAAAAAACAGGTGATGTGGAATACGGAGATGAAGAAAAACTCTATTTCCGCAGCGAACATGCCGAAAAGGAAAAAGAGAAAAAATGCGAGCTTGTTGTTCTGGAAAAAGCAACAAATGACGAGCAGGAAGATGCATCCGAACCGGATTGTATCGCAGAAAGGATATTGGAGCTTGTAGAAGAAGGCTATAGTTTCAGGGATATTGCCATACTTCTAAGAAGCACAAAAGGCAAAAGTGCAGAGATAGAAGAAGCGCTTAAAATAAGAAATATTCCGTATTATACAGATTCGGGCAGTGGATATTTTGAAAGCATGGAGATAGCACTTCTTTCAACGCTTTTAAAAGTGATTGACAATCCCATGCAGGATATTGAACTGGTATCTCTTCTCAGAAGCCCAATTTTCAGGTTTGACGAGAATATGCTACTTGAAATAAGAAGTGCCCACAAAGGTCCTTTCTACGGTGCACTGCGCCGGTATGCCGGAAATGGTGATGAAACAGCACAGGCGTGCAGCAGGTTCCTTAATAAACTTGCATTCTGGAGAGATATGGCTCTTTCAATGCCGGTAGACGAGTTTGTAGAATTTCTAACCTTAGATAGCGGAATAGATGTTTTTGCGGCGGTTCTTCCCGGCGGGGGACAAAGAAGTGCAAACTTAAGACTCTTTCTGCTGCAGGCAAGGCTTTTGCAGAAAAGCGGATTTAAAGGACTTTTCTCCTTTGTAAGTTTTCTGGACAGGCTGTCGGCAGGCGGAGAAGGCGCTGAAGCAAAAATGCTATCGGAAAACAGCAACGTTGTGCGCATTATAACAATACACAAATCAAAAGGGCTGGAATTTCCGGTTGTATTCTTAAGTGGAACTGGAACGGCGTTTAATAAAAGAGATTTAAGCGGTAATATTCTGCTCCATAAAACCATGCAGATGGGCATAAAACTTCCGGACAATAAAAGACAGATAAAATATCCGTTTGTGTCCCATAAGGCGGTGGCATCAAGACTTGCAAGAGAAAATATTTCGGAAGAAATGAGAGTTCTTTATGTTGCTCTGACCAGGGCAAAAGAACGGCTCATTTGTACCGCTTCTGTGAAAAATGCCGCAGAGAAAGTTGAAAAATATGCAGGGAAAGACGAGATCTCGCCCTATGAGGCAGCATCGGCAAAAAACTTTTTCGAATGGATTTCTATGGGGCTGGATGAAAACTGGAAGGTTGAAATTTTAAAACCGGAAGATATTGCTGTTTCTCAGGCTAAGCTTCCAGAAGAAGAGGGGCCGGAAAGAAAAGTGGAAAACTTTGACGAAGTGGCAAAGATATTTGAATATAAATATCCCTATGAAAAGTCCACACTCCTACCCACAAAACTTTCGGTAAGCGAAATCAAAAAGCGGCATAACTATGAAGATGCTACACAGATGAAAGTGTATATGCCGCAGCTGATAGAAAAAAGGTCTTTCTCGGAAACCCGCGAATTTTCCGCAGCGGAAAAAGGAATTATCAATCATCTGGTTTTCAGCGCTGTGGACATACAGGTGCCTGATGTGGAAAAAACTATAGCAGAGCTTTTAGAAAAAGGGCTGATGACAAAAGAAGAGGAAGCGGTAGTCGAAAGAAATGCAATAGAAGCATTTTTCAGCGGTGAATATGGCGAAAGACTTAAAAAAGCCGACAAGGTTTTAAGAGAAATGTCTTTCGGTATTGAGCTTAAAGTTTCCGAAATTTTTCCTCAGCAAGATAATGATGATACCATTATGGTACAGGGGATAATCGACCTTCTGTTTATAGAGGGAGAAAATGCGGTTGTTCTTGACTATAAAACAGATGTTTTTCTTGATGCAGAAAGAAGAGAAATGTATAAAAAACAGCTTGAGATATATTCTGCAGCGGCGGAAAAAATAACAGGCCGTAAGGTATCGGAGAAATGTCTGTATATGGTAAGGACAGGCGAGTATGTAAAGTTTTGATATTGGCGGGCAAGGCTGAAAAGATTGCCCGCCTGCTTTTTTAGAAAAAATATATAAAACCCTTGACAAACAAAGAGAAATCATATATAATAACATATCGTGACAGAAAAATATCGGGGTTTGGCGCAGTTTGGTAGCGCGCATGGTTTGGGACCATGAGGCCGCGGGTTCGAATCCCTCAACCCCGACCAGAAAAACGACTTGTTTTGACAAGTCGTTTTTTTATTGTGTGAATATTATTCTTTCTTCTTGACAAGTATATTCTGGTGTGGTATAATAACAAATGTTGTGGAGAGATGTCCGAGTGGTTTAAGGAGCTAGTCTTGAAAACTAGTGACTCGAAAGAGCCCAGAGTTCGAATCTCTGTCTCTCCGCCAAAATTAAATAAAAAGGTGACTCGCTTCATCGGCAGAGTCGCCGCTTCTATGGAGAAGTACTCAAGTTGGCCGAAGAGGCGCCCCTGCTAAGGGTGTAGGTCGGGAAACTGGCGCGAGGGTTCAAATCCCTCCTTCTCCGCCATAGTAGCGTGATGATATTACTGTCAGTAGTGTCATCATGCTTTTTCATGCGGTTTTTCAGGGTTCAAGAGGTCTTCCTCTAAAACAGTATTTTCGTTACTGTCGAAGGTTTTTCGTAAGGAGTTGAACCCCAGCCCTTAATTCAAAATCAGTTCCAAAGCACAGAGTTAAAAATGCTCTGTGCTTTTTGTT
>JAZNIU010000009.1:0-42250 GCA_045577655.1 Clostridia bacterium
CCAAGGGATGAAATAATGAAATTATGTGGTATTAGTTACAGTACGTATTATCGTATGATAAAAAATTAAGATAATTTGCATCTAATTGCATCCGGAAGAGTTAATGTTGGTCAAAATTAAATAAGATTGAAAAAATATGAAAATATTTAATTTTGATATGACAGGAACATTGTCAAATCAACATTTTTCATTTTGAAAATGATGGCAAGGGTAAATCGTTGATATAACAATCTTTCAAGACATTTTATAAAAATCAGGAAAATAAAAAGAACAGAATTTAAAAATTAAGGAAAAGGAAACTCAAAAAATTTGTGATTGGGGGTTATCCTTTGATGGTAAATGATTCATTTAGACAAGCAATGGCATCATATCCTTATAATGGTGATGTTATGCTTGATTCAAAAAAAAATTTTGTTCTTTCTACTGATGAAAAGAAAAGATTAAATAGTGATATAAAGATTGGTATATATAAAGAATTAAATAGCAAATCTCTCTTATCTAATGTTCAACTTTCTTTTCTATTAGAAAAAGAAAAGAATAAAAATTTTAAAAATTAGTTGACTTAAGGGGTTGGTCACGTTAGAATGCGTTGACCACCCCAAAGAAAAAATAGATAAGTGAGGTATAAGGTAATGAATAATATAGTAAATAATTTAGGTGTGACAGGTATTCCTGTCAATGTTATGAGTGACAATGCAGTAAGAGAATTACGTGTGGCTGCTTATGCAAGGGTTAGTACAGATAAAGATGACCAAGCCAATTCTTTTGAAAGTCAAGTTAAATTTTTTACAGAATTTATAGAAAAACAAGATAATTGGCAGTTGGTTAAGGTTTATAGTGATGATGCTATTACAGGTACAAGCACTCACAAACGTGATGGCTTTAATGATATGATTGATAATGTTATGTCTGGTAAGATTGATTTTATTATAACAAAAGAAGTTTCGCGTTTTGCAAGAAATACAGTTGATACCTTGCAGGTAACAAGAAATTTGAAAGAAATAGGTGTTGGTGTTTATTTTATGTTAGATAATATCAACACACTTGACGAAGATGGCGAACTGCGCTTGACGCTTATGGCATCTCTTGCACAGGAAGAAAGCAGAAAGACATCAGAACGTGTCAAGTGGGGGCAGAAAAGACAGATGGAAAAAGGTGTTGTCTTTGGACGTAATTTATTGGGATATAAGGTTAAAGAGGGTAAGTTGTATCTTGTTGAAGATGAGGCTGAAATTGTCAAGTTAATTTTTCACAAGTATCTCAATGAAGGTAAGGGTACTCACATAATTGCAAGAGAATTAAAAGAAGAAGGCATTAAGCCTTATGACCCAGATGGTAGAGCGAAGTATAAGAATGATTGGTCAAACACTCAAATATTAAGGGTGTTGCGCAATGAGAAATATGTGGGTGACCTTTGTCAAAAGAAGACATATACAAAGAACTTTTTAGACCACAAAAAACGTTATAATCGTGGTGCAGAAGAAAAGATATACTTAAGAGACCATCATCCAGAGATAGCAATTATATCAAGGGAAATGTGGGATGCAACGCAGGCGGAATTACAACGCCGTACAACAACGGCGGAACAAAAGTCCAAACATAGTAATCGCTATTGGGCGTCAGGTAAAATCTATTGTGGGGTATGTGGTGAAAGGTTTGTAAATAAGATTAAAAAGACATCAGCAGGTACATCAAGGGCTTGGAATTGTATGAACCATATCAAACCACACGCTTTTCGTGAAGTGGAATGTTCAATGTCAGAATGGGCAAGTGATAGGAGTATGAAGAATATTGTGTTATATATCCTTAACATTTTGGTTGAGAACAGAGATGAACTTAAAGCAGAGATTGTAAAAGAGATTTCACAGTTAAATCTTGAAGAAAAGGTTAAGACTACAGATGACATTCAAGATAAAATTGACAGATTAGAGCAGAAAAAAATGAAATTGCTTGATGTCAGATTAGCAGAAGAAATCTCAAAGGAAGATTTTAAGAAAAAGAATACACAAATTGAAACAGAGATTTCAGAGTTACAGGTACAATTAGAAGAAATTAGAGAACTTGCGACTACAAAACAACGTCAGCAAGACAGGATGGATGACATCATTAAAGAGATTGACAGAGTGTTGCAGTTAGATAGTGAAGATTTAGATGAGTTGTTGGGTACAGTTACACAAAGTATCACGGTTTATGAAGGTCATACTGTTGTTGTTAGGCTTAAGGATGTTCCGTTTAATTTTAGGGTTGTTTACAAGTCAACAGGTAAGTTAGATACATATAGAACAGAAATATTAAGTCTTGAAGTGGTATAAAGAAAAGGGCAAAGTATACTGAAAACGGTATGCTTTGCCTATCTTTGTATAAAGGAGCAAAATCATCGCTGATAGACCGATATCAGTTAATATGCCTTTGCACACATCGTCCGGCATTGAATAGCGCTGAGACAGGTATCTTAAAGATGCACCGAGTTCACCGTCAGGTCCACCGTATTGACTTATGATAAAGCTTGCAAGTTTTGGATTACTTCTTTTTATTTTTATTGGATACTGTAATTTTTTTTGATATTGCCACATTATTTTTTACCTCCTTTACATTTCCCAGGGCCACGGTCCGTCTATCCATGTCCAATGGTCGCCTGAGTTTGTTCCTTTGGCGGTAAGTGGTCCGTAGTTGTATTCATACTTTTCTGTAAGGTCTTTTAATTTATCAACAATTGACTGGTACATTTCAAGTGCTTTTGCATCTGTCGGGTGAGTATCAAGATAGAGGTTAAGCTCTACTGCTGTAAAACTGTATCTTTGTATTTCATGAAAAAGTTGTTCTCTGTCCATCAGCCCACCTCCGCTCCGTACATTCCGAAAGGTAAATCCAGTTCCGGGAATATTGTTCCTCTTTCGAGCGCTTTTTCGTGTGGATATACCTCATTCATTTGCTGAACGGGGACATAAGCATATCCCAATCTTTGTACACATTTGCCGCTACTGGGTTTATTATTTTCAGATGATTTCCCCATAGAGGGCATCTGGCCGAAAAGACAACCGCATCCCGAAGAAGGAGGGGTAGGAGTAGGGGCGGGTGCAGAGGGCTTTTCGCCATTTATAATATTATTTTTTATTTCCACAATGTTTAGTCCTTTCTAATAGATTGTGCACATGGTGCACACTATCAATATATGAAAAAAACAAGCTTGTTGCTACATAAAGAAAGAGCAAAGACAGGTTACTTGTCTTTGCTCTTTTTTGTATTGTTAAGCAGAATGTTTTTCAGCAGCTCGGCAGAATATTTGTCAATTGACAAAAAGCTGAGCTCAAAAGATTTTTCCAAAAAAATCACTCCTCCTTTAAACATATGTCTGTGGGAGGAGCAATATGACTATTTTATTATAACTTTATGGAAAACTTTTTTGCCTTTTTTGATAATATATTCAGATTTTGAATCATCGAAAACATAATCAATATCAACTTTTTCTCCGTCAACCGAAACGCCGCCCTGCTGAATGAGTCGTCTTGCTTCAGATTTGGAGGGACAAAGCTTTAACTGTACCAGAACATCCATAATATTCATGCCGGATGCTTCAAGTTCGGTTGAAGGCATATCCGCAGAAACCCCGCCGGCAGCAAAAATGCCAAGCGCTGCGGAATGTGCTTTTTCAGCTTCCTCTTCGCCGTGAACAAGTTTTGTAACTTCATAAGCGAGACGTTTTTTAGCTTCGTTAAGCTGAGCGCCTTCCCACTTTTCCATCTCTTCAATTTCTTTCAGGTCAACAAAAGTGATAAGTTTTAAGAAACGGCAAACGTCTGCATCGTCAACATTTCTCCAGTACTGATAAAATTCATAAGGAGAAATTTTGTTGGGGTCAAGCCAGAGGGCACCTTTGGCAGTTTTACCCATTTTTTTGCCTTCACTGTTTGTAAGAAGCGTGAACGTCATACCGTAAACCTGCTGACCTTCTTTCCGTCTTACAAGGTCTATGCCGCCAAGAATGTTACTCCACTGGTCATCTCCGCCAAGTTCGAGTTTGCAGTCATAATTTTTGTAGAGCTGCAAAAAGTCAAAACTTTGCATAAGCATATAGTTGAATTCAAGGAAAGAGAGACCTTTTTCAAGACGAGTCTGGAAACATTTTGCCCTGAGCATCTCATTAACAGAAAAACAACAACCGATATCACGGAGAAAATCGATATAATTGAGTTTTAAGAGCCAGTCAGCATTATTAACCATAATAGCTTTGTTGTCAGAAAAATCTATAACTGAAGAAAGCTGTTTCTTGAAACATTCACAGTTGTGCTGAATAGTTTCGGGAGTCATCATCTGGCGCATGTCTGTTCTGCCGGACGGGTCGCCGACCATACCGGTGCCGCCTCCAACAAGGGCAATCGGGGTGTGGCCTGCGTTCTGCATATGGCGCATTACAACCATCTGAAGAAAATGACCAACATGAAGACTGTCGGCAGTAGGGTCAAAACCTATGTAGAATTTTATTTTTTCCTTTCCCAGAAGTTCGCGCAATTCTTTTTCGTGAGTAACCTGCGCGATAAGACCACGCGCAAGCAGGGTATCGTAAACATTTTCCATAGTAAAATCTCCTTGTAAAATATATACATCTATTTTATAAGTTTATCATATTTAAAAGGCAAATTCAAGACCTTTCGGAAATTATTTTCAAGTGCTTCCGACACACACCTTTCCGGCAGTGAATGACGCGTGTATAAAATAGCTGCCACCAAGTGAAAGCATGACATGACCGGGAGAATATATAATGTCACCGATGTCTGCTTTTTCAATATCATCTACCGAATATGACATAACTGGGAAAACAACTTTTGACTGTTCGCCGGAAGAAGGGGGAAGAGAATAGCCAAAACAGGAGAAAACATGTGATATCAGAGAAGAACAATCAACCCCGCCTTTTTCTCCGCCCCAATCATATGGCGTGTTTAAATATTTGACTGCCTGTGAAATTATCTCCTGACGCGAAAAGGGGAGATGCCCTACATGGCAGCCCTCGCACAAAGGCAGTTTTTTGAATTTGAGAATACCGTCAACGACATAAGGTATTTTCATAAAATTATCTTCCATAGGTATTTTGCAGGACATATAATATTTCTCGCCTGCAATGGAAATTTCCGGCTGGGTAACAATGCAGAAACTATCAGAAAAAACAATATTCTCTGCCAATTGGTGTGAGATAGGCACAATATACTTTTCTTCTGCCCAACCGCTTTGCCCGTTATATTTTATATAATAATAGTGGTCCCACTTATTCAATAATCGCACACAACTTAAAGGCAAAATGGCACTAATTTGGTTCTGGTCTGTTCCGTCATTTGCATAAAGAGGAACATTGCCACGTTCTTTTCTTAAATTGCATCTTTTTAAACAAAGCCCAAAAACTGCTTTAGGGTCTTTTGATAATACAGTGTTCATAATACCCCCTTAAATATACTAAAAGGGAAGCGAAAAATCACTTCCCTGCAATAGTTATATTGGTTTAGCAGCCACCACGATGGTCATCATCAAAATGATTTTTGGGAGGATAGAATTCATCAAATGGAAACTGGATTTTGTCAAACAGTGCACAGGGATCGTCGTCCGATGTATCAACACAGTCTTTTTGCGGGATACAATATTCATAGTAAGGGATGAGAAGCTGGACAGATCTCTGCAGACGGGTAATAACAAACAAACCAATAGTTACATAAATTCTCTGTGTTTCATTTGTTGTGCAAACCGAGCCGCCAACAGATTTCAAAATGCAGTCCGGAATGTCCGAAACAGAAACAGAAGTTTCGTCAATGTCGTTGTCGCAACATTTGTGGTCTTTGTCACAACCCACCTCAACAATTTTTGCACTCAGTGCAATTGGGTCAACAGTCTCTGCCGTTGACTACGTTAAAAGCTCTTTTTTCTATTATTTTCTGCACTTTTTCAAAGGTTTTTTTATCTATAATCTTTAAATTATCTATTTGAAAAGTATATTCTTTTGTATCATCAAGTTTTCTTCTTGTCCCCGTTAAAAAGTCCAGCGACTCGGTTTTTCTGGAAACCAAAGTCCCCGCATACAGAGGATTTTCAAGCATTCTGCGCACCGTTTTCGGAGACCATACAGGCTTATTCTTAAGCGTTGGAACACCCTTTTCAGTAAGGTGATTTGCAATATGGCGTGAACCATAACCTTTTAAATACATACTGAAAATCTTTTTCACAATTTTTGCTTGAGTGTCATTTATTTTGAGTGTAAAATTGTCAATTCTGTCATAGCCATATACAAAGTTGGGAACTTTGCCTTTAAGGGCATTTTGTTTTTTGCCGAACTTTACTCTTGAGGACAAGTTTGCCGATTCTTCCTGTGCAATAGCGGAAAACAAAGTCAGCATAAACTCGCTTCCGCACAAAACAGTTTGATTTATGGACAAAAAAACAGTTTCTATTCCTAAAGTTTTAAGCTTTCGGATTGCCGTTAAAAAATCGAGTGTATTCCTTGCGAAACGTGAGATATCTTTAACCACAACCATATCAAAAACGTGTTTTTCGGCATCGGACATCATCTGCAAAAAACCGGTACGGTTTTTGGTATGTTTTCCGCTGATTCCCTCGTCCGAGTATATTTTTACAAGAATATGTCCGTTCTTTTCGGCAAATTGTCTGAAAAATTCCTGTTGATTTTTCAGGGAAGACAGTTGCTCGTTTTTGTCTGTTGAAACTCTGCAATAGGCTGCAACCTTCATATTTTTCACCTCAAAGCATAATATGCTTTGAAAATAAAAAAAATCCGGTTTCTTTATAGGAAGCCGGATTTTATAACGAGCTTTTAATTTGGATAGCTGAACATTTGTGTTGTATAGAATTGATATTCAGAATTTTTGTTGTAAGCCATACCAACTCCGGCAAGAGCTGCTTTCTGATGGAGAAGATTTGCACGGTGGTCGGCTGAGTTCATCCAGGAATCAAATATGTCCTGAGCGGTAAAATCACCACGGGAAATACTTTCGGTACATGCATAGTTTTTGCCGCCGTTCTTCTCATATCTGTCCCACGGACTCTCGTTTTTGTTGTTTGTGTGTGAGAAAAAGTTGTTTGTTGCCATATCCACCGAGTGTTTTCTGCAGGTTGTAACGGCAACCTTATCTATTTCAAGTGCAGACAAACCGTTCTTTTGTCTGAAAGCGTTTGTGATGTCTGTTACCTGAAGTTCAACAAACTGAGAAGCTTTTGCAAAATTTTGTTTTAATGTGTTAGGATTACTGTATTTTGAGCCAACCCACACGCCGTAAGCGCTGCCGTCTGCATGGTCGTAGAACATTGTATATTCCTCGGATGAGTCGCTTACAAGGTCGGGGTCTTGTCCATCAACTAAAAAGTCGGAAAAAGCAGTATAAATACTGATAACTCTTGAATCAAGAACGCCTATCATAAGAAAACGTGAAGGGTTGCTGTTGTAAACGTGCCAGTCAAAACGGTCAACGCCTTGGTCAATTCTATCCGCTTCGCCAAACAGACGTACAACGGACGAAATGGGGTCGCCCATGGTTATTTTCATATTATCGATTGTAACATAATGACGGTTTGTTATAATTTCAACGCTGCGGGAAGAAGCATCCCACATAACAGTTCCGTCAAGTGCTTCTGCAAGATATCTTATGGGTATAAGAATACGGCTGTCTAAAATTATAGCAGAGGTATCCATGGAAATCCTGATGTCGTTTATATAAAGGTTGGGGTCGTTAAGTGCCATTTTAACAGTTCGATCGTCAAGGGTCACCGTAGCCGTTTTTATTGAATCATCCCAGGTAACTTCAGCCCCCAGAATTTCCGCAGTCTTTCGGACAGGAACCATAGTGCGGCTGTCAACGATGGTGGGTTTTACATCAAATTCCACTTTTTCACCGTCAACAAAAACCGATATATCTGACGCAAGAGCTACATGTGTGGTGCAGCAGAGAGCAAAAACCATAACAAGTAAAAGAGCAAGTGTTTTTTTCATAGCGTTCTCCGTTCCGTCACAAAAAGCGACACAATTTTTATATATATAATTTTATCATTTACATAAAGTTGTGTCAATACAAAAAGCAAATAATGTCGAAAAAGTTAAAGTGTAGTCAACCGTTTCAACCACTGCCTTAGGAAGATTGGTTTTTCTGGGTTCAAATGTGTCGGCGCCATTTGGAACATAATTTGATGTAAATACATAGGCGCTGCCTTCTGAACCGAAAAGAATTACTTTCTTGGTGTAGGTTGCAAGACCGTCTATATAACTGGTTTTACCTACACAACCGCCAACCTCAAGAACAACCCTGAAATAAAATGAAATATCAACGCTGAAATACCCTCTGTTGAAGGGGAGGGGTTCAACATCTGAGCTTGCCCAGATGATTTCGGCTTTTCTGAATTTCACTGATGTTGCTCTGTTTACAAGCTGTTGCTCCTGTTCGGAAAAATACACCCTTAAATCTTCAAGACATTCTTTATCCTTGCAAATGTCATACACTTTTTCGGTTTGTATGCAAACGGAATCCCTGACATCTCTTTGAGAGCAATTTCTCTCTGCACCCATAATATAACCTCCTTAAATTTTATGTATCATTTAGGGCTCATTACATTATATGCTGACCAAATGTGAAATGTGTGTGAAAAAAAGATAAGTATGTCTTTTTATTATTGACAAAAATTTATAAGTGGTGTATAATTTATAAATACATAATTGATAAACAAAAAACTCAAGGAGGGTTTAATATGGTTTGTAAAATATGTGGCGCAGAGCTTCCGGAAGGTGCGGTTAAATGTCCGGAATGTGACGCAGAAATCGTGGTAGAAAATGAGGAAACTGTTGTAGAAGAAATTGTTTTCGATGTGGAAGAGAAAGAAGTTCCTGTGAAAAAGAACCCTAAAGTTAAAGGATGGGTATGGGCAGTTGCAGCGGCTGTTATTGCGGTGATTGCTGCTTGTGCATTTTTTATCTCTTCCAATGCTGTTTACACAACTGCAAAAAGCGACGATGTTTCAATAAGTGTTGTTACTAAGAAAAACAGCGAAAAGGTATATGCAAAAGTTGATAACAAAGAACTTGTTCTTATAAAAGAACTTGGTGAAAACGAAACTTTTACTGACGGAAAAGAGTTTATTATTAAGAACAACAACATCTATTTCCTTGATGATGAGGGCGGTCTTACCATAATGAACATGAAAAACGGCAAAAGCGCTGTTATTGGCGACGACTTTTTAGCCGGCACCATGGTTATTTCCGCAAAAGGTGACGTTATTCTTTATGCTGGCGAAGACGGTGTGCTTTATAAAACAGTTAAAGGCAAAAAAGCGAAACCGGTTGCTGAAATAGGTAATAGCTCATTCCCGACAGGAATGCCTAACTATGGTTTTGTTGAAGGAACAAACACTGTGTGGTATGCGCCTGTTGAAGATGAAAGCGCTGTTGGAACTGTTTACCTTGAAAACGGGGACAAAATTTTAGACGATGCAGCAACAGTTTTCCATTGTGGCGACAAAGGTGCAACGATTGTTTACCTTGCAGTTACTTCGGAAAATGTGGTTCAGCCTGAACTTCCCGAAGATGCGGAAGAAGGACAGGAAATGCCTGAACCTGTAGTTGAAAGAACATTTGGTCTTGCTATCAGTGAACAGGATAAAGAACCTGAAATTCTGTATGACAACTTCTCAACTACAGATACAGTTATCATTCTTAATAAAGAACACAAAGGTGTAGTTTATATTGCTGACAAACAGGCTCCTGCTGAAGATACAGGTGTTGCTCCGGGAACTCTTTATCTGCGCGAATTCGGCGGAGAAAAGATAGCTCTTGAAGAGGGTGTTTCTGTTGCGTTGCTGGTAGACGAGCTTAATGGCAGCAACTATTATCACAATGCTTCGGACAGAGCAGAGGATGAAACAATCGCATACATGAAGGAAAACACAATTTCGCTTCTTCGCGACCTTAAAAAAGTTGAAAATCCGAAAGACTTTGAATTCCTCTCTTCAACACCGATGTTTGCTAAAAACAACACATTTATGCTTTATAAAACATTTGTTCCTGTAGCTGTTGAAGAAACAGAAGATGAAGAAAAACAGGTTGTTGCAAATCCATCAAAACTTGTTTACACAACACTTGAAAACGGCGCATGGACTGATTATGTTGAAATTGCTGAAAATGTAATGGATTATAAGATTGATGAAAACAATAACAAGATTTATTATCTCGTTGATGAGGTTGGAGATACAACAAAACTTGTTTTGTATTCCTATGACATTGCAGCAGCTGCAAGCTCCAAAATTGCTGAAGACGTTTTAGGTTATGTTACAATAGCTGACAAAGGCAAAAACGTTTACTATATTCACAATTACGATGCAGACAGTCTTGTTGCAAAGATGAGTCTCTTTACAGGGAAAGAATCTGTTCTTGTTGCAGACAAGCTTACAGGCTGCCTGCTTGCTGAGGATGGAACACCGCATCTTATTGTTAAAAAAGATGATAAAAACGATATGTACAGAATCAACGGTACAACTGTGACACCTGTTTGCCAGAATATGACCGACGTTCTCTATATCAGATAAGAATTAGAAAACCGGGGAAAATTTCCCCGGTTTTTTGTTTTTTTAAGGACATTTTTCTTAAATCTATTGATTATTTAGCGGGAATAGTATATAATATATAGGTTAGAACAAAAGAAAAGAGGAAAATTGGTTTTGGTTAGAGATGATTTAAGAAATATAGCTATTATTGCACATGTTGACCATGGTAAAACAACTCTTGTTGACGAACTTTTAAAACAGGGTGGAGTTTACAGACAGAATCAGGTGGTGCAGGACAGGGTTATGGATTCCAACGCTCTTGAAAGAGAAAGAGGAATAACCATACTTGCAAAAAACACTGCAGTTCATTACAGAGATATTAAAATTAACATAATTGACACTCCCGGGCATGCCGACTTTGGCGGAGAGGTTGAACGTGTACTTAAAATGGTTAATGGTGTTCTGCTGCTTGTGGACGCTGCAGAGGGTCCGATGCCACAGACAAGATTTGTTCTTCAAAGAGCACTTGAGCTTGGTCACAGAATTATCATAGTTATAAATAAGATTGACCGTCCCGATTCCAGACTTGGTGAGGTTGAAGATGAAATACTTGAACTTCTGATGGAGCTTGATGCAACAGATGAACAGCTTGACAGCCCGTTTGTTTATTGCTCCGCAAGAGAGGGAATAGCTATGTCTGACCCGAATGTTCGGTCGGAAAATATGGAAGTTCTTTTTGAAACAATAAAAAATTATATTCCGGCTCCTGAAGGGGATGAAAAGGGAGAACTTCAGCTTCTGGTTTCTTCCATCGACTATAACGAGTATGTAGGCAGAATTGCCATTGGCAGAATTGAACGCGGCGTTTTACATGAAAATGATGAAATTACAGTCTGCGATTATTATAACAGCAAAAATCCCTACAAGGGCAGAATTGTTAAAATGTATCAGATAGACGGTCTTAACAGAGTTCCGGTTGAGCAGGCAAAGGTGGGAGACATTGTATGTTTTTCCGGAATAGAGGATATTACTATTGGTGACACGGTTGTTTCGCCTAACAAGGTTGAACCGCTTCCGTTTGTTAAAATAAGCGAGCCCACAATTCAGATGACATTTTCGGTAAATGATAGTCCGTTTGCCGGAAGAGAAGGCAAATTTGTTACATCAAGACAGCTTGGAGACAGACTTTACAGAGAACTTTTAAAAGACGTTTCCCTGCGTGTTGAGGACGGAGAAACTACAGACAGTTTCAACGTTTCGGGAAGAGGAGAAATGCATCTTTCCATTCTCATTGAAACCATGCGACGTGAGGGGTATGAATTCTCTGTCAGCACACCAAAAGTTCTTATGAAAGAAATTGATGGCGAGCTTATGGAGCCGTTTGAAAAAATTGTGATAGATGTCCCGGAAGAATCCATGGGAAGTGTTATGGAAAAAATGGGTCAGCGAAAAGCCGAAATGGTTCAGATGTCACCCCAAGGAAGCAGAATGAGAATAGAATATATCATTCCAAGCCGCGGACTTTTTGGTTACAGAAACGAATTTCTGACAGATACGCGCGGAGAGGGCATACTCAATTCTATTTTTTATGGATATAAACCGTATAAAGGAGACATACAGGGAAGACTTACAGGGTCACTTATTGTGTTTGAATCGGGTGAGTCCATCACCTATGGCTTGTATAATGCGCAGGGTCGCGGAATATTATTTATAGGACCGGGTGTTCCGGTGTATGAGGGAATGGTAATTGGCGTTTCGCCAAAACCGGAAGATATTGCCGTTAATGTGTGCAAGAAAAAACAGGCAACCAATATGCGTGCAGCCGGCAGCGATGAGGCTTTAAGACTTGTTCCGCCAAAGAAAATGAGTCTTGAGGAAGCACTTGAATTTCTGGCAGAAGATGAGCTTTTGGAAGTTACTCCCGAAAATATCAGAATACGTAAGAGAATACTTGATAATACGCTGAGGCTGAAGGCCCAAAACAGACACAAATAATATTGACTTTGTTATGCGTTTTTAGTATAATTATTGTAGAAAAGGAGAGTGTTTATGTTAGACTTTAAAAGCGAATATTTAAAATGGATGAACAGCCCTTTTACAGACGAAAAAACAAAACAGGAATTAAATGAAATTTCAGATAACGAACAGGAAATTGAAGACAGATTTTACAAAAGTCTTGAATTTGGCACAGCAGGAATAAGAGGAGTTTTGGGTGCGGGAACAAACAGAATGAATGTTTATGTTGTCCGCCATGTTACCCAGGGACTTGCAAACTTTATTCTTGCTTCCGGCGAACAGGAAAAAGGTGTCGTTATTTCCT
Organism: Clostridia bacterium; assembly: GCA_045577655.1. Classification (GTDB taxonomy): domain Bacteria; phylum Bacillota; class Clostridia; order RUG12999; family RUG12999; genus RGIG7450. The sequence continues at coordinate 12,842 of JAZNIU010000009.1, forward strand.
ATGATTCAAGAATTATGTCTGACGTATTTGCAAGCGAAGCTGCGTGCGTGCTTGCGGCAAACGGCATAAAATGCTATTTGTCAAACAGACTTCGTCCCGTACCCATGCTCTCTTTTGGTGTAAGACATTTTGCGGCTGCGGCAGGTATTATGATAACAGCAAGCCATAACCCGCCTGAACATAACGGCTATAAAGTCTATGGCGCAGACGGCGGTCAGCTTAATCCGGCGGATGCTGACAAGGTGCTTGCGGAAATAGAAAAAATTGATATGCTAGGCGGAATTAAGACATGCCCGGTTGATGAAGGTATCGGGAAAGGATTAATTGAGATTTTCGGCGAAAATCTTGACAATGCTTATTATGATTCGGTGCTTTCAATGAGAATAAATCCTGAAGCAGTGAGAATTGTCAGCGACGAATTTAAACTGGTCTATACTCCTTTGCATGGCAGCGGAAACATTCCGGTTAGAAAAATTCTTGAAATGTCAGGATTTAAAAATGTTTATGTTGTTACCGAGCAGGCAGAACCGGACGGAAGATTTCCTACTGTTACATCGCCAAACCCGGAACACAAAGAAGCACTTTCCATGGCGATAGAACTTGCAAAAAAGGAAGATATTGATTTTGTAATCGGTACCGACCCGGACAGCGACAGAATAGGTGTTGCGGTACGCGACGAAAAAGGTGAATATATAGCACTGACAGGCAATATGGTTGGCGCACTTCTTGCCGACTATATTCTCCAAAACAAAAAGGCATTGGGAGAACTTCCGAAAAACGGAGTTATTATGAAATCCATTGTTTCCACCAAAATGATTTCTGCAATATGCCGGGAATATGGTGCGGAGCTTGTTGATGTTTACACGGGATTTAAATTCTTTGCCGAAAAAATTAAAGAATATGAAAAAACAGGGGACAAACAATATATTTTTGGATTTGAAGAAAGTTACGGCTATTTGCTGGGTACTTTTGTCAGAGACAAGGATGCCGTTTCTGCTGCAATGATTATTGCTGAAATGGCAGCGTGGTACAGACTGCGCGGTATGAGCCTTTATGACGGACTTTTGGAAATTTACGAAAAATACGGTACCTACAGAGAAAGACTGATGCAGATTTCTCTTGAGGGAATAGAAGGTACCGAAAAAATTAAAAAAATTATGGCTCATATCAGAAGTAACCCCATCTCAAACATTGCGGGGATAGATGTGGTTTGCCGTAAAGACTTTTTGCTTCAGACAAAAACATTTATGGAGTCGGGCGAGACAGAACCCATTGATATGATAAAATCAAATGTTTTAATATACGAGCTGGAAAATGATACATGGCTTGCAGCACGCCCGTCAGGAACAGAGCCCAAGATAAAATTCTATCTCGGAACAAAATCCAGCAGCATAGCAGCTGCAGAAACAATACTTGACGATATTGAAAGATTTGTTAATACGCTTATTAAGGCAGTTTAATTTTTGTTGCGGAGTTGGGGAGACCCTCAATTCCGCAGTAATATAAAATACAAAGGATGTTAATATGGAAAAGATACAAGCAATTAAAGGAACCTACGATATTTTGCCCGACGATTCAGCGGTCTGGCAGTACATAGAAGAAAACATCAGAGAAATCTGCGATTTGTACGGTTATGGTGAGATACGGGTGCCGGTTTTTGAAAATACGGCTCTTTTTGCAAGAGGTGTCGGTGAAACAACAGACGTTGTGCAAAAAGAAATGTATACTTTCACTGATAAAGGAAACAGAAGCATAACACTTCGTCCTGAAGGTACAGCAGGTGTTGTCCGCAGCGTTCTGGAACATTCTCTTTTAAGCGGAGCTCTGCCTCTTAAATTATATTACAACATTACATGTTATCGTAACGAAAAACCGCAGGCTGGCAGATACAGAGAGTTCCGCCAGTTTGGTGTTGAGGTTTTCGGCAGCAGTGACAACTCAATAGATGCAGAAGTTATTTCTCTTGCAACAGAGTTTTTAAGCAGAATGGGGCTTAAAGGACTTAAAGTTAATATTAACAGTATTGGTTGTCCCAATTGCCGTGCAGAATATAACAAAGCGCTTAAAAAATATCTTGGAGATAATCTGGACAAGCTTTGTTACACCTGCAAGACAAGGTTTGAGAAAAACCCTATGCGAATAATTGACTGCAAGGAAGAAACCTGTAAACAGATAACCAAAGATGCTCCCAGATTGCTTGACTATATTTGCGACGAGTGTCGTGAACACTTTGAAGGATTAAAATCAAATCTCGAAATTATGGGAATTGATTATATAATTGACCCCAATATTGTAAGAGGACTTGACTATTATACCAAAACAGTGTTTGAGATTACATCTGATGACTTGGGTGCACAGGCAACTGTTTGCGGCGGCGGAAGATATGACGGGCTGACCGAGCAGCTTGGCGGGGACAAGACTCCGGGCATTGGTTTCGGGCTTGGTATTGAACGTCTTATAATGTGCATGAAAGCACAGGGTGCATATCTGCCCGAAAAGAAAAAACTTAAAATTTTTGTTTGCAATATGGGCGATGGGGCAAAACCCGCAGCAATAAAGCTTGTGAATGATTTGAGAAAATCGGGAGTCAGCGCTGCTTGCGATAATATGAAAAAAAGCCTTAAAGCGCAGATGAAGTTTGCTGATAAGATTGGTGCACAGTACACGGTTATACTTGGCGACAATGAAGTAATGTCGGGCGTGTGCAATCTTAAAAATATGACAACGGGAGAAAATACCGAAATTGCGATTAATGATATAGAGAAATATCTTAAGGGGGCAGAAAAATGAAAATGGAAACAATTAAAGGAATGAAAAGAACCGATATGTGCGCGGGCCTCAGCACCAAAGATATTGGCAGAGAAGTTACTGTTATGGGCTGGGCAGGTAAGGTAAGAGATATAGGCAGTATTGTATTTATCGATTTAAGAGACAGAACAGGTATAGTTCAGCTTGTTGCAGAATTGCCGGAAGAAATTTTAAACAAGGCAAAAACTGTTCATCTTGAATATGTTCTGGCGGCTGTCGGCACCGTAAGAAAAAGAAGCGGTGCGGTCAATGAAAACATTCCTACCGGTGAAATAGAAATTGAACTTAAAGAGCTCAGAATTTTGAGCAAATCCGAACCCCTTCCGGTGCAGATTGAAGAAGATTCCAGCGTTAAAGAGGAATTAAGACTTAAATACAGATATCTGGATTTAAGAAGACCAAACCTGCAGAAAAACCTGATGATAAGACATAAAATTGCAAAACTTGCAAGAGACTATTACGACAAAAACGGGTTTATGGAAATAGAAACACCGATACTCACAAAAAGCACTCCTGAAGGTGCAAGAGACTATCTTGTACCCAGCCGTGTTCATCCCGGCAAATATTATGCACTTCCACAGTCTCCACAGCTTTACAAGCAGATTCTTATGCTTTCCGGTTATGACAGATATATGCAGATTGCAAAATGCTTCAGAGACGAAGATTTGCGCGCAGACCGTCAGCCTGAGTTTACGCAGATAGACCTTGAAATGTCTTTTGTTAACGAAAATGATGTTATGGAAGTTAACGAAGGATTTTTGAAGGTTATATTCAAAGAAATTCTTGATGTAGACATTGAACTTCCGCTTCGCAGAATGACCTATAAAGAAGCTATGGAAAGATTTGGCAGCGACAAACCGGACACACGTTTCGGACTTGAAATTGTGAACATCAGCGACATTCTGGCAAATAGCGAATTTAAAGTGTTCTCATCAAACCTTGAAGCAGGCGGCAGTATAAGAGCAATTAACGGCAAAGGTATGGGGGACAAGCTTTCAAGAAAAGAGATTGATGCACTTGGCGAATTTGTTAAAACCTATAAGGCAAAAGGTCTTGTTTGGATTATTAAAACTGAAGAGGGCATAAAATCTTCGGCAGCGAAATTCCTTTCAGAAAAAGAAATCAACGATATTTTTGAAAGAATGGGAGCAGAAACAGGCGACGCAATTTTTGTTATTTCCGACAAAGATTCTGTTGTGTTTGCTTCTCTCGGTGCGCTCAGACTTAGTCTTGCTAAGAAATTCGGGCTTATTAAAGAAAACACATACGACCTTCTGTGGATAACAGAATTTCCTCTCTTTGAATACAGCGAAGAGGAAAACAGATATGTTGCAATGCACCATCCGTTTACTTCGCCTATGGATGAGGACATTGACAAACTTGACAGCGACAGAGGAAATGTTCGTTCCAAAGCTTATGATATCGTAATCAACGGTATGGAAGCGGGAGGCGGAAGTATCAGAATATTCAATTCTGACCTGCAGCAGAAAATGTTTGAGGCACTCGGCCTTTCAAAAGAACATGCCTGGGAAAGATTTGGTTTCCTGCTTGAAGCGTTTAAATACGGCACACCTCCTCACGGTGGTATGGCGTATGGTCTTGACAGACTTGCCATGATTATGACAGGCAGCGAATCCATTCGTGATGTTATCGCTTTTCCTAAAGTTCAGAATGCTTCTGAGCTTATGAGCAACGCCCCGGACGTTGTTGAAGAAAAACAGCTGGAGGAATTGTTCATAAAGAACACTGTCAAGGAGGACGAGTAAGTGAACGTAATTGAAATTTCCGGTCTCACAAAAAAATATGGAAACAAAAAAGCCGTAAATGATATAAGCTTTTCTGTAAAAAAAGGTGAAATTCTTGGTTTTCTCGGTCCAAACGGTGCCGGAAAATCCACAACAATGAATATGCTTACCGGATACATTTCAGCTGATGGCGGAAGTGCCACCATTTGCGGATATAACATATTAAACCAGCCCAATGAAGCAAAAATGAACATTGGATATCTTCCCGAACAACCGCCTCTTTATTTTGATATGACGGTTACAGAATATCTTAATTTTGTTTACAACCTTAAGAAAGTTAAGATAAACAGGGAAGAACATCTGGTAGAGGTTATGAAAACTGTTGGTCTCACAGATGTTAAAAACAGACTTATAAAAAATCTTTCAAAAGGATATAAACAAAGGGTGGGTCTTGCACAGGCACTCATAGGCAACCCTGAAGTTCTCATTCTTGATGAACCGACTGTAGGTCTCGACCCGGTACAGATTATAGAAATCAGAAATGTTATAAAAAAGCTGGGAAAAAACAGAACAATCATTCTCAGCACACACATATTGCAGGAGGTTACGGCAATTTGTGACCGTGTTGTTATTATAAACCACGGTAAAATTGTTGCAAGCGACACTTTGCAGAATCTGTCAGGCGGCACCGGTTCAGGCAGATTTATACTTAGAGTAAAGGGCGACGAATATCTTGTGAAAAATGCTCTTGCTGATGTTTCAGAAATTAAAAGTGCAGAAATTGTCGGAACAAGAGAACCGGGAAGTGTTGATGCTATTGTCGAGTCCAGAGAAAAAACAGACATAAGAGAAACACTCTTTAATGTTTTTGCTTCAAAAAATCTTCCGATACTTATGATTAAACCAATGGAAAAAACACTGGAAGATGTTTTTGTGGGCGTTATTGGTCAGACAGAAGTTCAGGAGGAAGAACCGGAACAGGTAAAAACATCTATACTTTCTAAACTGATGAAAGGAGCAAAATAATGTACGCTATTTTTAAAAAAGAACTGAAAAACTATTTTTTAACACCTATTGCATACGTTTTTATGGCACCTTTCATTGCGTTCCAGGCAATATATTTTGTAATGATGCTCAACTACCAGACAGTAAATGTTAACTATTTTCTTACACCACTTAATATGCTGTGCCTTTTTATTGTTCCTGTTCTCACAATGCAGCTTTTTGCCGAGGAAAGAAACAAAAAAACCGAACAGCTTTTAATTACTGCACCGGTAGATGTTTCTTCTATTGTGCTTGGTAAATTTTTTGCTGCGTTTGGTGTTTTTCTGATAACACTTGCAGTTTCAATGATTTTTCCGTTGATACTTTTTGTAATCAGTGCACCGTCGCTCAGCGAAATGGTAGCAATATATTTTGGTTTTATACTTTTGTGGGCAGCATTTATTTCTGTTGGTGTTTTCATTTCTTCGCTGACAGAGAGCCAGGTTGTTTCAGCAATTTTAACTTTTGCGGTGCTTTTTGTTCTCTATTCAATAGACAGCTGGACAATCAGCATAACATCAGATTTTGCTAAAAGTCTTATAAACGTTCTGGCGGTGTTCACAAGATATACAGACTTTGAAATGGGACTTATCAGTCTGTCCGGAGTTGTCTATTATGTTAGTTTCATTTTCGTATTTTTGTTCCTTACGGTCAGAAATATTGAGAAGAGAAGATATAGCTGAGGAGGTGGAAGCCCAATGAAAAATGTTAACAAAAAATATCTGGTGAATTCCTGGGTTATTACTGCCTTTGCTGTAGTTATAGTTGTGCTTGTGAATATGGTTGCGGCTTCACTTACCAATAAATTCAGTCTTAAACTGGATTTTACAAAAAACTCGCAATATGCAATTTCAGACCAGACATCTCAGGTTATGAAGTCTCTTGATACCGAGGTTCACGCTATGGTTATGGGTATGGAAAATGAGACAGAGGATATAACAAGAGAATATCTGCAGAAATATGCTGCAATGAGCGATAAATTCAAGGTTGAATATATTGATGTATATAAAAATCAGGTTGTACTAAACCGCTATCAGTCAAAAGGGGAATCGCTTACAACAGGAGATATTATTCTTGAATGCGGCGAGAGATATAAAATAATAAAATCAGATGATTTATACAACCAGGCATTGTCCTTTGAACCGGGAGTAAACAATTATAGTTTTGCACTTGAATCAAAGCTCACCAACGGAATAGTTGTTCTTACAGGTCTTGCAGGAGAAAAAGCAGTATACTTTATGGAAGGTCATGGGGAAATCCCAATGGATACAATGGTAAAAACACTTGATACCATGGGATATAAAAACGAGACAGTAAACCTCATAAACAGTGAAATCCCCGAAGATGCCGGGCTTATTGTTTCTGTTGTTCCGTCGGCAGATTTTTCACAGGAAGAATGTGAAAAACTTGATAAGTTTTTTGATGGCGGCGGAAACTTTCTAATGATTTTTTCGCCCGGTATGCCGAAACTTTCAAGAGTTGACAGTTTGCTGGCAGAATGGGGAATTGTTCCCAACTATGACATTGTTCTTGAAAAAGACCCTGAAAAAGTTTTGCAGTACGAAATTGCGATGCTTACCGATACTTACGGACATGAAATCACCCAGCCCATACGACTTCAGGCATTGCCGCTTGTTTCCTATTACACATCCAGCTTTTCGGTTTTGTCTACAAACATAAACAATGCAACATCAACAGTTCTGATGGAAACAACTAATCAGGCTATTGGTAAAGCAAATCCGGAAAGTGAAAACAACGAATTTGAAGATGGGGATTTTGCAGGACCACTTCCGGTTGCAATTGTTTCCGAAAAAACTTCTCCAAAAGATTCAAGACTTATGGTAATAGGGTCGGTGGGCACAGTTCAGCTTGCCACACAGTATGAGGGCAACAATGAATTTCTTTCGGCTTCAATTTCATGGCTGACAAACGACAACAACAATCTTAAAATATCACCTAAAATAATAAGTCAGGGAGCTGTTCAGGTTACAAACGCTACACTCACTGTTATGACTTATTTGCTTGTATGGATAATACCTGTGCTGATACTAATTGCAGGTATTATAATCTGGATTAGAAGGAGATACCTGTAATGGATAAGCTTATACGTAATATAATAATCGGTGTTGTGGTTGTTTTAATGCTTGGATTTGCATATATTGCAACAAACATTATTCCGGGTGAAATTGACAAAATAAACAACGAAAATGCCGAAACAAAGCAAATAGAAGTTATAGCCTATCCGGTGGCTGATGTTGAGTTTGTAAACGTTGTCAACAGAGAAGAGTCCTACACTCTGGAGAAAAACGATGACGGCGTATGGAACATAAAAGAGTTCCCGACGCTCAACTACGAAAGGACTAAACTTGAAAGTGCAGTTTTTGAATATGCAAACATCTTTGCAACGGAAGAAGTCGAAACTCCGGCAAATATTGCAGATTTTGGATTTGACAACCCTGAAACACAGTTGACAATTTCTCTTAAAAACGGACACACAAGAGAAATTCTTGTAGGGAACAGTGTTGCCGGCGGCAAAGGAACTTTTCTTCTTGACAAGACCAGCATGAAAAGTTATGTTGTTTCGATTTATGTTGCAAACGGTATGAAACGCGAAATAAACGAATACCGTGCCGTGAAACTTGCTCCGCTTACCACTATGGATTTAACTAAAGTGGATATTACAAACTCAAACGGCAGAGTAGTGGCGGAAATGAGGCCGTCTACATATTCTTCCGAGCTAACATGGCAGATGTCTTACCCCAAACATATGACACTTGATGAGGGCGCATCCACAGCTCTTTTTGAAAATATCATAGATATTGCCGTTATATCCTATGTTGAAGACAATCCGAAAAATCTTGCGAAATACGGCCTTAACAAACCCAAAGTATCTGTGAAATTTGAAAGCAGCGACGGTCAGAGCTATCTTGTTCACTACGGCAAGAAGAGCGAAAAAGGTTATGTTTATACTATGATTGACGGAATGGATTTTGTTTTTGAACATGATGTTAAATTTGCTGATGCTTGTGAAAAAATAACTGCATACGATTTAATGAATAAGTTTGTCAATATAGTAAACATTAACGATATAGACACTATAACTGTGGAAGCCGAAGGGAAAAAACATATTCTGAAAGCTGAAAGAGGAAGAGATTTTTATATTGACGGGAAAGAGGCGCTTGCGTCAGCATTCAGAAAAACATATCAGACCATAATCGGAATAAAAGGAAACGGTCTTGCTGAAAATGGCGTAACATCCCAACCGGATTATACAATTACCTTCCTTTATACCAACGGTGAGTCTACAGTAACAAAATACTGCTCATACGATGAGAGAAACTATTATGTTGAGATAAATGGGGAGAGAGGCTTTATAACACTTAAAAAAGGCCTTGAAACCATGATGCAGACAGTTGAAAAGCTTGCGAAAAATCCGTCAAAGGAAATTCAGTAGTAGGAGATGAAAAATAGTATGAAAAAAACTTTATGGATAATAATTGCTGCAGTAGCAGTGATAGCGATATTGTTCATTTCTTCTTATAATGGGCTTGTTACATCAAGAGCACAGGTGGACGAAGCTTTTGCAAACATTGACACACAACTCCAAAGACGTGCAGACCTGATACCAAACCTTGTTGAAACGGTGAAAGGCATAACAACCCAGGAAAAAGAAATTGTTGCAGCAGTGACACAGTCGCGCGAAAAATATTTGTCTTCTTCCACGCCAGACGAAAAAATTGCTGCAGGGAACGAGATGTCGGCAGCACTTTCCAACTTCCTTGTAGTGGTAGAAAATTATCCGGATATAAAATCGGGACAAAATTTTGTTGCACTTCAGGATGAACTTGCAGGCACAGAAAACAGAATTACACAGGCAAGGAAAACTTATAATGAAGCGGTGAAAAAATACAACGTTTCGATTAAAAAATTCCCAAGAAATATTTTTGCAGGAATGTTTGGCTATGAAACTGCAGAATATTTTGAAACAACTGAAGAAAACAAAACTGTTCCAAAGGTTGAATTTTAATGAAAAAATTTGTTTTAACAGTTCTTGCCTTTTTGGTTTTTGTCACACCGGTATCTGCAGCCATTCCAAAAGGAAACAACTTTGTGAGCGACGTTGCAAACGTTTTATCAGCTCAGACCGAGGACTATATAAACTCAAAGAGCGCTCAGTATAATGCGGACGGAACACAAATTGTTGTTGTCACAGTTCCCGACCTTGAAGGTCAGTCAATAGAAGATTATGCGTACGACCTTTTTAACGAGTGGGGAATTGGCGACGAAAAAGAAGACAAAGGCTTACTTATTATTTTGTCTACCGGCGACCGCAGAATACGAATCGAAGTGGGCGACGGAATGGAAGGCATTTTCAACGATGCTAAAACAGGCAGAATGATTGATATGCTTGCTTTGCCCTATTTGTCAGAAAACGACTATGATAAAGGAATAATAAGCCTGTATGACGGGGTTATTGAAGTGTTGGGAGACCCTGAAGCATATAATGGGGAAAGTGGCAGAATAGACTACGAATCGATTGTTTCAATTATAATTTTAATTTTGCTCATCTGTCTATATATTGGCAGAGGCAGACGGGGCGGTGGCCACGGCGGACGCTACTACCGGACAGGCGGATGGTATGGCGGATTTGGTGGTTTTGGAGGCGGCTCCTCTTCAGGCGGCGGATTTGGCGGCTTTGGAGGAGGTTCTTCTTCCGGCGGTGGCTCATCACGAGGATTTTAAAAAAAGTGTATTTCACATTTTTGTGTGAAATACACTTTTTTCTATATTGCAAGACCGGTTTTAAACTGACTGTTATAAAGATTTGCATAAAATCCGTTTTTCTCTATCAGCTCTTCGTGGGTGCCACGCTCAACAATTTCGCCCTTGTCAATTACAAGAATGACATCGGCATTTTTTATTGTTGAAAGACGATGGGCAATAACAAAACTGGTACACCCTTCTGTCAGAACTTTTAGTGCTTCCTGGATTTTCTGCTCGGTTCGTGTGTCGATGGAAGAAGTTGCTTCATCAAGAATAAGAACCTGCGGACGGGACAACATTGCACGGGCGATGGCAATCAGCTGGCGTTGTCCCTGGGACAAGTCATTTCCGTTATCCGAAAGGATTGTGTCATATCCATTTTCAAGCTGAATAATAAATGAATGGGCGCCCGCTTTTTTTGCTGATTCAATAACTTCTTCGCGGGAAGCAGTGAGGTTGCCGTACCGTATGTTATCGAGCACGCTTTCGGAAAAAAGATATGTGTCCTGCAGAACCATCCCCACAGTACCTCTTAAACTGTCTGCGGTGAGTTCTTCAATGTTTTTTCCGTCAAAAGTAATTTCTCCGCTGTCAATGTGGTAAAACCTTGTAAGAAGGCTTATAATTGTGGTTTTGCCCGCACCCGTCGGACCAACTATTGCAACAGTCTGGCCGGGCTTGGCGTCAAAGACGGCATTTTTTAAAACAGGTTTGTTTTCTATATACGAAAAAGTAACATTTTTAAAAGCAATTTCTCCGTGAGAATTTGTAATAGGTTTGGCTTCCGGTAAATCGGTTTCCTTTTCCTCGTCCATAACTTCAAAAACACGTTCAGCTCCCGCCAACGCCGATTGAAGTGTGTTTATAATGTTAGCAATCTCGTTTATCGGTCGTGAAAAGTTTTTGGAATATATCAAAAAGGTGAAAATTATTCCGGGGGTAATATTACTTCCTGAAACTATCATATAACCGCCCACAACTGCAATTGCCAGGTAACTTATGTTGTTTATCATATTCATTATCGGGCCGATTACGCCGGATAATCCCTGGGAAAGCTGGGAGCTTATCCTGAGCCGTTCATTTATCTTTTTGAAACTGGTTATATTCTTTTCTTCCTGACCAAAAAGAATAATGGCTTTTTGCCCCGAAATCATTTCTTCAACAAAACCGTTAAGTGCGCCAAGCTCTTTTTGCTGGCTGCGGAAATACTTTGACGTAAACTTCATAACACTTCTTGTAATAATTAGCATTAAAGGAATTGTCATAAGCACCAAAATAGTTAAAGACGGGCTTATCAGAAGCATGGCAATAAGAGTTCCCACAATGTTTATAACACCTGAAATAAGCTGAGCAACACTCTGTGAAAGGGTCATATTTATATTGTCCACGTCGTTTGTGAGTCGGCTCATCAGGTCTCCGCCTGACGTAGAGTCAAAATATTTCAGCGGAAGTTTTAAAACAGAAGAGAAAAGGTCTGTTCTTATTGTTGCAGAAGTATTCTGCGATACTTTTATCATATTGGAATGTATAAAGTAGGTGCACAAAGCTGATACAACCTGAACAGAGAGAATTATTCCGCAGATAAGTGCAAGTTTTTTTATGTCAAAAGCCGTTATACAATCGTCAATTGCAATTCCGTTAAGTCTGGTTCCTAAAATGCCGAAAACAGAGGTTGCTGCTGAGAGTATAAAAGATATTATAAGGTTTAACCGATAGGGTTTCATATAACCTATAAGTCTTTTAAGAGTTTCTTTTGCATTTTTAAGTTTAACCTTTTCGTGTATCATACCCGGACCGCCAGGACGGCCACCGGGACCGCGTCTGAAATTACCCATTAACAACCGCCTCCTCTCCAAGCTGTGAAACCACAATGCTTTTATACACAGGACTTTCCTGCAAAAGCTGCGAATGTGTTCCCATAGCAGAAATTTTGCCGTTTTCCAGAAGTATTATCTTGTCACAGTGCATAACACCGGAAATTCGCTGGGCGATTATAAATGTTGTGCAATCGAAAACATTTTCTCGGAGTGTTGCCTGCAGTTTTGCTTCGGTTGCAGTGTCCAGTGCACTTGAAGAGTCGTCCAATATAAGAATTTTCGGATTTCTTACAAGAGTACGGGCGATGGAAAGCCGTTGTTTTTGTCCGCCCGAAAAGTTTTTTGCGCGTTGCTCCACCGGGGCATTATGTTTTTCCGGAAGAGAGTTAACAAATTCGGACGCTTGTGCAAGGTCGAGCGCAACCGACATCTCTTGTGGGTTTGCATCTTCTTTTCCTTGCTTTAAATTGTCGGCTATTGTGCCCGAAAAAAGTATGCTTTCCTGGAGAACAACACCGATGTTTGTTCGAAGCTCAGCGGTTTTAATGTTTTTAACATTTTTTCCACCAATTAAAATCTCGCCTTTTGTAACATCATAAAGACGGGGAATTAAAAGGGAAAGTGTGCTTTTGCCCGAACCGGTAGCGCCGATAATCCCTATTGTTTCACCCCGGGCTGCTTTGAAAGAAATATCTTCTAAAACCCAGCTGCCCGAATCGTTGTATTTGAAGAAAACATTTTTGAACTCAACATCATAGTTTTCCACGCCCTCCGCATCATCGGAGGAGAATATGGAGGGGCTGGTATCAAAAACTTCGTTTATTCTGTCTGCTGAAACTTTTGCACGGGTAAGAAATATAATATGCATAACCGACATAGTCAGCGACATCATAATCTGTGTGAGATAGTTTATAAAAGCCATAATCTCACCCGTTTCAATTCCGCCGACAGTAAACATTTTGCCGCCAAACCACAAAACAGCAACAATTGACAGCTGAAGCAGAACGTGAATAATGGGCCAGAGCAGAATTGTTATACCCTGCGATTTCATGCTGATTGTCTTTAAATTGTCATTTGCATTTTTAAATCTCTTTTTTTCGTGGTTCTGACCGACAAATGCTTTTATAACCCTAATGCCGTGCAGGTTTTCTCTCATAACGGTATTTACCCTGTCTATAGCTTTTTGCACGCCTGCAAAAAGAGGCATTGATTTTGATATTACAAAAATCATTGTAATAATTATGGATGGTATAAGAAAAATGAAAACGACAGAAAGCTTAGGACTTATTTTAAACGCCATTATAATGCCGCCCAAAAACAGAAGAGGGGAGCGAACCATAACTCGCAGGGACATAAGCACCATATTCTGAATTTGTGTGACATCGTTTGTTATTCTTGTTATAAAGGAAGATGTTTTGAATTTGTCTATTTCAGCATAAGAAAATTTCTGTATCTTTGAAAACAGACTGTTTCTGAGCTCTGTAGCAAAGGAGGAAGCTGCAAAAGCTGCAAAAACAGAGCAGCCAACACCGCCAATAATTCCGGCAAAAGCAAAGGTGAGCATTTTGCCGCCTGTTTTAAGAATATACCCAACATCGCCGTTTGCAACGCCAACGTCTATTATATCCGCCATAAGAGTTGGTTGATAAAGGTCCATTGTAACTTCAAGCAACATAAAAAGAGGTGCAAGAAGTGCAAAGTACCATCGCTTTTTTAAAAATCTGAGAAGCTTTATCATATCGCCTTTAGTCCTTTCTCATAACATCAATGAGGTTACAGATTCTTTCAAGAGAAGAAAGAAAATCGTCTCTTTCTTTTTCTGAAAGTTTGCCTAATAAAAAGTCTATACGGTTATTTGTATCTTTATTGATATCGGACGCAATTTTTTTGCCTTCGGGAGTTGTTTCAAGGTAAATAATCCGTCGGTCGTTGTTACATCTTATTCTTCTGATATATCCCATTTGTTCAAGACTGTCTGCAACAGTTGTGAAAGCACCTTTTGTGAGACAGAGCCTACGGCTCACTTCGCTCATAGGAACAGGACCTTCAAAAGCAATAAACATAAGCACACCCTTTTGGGTGCGGTTGAAAGAGGGGAGAAGAGAATTTTCGCTTACACCCGAAAAAATATATTTTTGAAATCCGCCGATTTTGCGGAATCCTTCAAGAACAAAAGATTTTTTCATACAATCTCACCTCGTAATTAGTTTGTTTTAAAACTATTATAAAACAAACAATAAAAAAAGTCAACAGTAATGGCCGAAAAATGCATATTTAAAATGTCTTTTTCATACAATTGTACAAATGAAAATTCGAGAAGCCTTATCCGCCTACAGGTAAGGCGAATTTTCGGACAAAAATATGAGTGTAGGAGGAAAGGCAGAAGAGTATGGACAATATTTACCGGGATATTGCACAGAGGACACAGGGAGACATTTACATAGGTGTGGTTGGGCCTGTCAGAACGGGAAAATCCACATTTATAAAACGGTTTATGGACACAAAGGTTCTACCGGGAATTGATAACAGTTATAAAAGAGAGCGGGCTCGTGACGAACTGCCGCAAAGTGCTTCGGGGCGTACAATAATGACAACCGAACCCAAGTTTGTGCCCAACGAAGCGATTGATATAAAAATAAACGGTGCAGACTGCAGAGTCAGAATGGTTGACTGTGTCGGTTATATGGTTGACGGAGCTTTGGGCTCGGAGGAAGAGGGAACTGTCAGAATGGTGCAGACTCCGTGGCAGCAGGAGCCAATGCCATTTAATATGGCGGCGGAAATCGGAACAGAAAAGGTTATAAATGACCATTCCACTATAGGAATTGTGGTTACCACCGACGGCAGTATTACTGAAATTCCAAGAGAAAATTATGTGGAAGCAGAAAACAGGGTTATAAATGAACTAAAAAAAATAAACAAGCCTTTTGCGGTACTGCTAAATTCAAAAAATCCGGGCGGAGCCGAAGCAAAACAATTAAAAATGCAGTTAGAGGAAAGGCACAAGGTGCCTGTAATTGCAGTGTCTTGTGCACAGCTTGACGAGGCGGATATTGAGTCAATTCTTGAAACTGTTCTTTATGAATTTCCACTTACGGAAATCGGTATAAATCTTCCCAGATGGCTGGATGCATTAAGCTACGAGCATCCGCTTAAAAATAAAATTTACACAACAATAAGAGATTGTCTTTGCGATGTCAGAAAAATAAATGATGCAAGAATGAAAATAAATGACATTGGCGAATATGATTATGCGGAAACTGTCAGAACAAGCAAAACAGATTTGGGCAAAGGGATTATAAAAATTGATATTATAACGCCTGAAAAACTGTTTTATGATGTTTTGAGCGACAGTACAGGACTTGACATAACCACCGACGACAAGCTTTTAAAATTGTTGCTTGAGCTGAAAGATATCAAGAAAAAATATGAGAAAATTGAGTATGCTCTTAAAGAAGTGGATGCTAAAGGGTACGGAATAGTATATCCGTCTATTGAAGAGCTTAAACTTGATGAGCCGGAGATTGTGAAACAGGGTAACAGATATGGTGTACGGCTTAAAGCGGCGGCACCCTCTCTGCACCTTATAAAGGCCGAGATTGAAACTGAAGTAAGCCCTATTGTCGGTACTGAAAAACAGAGCGAGGAACTTGTGCATTCATTGCTGGATGAATTTGAGAATGAACCGGAAAAAATCTGGGAATCAAACATTTTCGGAAAATCGCTTCACGAGCTTGTGAATGACGGACTTCATAACAAACTTTCGCGCATGCCCGACGAATCAAGATTTAAAATTCAGGAGACTTTGCAGAAAATTATTAACGAGGGAAGCGGAGGGCTTATCTGCATAATTCTTTAAAAAAGTGAGAGTATCTTAGATACTCTCATTTTTATGTTGACAAAGCAAAAAAACTGTTATAAACTGTGTTTATAGCAACAACAAAAGGAGAGTTGTATATGCTTCCAAAAGAAAAAAATTATGAGTTCAGAAAGCGAATGCTTGAAATTCATAAAAAAGGAATAAGAGATGTTTCTCTTACTCTTGACGAAAAAGAATTTGAAATTAAAAACGGGATGAGCGTTGTTATTGATAAAAATGCATCGGTTGTAATTGAAACAGCAGCTAAAGATTTTATTGATTATCTTTATACGTCAATGGACATTTCTGTTATTTTGAAAAAAGGCACAGTGGCTGACGGAGAGATTTATGTCGGGACAAAAGCTGAAGTTTCGCTAGAACTTGGTGAAGCAAATTCATATAAAGGGTTTGTTGTTGAAACAACAGAAAAAATAGTTATATGCGGGTTTGATGACCGCGGGGCAGCGCAGGCTCTTTATATGCTTGAAAACGAGATGTCGACAAGACGTGCGCCTTTTATTGAAAAAGGGACAGTCAGAAGGAAACCTCTCTTTTCTCCCAGAATGCTGCATTCCGGATATGGACTTGATGAGTTCCCCGACGAGCACCTGTCGGCAATTGCACATTCAGGAAGAGATGCAATTCTGGTGTTTGCAAAAGGGCCGAATATCACTCCTTACGGATATCTCGATTTTAACGAACTTATACATCGTGCTGCAAAATACGGGATTGATGTTTATGCATACAGTTACCTTAAAATAACCATGCATCCTGATGAGCCGGGAGCGGAAGAGGCATACGATGCGGTGTATGGTAAACTTTTCAGGGAATGTCCCGGGCTTAAGGGGATAACACTTGTTGGGGAAAGTGTTGAGTTTGCCAGCAAGGACCCTCGTGTTTCAAAATGCGGAGTGGCAGCAAACCCCAACGAAATTCCGACCGGCAAACCAAGACCGGGCTGGTTCCCATGCGAAGACTTTCCAAAGTGGATTGAACTTGTTAAAAAAAGCGTAAGAAAATATAATGCTGATGCGGATATTGTGTTCTGGACATACAACTGGGGCTGGGCTCCCGAAAAAGATAGAATTGCTCTTATTGAAAAGCTTCCAACAGACATTTCTCTTCAGGTTACTTATGAAATGTTCCACAAGTACGACCTTAACGGCATAACAGAATGTTGTTCCGACTACACACTGGTATTTGAGGGACCGGGTGAATATTTCACTTCTGAGGCGGAAGCGGCAAAAAAACGCGGTATAAGACTCTATTCCATGACAAATACAGGAGGTCTTACCTGGGATATGGGTGTTATCCCTTATGAACCAATGCCATACCAGTGGATGAGAAGATATAAGGGGCTTAGAAAATATAACGAAAGTTGCGGACTCTGCGGTCTTATGGAATCTCACCATTTTGGATTTTATCCTTCGTTTATAGGAGACCTTTCCAATTATGCACTTTGTCAGACTGAAAAATCTATGGAAGAACATTTGAAAGATTCACTGCAGAAATGGTTTGGAACAGAAAATGTTTCGTCCGTTGACAAAGCTTTGAAATGCTGGAGCGAAGCTATAAGAAAATTCACTCCATCCAACGAAGACCAGTATGGTCCGTTCAGAGTTGGTCCCTCCTATCCGCTGGTGCTTAAAAGAGTTGTAAATGTTCCGTGTTTTGATTATGCGATGTTTAAAGATATTTGTTATACCGACTATCCGAAATATCCGAGTGAAGACCAACCTCAAAATACGGTTGAGGGTCTTAGAATTCCTAAAGAAATTCCTTCTCTTGAAGAGGCAAAAAAACTTATGGCAGAGGGAATTGAAATTCTGGAAGTGGCAGAAAATAAAAACGAGGAACTGTTAAGACTTATAAATTTAGGAAAATTTATTGTAACCATTTTAAAAACGGGAATAAATGTTAAAAAATGGTATATCAATAAAGCCAGACTTCTTGTTGAACAGGACAAGAAAGAAATTGACAAGATTTTTGAGGATATGATAAAAATTGCAGAGGATGAAATAGAAAATGCAAAGTCTGCAATACCGCTTGTCGAACAGGATTCCAGACTTGGTTATGAACCGAGTATGGAATATGTTTGCCACAAGGAAAACATAGAATGGAAAATCAGACATACAAGATATGTTATAGACACCGAAATTCCAAAATATCGCAAAAGATTCAATTAGAAAAAACCGGGAAATTTTCCCGGTTTTTTTATTTCAAATAATTACCTTTATGTTTTGAAATTACCAGCATATTAAAAAGTATGCTACATAAAATATTATTGCACACAAAAGGTGCGAAAAATTGAAAAACAGAGGTGAAAACAAATGTCTAAAAGATTAGTTCCTGAAGCTAAAGAAGCTATGGAAAGATTCAAAATGGAAGCTGCAAGTGAAGTAGGCGTAAACTTAAAACAGGGTTACAACGGCGATCTCACATCAAAGCAGGCGGGTAGCGTAGGCGGCCAGATGGTTAAAAAAATGATTGAATCCTACGAAAACTCTATGAAATAAGTAAAATTGAAATAAAAATGCCCGACTGAAAAGGAGCTTTTTCAGCCGGGTGTTTTTTTAAATTTCGCGTCTTGATTCAATAGATTTGGAAAGGGTTATTTCGTCCGCATATTCAAGGTCGCCGCCAACAGGAATTCCTTGTGCGATACGTGAAACTTTCACGCCGAGAGGGGAAAGAAGACGGGAAATATAGATTGCGGTAGCTTCTCCTTCAACCGTCAGGTTGGTTGCGACAATAACCTCTTTTGTTTGGGGAGTTATTCTTGATACAAGTTCTTTTAAATAAATATCGTCAGGTCCGATATTGTCCATAGGGGAAATTGCCCCGTGAAGAACGTGGTAGAGCCCTGAAAATTCACCGGTTTTTTCTATGGCAAGAACATCTTTGGGACTTTCCACAACACAAATAACCGACCGGTCTCTTTTAGGACTTGAGCATATTGCACAGGGTGAGACATCGGTAAGATTTTTACAAGTTTCGCAGTAGCCGATATGCTTTTTTGCATTTACAATTGCAAGGGCAAAATCTTTTGCATAATCTTCAGGCATATTCAGAATGTGAAAAGCAAGTCTTGCGGCAGTTTTTCTGCCGATTCCGGGAAGTCTTGCAAAAGAATCAATAAGATTTGCAAGTGGTGGAATATAGTTCAAGAACAACACCTCCATTTTCTTTAGTTTATCATATTTTTTAAGACAAATCAATAGATTGAAAGAATAATAAATCAAAAGTATGCAAAAATTTGTAATATATATATTTATTTATTGTTGAAAAAAACTATTGAATTTCAATGCAAATAGGTATATAATGATAAATGGAGTATTTTGGAGTTTTATATTTACTTAAAGGATGATAAAAATTGAGAAGACAGATATATTTTGACAATGCTGCAACAACCTATGTCAAACCCGAGGTTATTGCTGAAATGTTGCCCTATTATACAAACCATTACGGCAACCCGTCAAGCATTTATTCGCTTGGGAATAAACCAAAAGAAGCGGTAAATGCTGCACGCGAGAAAATTGCATTTTATCTTGGTGCACAGCCGGAGGAAATTTTCTTTACGGCGTCAGGCAGTGAGGGAGACAACTGGGCAATTTTCGGCACTGCTTACGGCGAAAAAGAAAAAGGCAATCACATCATTACCACAGCTTTTGAACACCATGCAGTATTAAATGCATGTAAGCAGCTTGAAAAAGAAGGTTTTGATGTAACATATATCAAACCGGACGAAAAGGGTATTATTTCCCCGCAGGATATAGAGAATGCTATTACTGATAAAACAATTCTTATTTCTGTTATGTTTGCAAATAACGAAATCGGAACAGTTCAGCCAATAAGAGAGATAGCGGAAATTGCAAACAAGCACAAGGTGAAATTTCATACCGATGCTGTTCAGGCGGCAGGAATTGTGCCTATTAACGTTAAAGAAATAGGAATGGATTTTATGACAATTTCAGCTCATAAGTTCCACGGTCCAAAAGGGGTCGGAGCTCTTTATGTGAAAAAGGGCAGCAAACTTCGAAATTTTGTTTTTGGCGGTGGACAGGAAAAAGGCAAAAGAGCCGGCACCGAAAATGTTCCCGCTATTGCCGGAATGGCAAAAGCGTTTGAAATTGCACAGATGGAAATGGACGAAAACAGACTGGAAATTGCACAGATGAGAGATTATCTGATTGAACGGGTTATGACAACAATTCCCAGGACAAGAGTCAACGGTCATCTTACAAAAAGATTGCCGGGGAACGCAAATTTCTCTTTTGATTGTATCGAAGGAGAAAGCTTGCTTTTAATGCTTGATATGAACGGAATTGCCGCATCAAGCGGAAGTGCCTGTGCTTCCATGTCGCTCGACCCGTCACATGTTTTGTTATCAATCGGACTTCCTCACGAAACGGCTCACGGCTCGCTGAGAGTAACGCTTGGGGATGCAAACACATACGAAGAAATAGACTTTTTTGTGGAAAAGCTTTCTGAAATCGTTTCAAAGCTCAGAAGTCTTTCGCCTTTGTGGGAAGAAAACTAAAAG
Organism: Clostridia bacterium; assembly: GCA_045577655.1. Taxonomy (GTDB): domain Bacteria; phylum Bacillota; class Clostridia; order RUG12999; family RUG12999; genus RGIG7450. The sequence goes on from JAZNIU010000009.1 coordinate 33,422, forward strand.
AAAAGGAGACCTGGAATGTATACAGATAAAGTAATGGAACATTTTTCAAACCCGCACAATGCAGGAGAACTTGAAAATGCCAATGCCATCGGCACAGTTGGCAACGCAAAATGCGGCGATATTATGAAAATGTATATGATTATCGAAGACGGTATTATAAAAGATATCCGGTTTAAAACTTTTGGCTGCGGCGCAGCTATTGCAACAAGTTCTATTGCGACAGATATGGTAAAAGGAAAAACCATTGAAGAAGCACTTAAACTCACAAATAAACAGGTTGTTGACGAACTTGGCGGACTTCCGCCGGCAAAAATTCATTGTTCGGTTCTTGCAAAAGAGGCGATTGAAGCGGCAATAACCGATTATTACAACCGTCTAGGAATAAAAAATGAGCTTACAGAAAAAGCTTGCAACGGTTGTTGTGAAAGCTGCAGTCACCATGACCACGAATAAAATTATTTAAAAGGAGATAAAAAAATGAGCAGAGTATTTAACTTTTCGGCAGGTCCTTCAATGTTGCCACTTTCAGTACTTGAACAGTGCGCAAAAGAAATGACAGATTGCAACGGCAGCGGTATGTCTGTAATGGAAATGAGCCATCGTTCTCCCGTTTACGATGCAATTATCAAAGAAACTGAAGCAAACTTCCGCAAACTCATGAACATTCCTGACAACTACAAAGTGTTGTTTGTTCAGGGCGGTGCTTCCACACAGTTTGCTGCGATTCCTCTTAACCTTATGAAATCAGGAAAAGCAGATTATATTGTTTCCGGTCAGTTCTCCGGCAAAGCTTATGAAGAAGCACAGAAATATGGTGACGCAAAATGTATTGCAACTTCCAAAGACAGAACTTTTGCATACATACCGAAAGTAACACCTGATATGGTTCGCGAAGATGCAGACTATGTTCATATTTGTTATAACAACACAATTTTCGGAACAAAGTTCCCGGAACTTCCCAACATTGGCGACAAAATGCTTGTAGCTGACATGTCTTCATGTATTCTTTCCGAACCTGTTGACGTAACAAAATTTGGTGTTATTTATGCGGGCGCACAGAAAAATATGGCTCCTGCAGGTCTCACAATCGTAATCATAAGAGAAGACCTTCTCGGAAACGCTCGTCCCGAAACACCTACAATGCTTGACTACAAAGTTATGGCAGACAACGATTCTATGTATAATACACCGCCCTGCTATCCCATCTATGTTGCAGGCCTTGTAATTAAATGGATTATGGACCTTGGCGGACTTGAAGCAATGAAAAAGATTAACGTTGAAAAAGCTGATATTCTTTACAACTATCTTGATTCTTCTAAACTCTTCAAACCCTGCGCAGACAAAGACAGCCGTTCGATGATGAACGTTACTTTTGCTACAGGCGATGCAGAGCTTGACAAGAAATTCTGCAAAGAAGCAGATGCAGCAGGATTTAAAAACCTTAAAGGACACAGAGTTGTTGGCGGTATGCGTGCAAGCATATACAATGCTATGCCGGTTGAAGGTGTTAAAAAGCTTGTTGAATTCATGAAAAACTTTGAAGCAGAAAACGGGAGATAAAAAATGTATAAAATTTTAACATTAAATAAAATTGCAAAAATCGGAACAGATAAGCTTGGCGCAAATTATGAAATTTCCGACAGCATGGAAAATCCGGATGCAATAATTCTCCGCAGTTTTAATATGCATGAAATGGACATTCCCGAAAATGTGAAAGCAGTTGCAAGAGCAGGTGCGGGAGTGAACAATATTCCGATTGACAAATGCAGCGAAAAAGGTATTGTTGTTTTCAACACACCCGGTGCTAATGCAAATGCAGTTAAAGAACTTGTTATTGCTGGTCTGCTCATGGCATCAAGAAAAATAACAGATGCAGCTAACTGGGCACAGACGTTAAAAGGCAAGGGGGACGAGGTTGGCAAACTTGTTGAAAAAGGAAAAAGCAATTTTGCCGGTCCTGAAATTTACGGAAAAACTCTTGGCGTTGTTGGTCTTGGCGCAATTGGTGTTATGGTTGCCAATGCAGCAAATGCTCTCGGAATGAAAGTTATAGGCTATGACCCATTCCTTTCAGTTGGTGCAGCATGGAACATTTCAAGCGAAGTTGAACAGTCAGCAGACCTTGCTGATATGGTTTCAAAATGCGACTATATTTCTCTTCATCTGCCGCTTAACGATGCAACAAGAGGTATGATAAACAAAGACCTCCTTGCAAGTGCAAAAGACGGTCTCAGAGTTTTAAACTTTGCAAGAGGAGAGCTTGTTGACAGTGCAGACATCATTGCAGCACTTGAAAGCGGAAAGGTTGCAAGCTATGTAACAGACTTCCCGAATGACAGCCAGCTTGGCGTGGACGGAATTGTTGCAATTCCTCACCTTGGTGCTTCCACACCCGAGTCGGAAGACAACTGTGCTGTGATGGCATCACTTCAGCTTAAAGATTTTATCGAAAACGGTAACATCAAAAATTCGGTTAACTTCCCGAACGTGATTGAACCCAGAAAAGGACAGGCAAGAATTGTAGTTCTTCACAAAAATGATGCTGCAATACTGAACACAGTTTCAGGCATTGTTTCTTCAAAAGGGCTTGCTGTTGAAAATCTTTCAAGCAAAACAAAGAAAGATTATGCTGCTACAATAATCGACGTTGCATCGGCAGTTTCTGACGAAGTTTCTACAGAAATCAAAAATGCAGACGGAGTTCTTTCGGTAAGAGTAATATAAAAACACTTTAAGCGTGCCACCGGCACGCTTAACTTTAATGTGGAGGAGGGGATAGTATGGCTTTTGACGGTTTTTTTGTCAGATGTATTTGTAATGAACTTAAATCTTTGCTTGAAGGCGGAAGAGTTGATAAAATATATATGCCCGACAAGGACAGTGTCATAATGGGCATTCGTTCTTTAGGGAAAAACTATAAACTGTTTTTGAGCTGCAACCCCTCTCTTCCGAGAATCAGTTTAACAGAAAATACAAGGGAAAATCCCCAAAACCCGCCAATGTTCTGCATGCTTCTTCGAAAACATCTTTCAGGAGGAAAGCTTGTTTCGGTGGCACAGCCCGGAATGGAAAGAATAATAGAGCTTTCGGTTGAAAGCAAGAATGAACTTGGCGACGACACGCAGAAAAAACTTGTTATTGAAATAATGGGCAGACACAGTAACATCATTCTTGTTGACGAAAATGGGAAAGTGATGGAATGTGCCAGAAGAGTGGATGCAACAGTCAGCAGCCGAAGAATAGTTATTCCCGGCGCCCGTTATGAGCTTCCGCCTGCACAGAACAAGATTTCTCCGCTTTGTGTAGAGGAAAAGGATGTTATAGAGATTGTCCTTGGCTGTCCGTCTGATGTAAAGCTAGACGGATATATACTTGAAAAATTTGCCGGTATAAGTCCTGTAATTGCAAGAGAAGCAGTCTGCAGAGCGGTCGGACACACAGATGTCACGGCGGCAGAGGTTTCGGCAGAGCAAAAAAGAAAAATAGCACAAAAACTTTGCGAAATTTTTGATTTGGTGAAAAATGGTGAATTTACGCCTGTTTTTGTTCTGGACGATAGCAGAACACCATTTGATTTTTCGGCAATAGAGCTAACCCAGTTTAAATGTGAAAAGGTTGATTCAGCAGCAACGGCGGTCGACACCTTTTACATTGACAGAGAAATCAGAACCAGACTTTCACAAATCGGAAGTGATATGTCTAAAAATGTCAGCATTTTAATTGAAAGAGCTTCAAGAAAAGCCGCTATTTTACAGGCGGATATTGAAAAGTCGGAAAAAAAGGAAAAATATAAACTATTTGGAGACCTTATAACTGCAAATATTTATAAGATAAAAAAAGGCGACAGTGGTGTATTGGTCCAGAACTTCTACAGTGATGAAGGGGAAGAAATAAACATTCCTCTTGATAAAGACCTGTCACCCGCAGAAAATGCACAAAAATATTTTAAAAGATATAACAAATTAAAAAACACACAACAGTTTGCTGCCCGGGAGCTTGAAAAGGCAATGGAAGACATTGAATATCTCACAAGTGTTCAGGTTTCCATTGAGAACTGTGAAAGCACAAAGGAGCTTGGCGAAATAAAATCCGAACTTATCAGCGAAGGATATCTCCGGCAGAGAAATCCGGGGAAAGAAAAAAAGGAAAAACCAAGCAGCCCCGACTGCTATCTCAGCAGTGACGGGTTTGATATTTTTGTTGGTAAAAACAACAAACAAAATGATTATCTAACCCTTAAATTTGCAAAAAACAGCGATATTTGGTTCCACACAAAGACAATTCCGGGTTCACACACCGTAATTTCTACAGGCGGAAAACCGGTTCCGGACAAAACCATGGAGGAAGCGGCAATGCTTGCCGCATATTATTCCAAAGCAAGAAATTCAACCAATGTTGCTGTTGATTATACTGCTGTGAAAAATGTGAAAAAACCTGCAGGTGCAAAAGCGGGAATGGTTATCTATGTTGACTATAAAACTGCGTATGTTACACCTGATAAAGCGAAAATTAAAGAGATGGTGAAAAAATGAAGCTTAGTACTTTTGATTATGAATTGCCGCCTGAACTGATTGCACAGACGCCGCTTGAGGACAGGTCGTCTTCAAGGCTGATGTCAATTGACAGAAAAGCCGGTGAAATAAAACATGACTCTTTTAAAAATATAAAAAACTATTTAAAAGCGGGCGACTGTCTTGTTCTAAATAATACAAGGGTTATTCCTGCAAGACTTTACGGTCAGAGACAGGATAGCGGTCGTGCCATTGAATTTCTGCTGTTAAACAGACTTTCAACGAATAAATGGGAAACAATAGTAAAACCGGGTAAAAAGCTTAAAACAGGGCATAAAGTGGTTTTTGGTGACGGGAAACTTATTGCAAACGTTATAGAAACTCTGGAAAATGGAAGCAGAATTGTTGAGTTTGAGTATGAGGGGCTTTTTGAAAATGTGCTTGAAGAGCTGGGTGAAATGCCGCTGCCTCATTATATAACCGAAAAGCTTGAAGATAAAGAAAGATACCAGACGGTATATGCCAAATTTGACGGAAGTGCCGCTGCACCTACGGCAGGACTTCATTTCACTAAAGAACTTTTAAAGGAAATCAAAGAAATGGGCGTTAATGTATGCTATCTTACACTTCATGTAGGACTGGGCACATTCAGACCCGTTAAAGTTGAAAATATTGAGGAACATGACATGCACAGTGAATGGTATTCTGTTCCGGAAGAAACAGCAAAAACTGTTAATGAAACCAAAGAAAAAGGTGGCAGGGTTATAGCAGTGGGGACCACCTCCTGCAGAACTCTTGAATCTGCAACGGACGAAAACGGAAAGCTTGTGGCAAAAAGTGATAGCACCAGCATATTTATTTACCCCGGCTGTAAATTCAAAATGATAGACGGACTTATAACAAATTTTCATTTGCCGAAATCTACGCTTATAATGCTTGTGTCTGCATTTGCGGGGTATGAGCTCACAATGGAAGCATACCACAAAGCTATTGAAGAAAAATACAGATTTTTCAGTTTTGGCGATGCGATGTTTATTGTTTAGCAGATAAAAAACAATCCCTCAGTCAGCTTCGCTGACAGCTCCCTTTGCACAAGGGAGCCGAAAAAGCCCTCCTTGTGTAAAGGAGGGGGGCACACGAAGTGTGACTGGAGGATTGTCAGGTGAAAATCTGATAAACCATCAGCTTTGAAATCACATAAACCATTACCATCGTAGACAGTATGGTTCTATTATAAAAAAAAGCACTGCATGGCAGTGCCCTTTTTACAATAGAATAAACTTATGCAACTTTGCAGAAATTTCTTCTGCAAGTTCTTTTTCTTCCATTTCACAAAAAATTCTGATTAAAGGTTCTGTTCCCGAAAAGCGAGCAAACAGCCAGCCGCCATTTTTGAAATATACTTTAAGTCCGTCAGCATAGCTGACTTTTTCTGTTTCAACAGGAAATTCGGGAAGTTTTTTTTCTTTAAATAACAAGTTGTCAATGCTTTTCTTTTGCTCAGCTGAAATGGGCAAATGACATTCGCATATATTCGAAACCCCATATTTCTTATGTATTTCCGCAAGAAGCTCTGAAATGTTTTTCCCGGTTGTGCAAATCATCTCAATAAGCAGAAGAGAAGCAAAAATGCCATCTTTGCCGTTGATATGCCCTTTTATGGTAAGACCACCGCTCGACTCTCCGCCTATAACGGCATCTGTTTTTACCATATTAGGAACAATATATTTAAACCCAATAGGAACCTCGTGACAGTTGCAACCAAAATCTTTTGCAATTTTATCGAGCAAATGAGTGGTTGCAAGGTTTCTCACCACATCACCACGCCAGTTTTTGTATTTAAGAAGATAGTAGTAGAGCAAAACCAGAATTTCGTTCGGATGAATAAAACTGCCATCGTTATTTATTATTCCAAACCGGTCAGCATCACCATCGGTTGCTATTCCAATATCATATCCGCTTTTTGTAACAGCTTCCGAAAGTGGCAAAAGGGCTTCTGCTGAAGGGGAGGGAAGTCTGCCGCCAAACAGGGTATCATGGCGGTCGTTTATTATATCCACATCACATCCTGCTGCAAGCAGAATGGTCTGAAGCGAAGTTTTTGAAACCCCGAACATCGGGTCAAGTAGAATTTTCAGTTTTTTCCCGGAGATGGCAGCCATATCAAGTTTTTTAACAATGCTGTCAATATAGTCATTAAAAGGATGTATTATTTTGATGATATCCTTTTTAACTGCACTGTCAAAATTCATCTGTTGAATTTTTTTCACACTGCAGCTGATTTCTTCGATTGAGGTTGTGACAGACTCACTTGCATCGCAACCACCCTCGGTGAACAGTTTTATTCCGTTATATACCGCAGGGTTATGGCTTGCAGTAACCGCAATGCCGTATTTGCAGCCATAAGCTTTAACAGCATACATTATGAGTGGTGTGGGAGCGTTGTTTGGTATGTAATAAACATTTATGTTGTTTGCGGCAAAAACCTCCGCAAGCCACATGGCACCCATATCCGACATAAAACGCCTGTCGAAACCAATGACAATTTCGTCCGCGTTTTCATTTTTCATTTTTACAGAAAGTGACTGAGCAAGAAGGGTAATATTGTTTTTTGTAAAACCGTCTGCTATAATATCACGCCAGCCGCTTGTTCCGAACTTAAACATTGGCATTGCCTCCGGAATATAAAAATTCTTTTGACATTATATCACACAAGACAAAAAATGTAAATATTATAATTAAATCTTTACAAAATTTGTATCTTTGTTGTATAATAAAAAAGAGGTGACTAAAATGGAATCTAATGTAATAGCATTTCCGGGACTTGGAATTGGTCCGTTTAATTTAAACAGAGTAGCTTTTTCCTTGTTTGGCAAAGACATATACTGGTATGGAATTATAATTGTTCTGGGTATAGCAGCAGCATATTTGTACGCTCTTAAACAGTCCAAAAAAGAGGATATAAAAGAAGATATCCTTACAGACCTTATTATATGGGGAACTCCTGCTGCCATAATTTGTGCCAGAATATATTATGTTGTGTTTTCCTGGAATTCTTATAAATATGATCCTGTAAGTGTTTTTAAAATCTGGGAGGGCGGAATTGCAATTTTTGGCGGAGTAATTGGAGCGTTTGCTGCAGGTTTTATCTATTGCAGATGCAAAAAAATCTCTTTTATGAAAATCGCAGATATTGCCGCACCCTCTTTTCTGATTGGACAGGCAATAGGAAGATGGGGGAATTTTGTAAATGTTGAAGCATACGGCTCCCAGACAACTCTGCCGTGGGGTATGGAAATTGTTGCGCGGGATATGATTGTGCACCCCACGTTTTTGTATGAATCGTTATGGAATCTGGCAGGGTTTACAATACTTATGTTTTTAAAAGATAAAAAACCTTTTGAAGGGTTTGTTTTCTGGGCATATCTTTTATGGTACGGGTTGGGCAGAGTCTGGATAGAGGGCTTAAGAACAGACAGCCTTATGCTTGGAAACTTAAGAATTTCCCAGTTTGTATCAATAATATGTATCATTGTGTCGCTCGCTGTGATAATACTGAAATGGAAAAATGACAGCATAAAATTAAAATAAACAAAAGCTCGATAGAAACCTATCGAGCTTTTGTTATTGAACTGACTATTTTGTCAAGTTCTGCTGTAGTTAAATCGGTTGCGGTTATGTTGAACAGATGGTTTTCATCAAAGATAAAGTATGCAAGGATAACATTTTCATTCCGAGAAAAAACAACTTTTTTCCCATTGATAAATTGAATGTCGCCGTCAGGGAGTGCTGGATTTGATACACCCAGTGAAATTTCAATATCAAGGCTGCGAGTGCCGGAAGAACGGTAGCTCAGAGTATATGTTTCTGCATTAAGGACGTCGTCTGCGCTGAAAGAGGGGGACAGGTCATCCGGAATGTATATACTGTCCAAAGAAATGCCTGCGTGGACAAAAGCTTCGTCGAATGCAATTTCTTTTTCTATGGAATAACGGGCTTCCGGCTTGGCGGCGCCATTAAGTGAAGCGACTGAACGGTTTTGCATATTTGCACCTGAAAAAGCTATCTCCTCAGTGGAGTTTGTAGTGCTCGCCACCATAGGTTGCTCGTTGTTTTTTCGGTGGTTGGTCATTAAAAAAGAGGAGGCTGCAACAATAATAATAAAAGAGGCGCAGATAGGAACATATTTGTAAAATATTCTGCGAGTAGATTTTTTTTCTGAAGCATTAAAAATCTTTTTTGCAAGATATGGCGAGGGCTTTATATCATTGTTAGCACTATTGTAAATATCCTTAAACATCTTCATAAATTCCTTTCA
>JAZNIU010000010.1:0-50059 GCA_045577655.1 Clostridia bacterium
GTCAAGGTCCTGGCAAATAATTTTCTGTTCCAGCAGAAACACCATGTTTCTCGCCTTCATAATTTCATACAGCTCTTTTGTGGTCAGCTCGTCAAAACTTTTGCTCAGAAATTTCACCATAATTCACCTCTGATTTATTATAACAAACCGTGCTCCAAAATTCAATATTTTGTAAAAAAAACATATATTTTGTCTTTTAATAATATTTATATATTGGTGATGTAATATGAAAGGTCTTAAAAGTTATATGCTGAAAGGGGTATTGTTTGTGTCTCTTCTGGGGACATTTATGCATTTTGTCTATTCCCTTTCGGGTAACAATTTTTTTGTTGGGCTGTTTGCACCCATTAACGAATCTGTCTGGGAACACACAAAACTGATTTATTTCCCTATGCTTATATACTCTGTATATCTTAACAAAAAATTAAAAGGGCAATACTCTTGTATATTTCCTGCAATGATTTTGTCGTCAGTTTTCGGAATGTCTCTCATAATATCTGTGTTTTACACCTATTCCGGCATAATAGGCTTTCACACCGCTCTTGTTGATATAGCCATATTTTATGTAAGTGTCATAGCAGCATTTTTTGTTGCATATAAACTCATATCAACCTGCAAAATCAACAAATTTAATGTGCCTTTGCAAATTTTAAATATACTGATGATATGTCTCTTTATAATCTTCACCCTTTTCCCTCCCTCAATTCCGCTGTTTATAAGTCCATAAAAATGTAAAAAACGGAACAAGCAAAACTTGTTCCGTTTTTTAAAGGTCGTGACGATAGCCTGCGTCTATATTATATTTTTCAAAGATACAAACAATTTCTTCTACTACATCAAAATCAGAGAAATTCTCGTTTTTTATAACGTCTTGTATTTCTCCTAACATCCGTGTAGCAGTCGTGTCGGCAATTCTTGATGCATCAATGTTAAAATCCTGCATTCTGAATTTTATAAAGTCTATTATATAGTTCTTTAAAAGCTCAACTTTTATATTCATATTTTACCCCCAAATTAAAAAAGTGCGTGGCGAGAGCCACGCACTAAAAATGCATAGCCCCAAATGCTGCGACACATCATTTACGCCATATAGGTGCAAAACCAGGGATGCATTTTTTCAAATATAAAATGCACCTGCTATGGCAAAAATATTCAGATGTGTCGCAACTATAGTATATCATATAAGAAAATAAATTGTCAAGAAAAATAAAAAAGCTTTGCGAGAGGCAAAGCTGAACGGTTTAGATGCCACTACGCCGAAGGCGTACTCGTAAAAAGGTGGTAGCAACAGCGCACCGTCGTGAGTGCGTTTACAACCGAACAGGCAAGCCGAGCGTGCCTTTTTACGATAAAGGAGGAACAGTGAAGCAAGTGACTGATTTTTTTTGCAAAAAAAATCGGAACAAGCGTAACTTGTTCCGACGTGGTGAGCCATCGGCGATTCGAACGCCGGACAACTTGATTAAAAGTCAAGTGCTCTACCGACTGAGCTAATGGCCCATATGGGGAAGTCCGGAAAAGTTCCGGCTTCTTTATATATTGACGAAATTCTCCAAAAAGAGAAATTCCGGTGTTTTACAAAAAACGGCTTGGCCGTTTTTATCTTTGGTGAGCTATCCGCGATTCGAACGCGGGACACCCTGCTTAAAAGGCAGGTGCTCTGCCGACTGAGCTAATAGCCCGTAAAAAATTTGGCTGGGATGGCAGGACTCGAACCTACGAAATGCCAGAGTCAAAGTCTGGTGCCTTACCACTTGGCTACATCCCAATACAAGATTTAAACTGCCGTTAATCCAAACCGGATTTAACGGCACTTCATTTGCTTTGGGCGGTTGCCCTAACAAGAGTATTGGGGTGGGTAATGGGACTTGAACCCACGCTCCCCAGGACCACAATCTGGTGCTTTAACCAACTAAGCTATACCCACCATTTACACCCTGTCCAACCCTTCCGGATTAGTGGCGTGCCTGAAGGGATTCGAACCCCTGACCCTTTGCTTAGAAGGCAAATGCTCTATCCAGCTGAGCTACAGGCACACATAAATGGAGCGGGTGATGGGAATCGAACCCACACAATCAGCTTGGAAGGCTGAGATTCTAGCCATTGAACTACACCCGCATATAAATATTAAATACCACTGTTTACCACAGCGACTTAATTATTATAACAAAACAGTTTAAAGTTGTCAATAGTTTTAGTAAATTTTTTATTTTTTATGTATTATGATTATATTCTCCGGCAGATTTGGAGCTATTCCCCAAATCTGCCGGGGATATCATTTAATTATTCAGCGTCTTTTGCCTCTTTTTCAGCTTTGAGGGCTGCAACTTCAAAAGGAGAAACAGTTTCTTCATTACCAACAGACATCGGCATATCTTCTTCTACTGCTTCTACAGTTTCTTCCTCTTTAGCTTCCGGTTCGGGAGGTGTGAGAAGTGCTTTTATGCTTAAAGAAACTTTTCCGTCTTCTTCTTTTATATCCACGATTTTAGCTTCAACTTCATCGCCCGGTTTTAATGCTTCTGCAACTGATGCGATTCTGTCGTAGGAAATCTGGGATATATGTATAAGACCATCTACCCCTTCAACGATTTCTGCGAAAGCACCGAAAGCTGCAACTCTTACAACTTTACATGTTACTGTGTCGCCAACAGAATATTTGCTTTTGAAGATTTCCCATGGATTGTCTTCTACACGTTTGTATCCCAAAGAGATTTTCTGTTTTTCTTCGTCAATTGCTTTTATTACTACTTCAACAGACTGTCCTTCGCTTAAAACTTCTGAAGGATGGTTAATTCTTCTCCAGGAAATATCGGAAATGTGAATGAGACCGTCAACACCGCCGATGTCAACAAATGCACCAAACGGAACCAGTCTTACAACTGTACCTGTTGCAATGTCGCCAAGTTTGTAGTTTGCAACAAATTTTGTCCACGGATTGTCTTCTTCTTTTTTGCAGCCGAGAGAAATTTTCTGTTTTTCTTTATCAAGAGATTTTACAAAAACTTCAATTTCCTGTCCTTCGGAAACAACCTGTGACGGATGAGAAATTCTCTTCCAGGAAAGTTCGGAAATATGAACAAGACCGTCAACACCGCCGATGTCAACAAACACGCCAAACGGAGTGATGGATTTTACAACGCCTGTATAGGTTTTACCTTCCTCGGCACTTGCCCAGAATTCTTCTCTTTTCTTTGAGTTTTCTTCTTTAAGAACGGCTTTTACAGAGCCAACGATTCTGCGTCTTCTGCCATAGCCGCCCATATCAATTATACGGAGAGAAACTTTTTTCCCTGCAAAATTTGACAAATCTTCAACATATCTGTCAGATGCCTGAGACGCCGGAACAAAAACTTTTGTGCCGCTTACAAGAACGTTCATACCGCCTTTTAAGATTTCGATAACTTCTCCTTCCAGTATTTCACCCGCTTCAAAAGCTTTTTTAAGAGCTTCTCTGTTTTTTTCCTGTTCGAGTTTTTTTCTGGAAAGTCTGATCTGACCGCCTTTGTCATCCACCTGAATAACAAATGCTTCAAGCTCGTCACCAACTTTAACAATGTCAGAAGGGTTGAGATTGGGGTTCTCACTGAGATTGTCAAGGTCGATAATACCATTAAACTTACAGCCGCTAAGTTCAAGTACAATCTCTGTAGGACGTACGTCTACAACCGTACCGGTCACTGTGTCTCCTGTATTTAAATGGTTGAATGATTGCTCCAGCATTTCCTCAAAGTTGAGTTCTTCCTGGTTCTTAAGATTTTCCATGGTATAAAATACCTCCTTTATAATTTGGTCGGGAGTTGATGCCCCGGCCGTTATTCCAATGTTTTTTTTGCCGTTCAGCATTTCTTTTGTAATGTCTGACGCACATTCTATATGGTAGGTGTTTTCACACGCCTTTTTTGCAACCTCATAAAGTTTCTTTGTGTTGGAACTGTGCATTCCGCCAACAACAAAAAATACATCTGCCTCCGCGGCAATTTTTTCCGCTTCCGCCTGTCTTTCTGCAGTTGCTGCACAGATGGTGTCGAATATTTGTGCATTTTTGTTTATATTCAATATTTCGCGGACAATCTCATCAAAGGTTTTTCGACTAAGCGTAGTTTGTCCCACAACCACAATCTCCTCGTCGGAGGTTATGGCTTCTGCCACCTGTTCGGGTTCTGACACTATCACACTGTTTTCGGAACATCTCTGCCGGATGCCCACAACCTCAGGGTGACGGCCATCTCCTATTATAACAGTTTTTATACCCATTTTGCAATACTTTTTTGCAATATTATGAATTTTTTTTACATAAGGACAAGTTAAATCGGTAATCTTACATGATTTTTCGGCTATTTTGTCTAAAATATCCTGTCCAACACCGTGAGTTCTGATGATAACGTGCTCACTTTTTATACTTTCGATATCTTCCACCGGAACAAGCCCTTTTCTTTTCAGTCTGTCAACTTCCTGTGAATTATGGATCAACTCACCGTAGGTATTTATTGTTTCTGTTGAATTTTCAGCAATTTTTTCCGCTTCACTCACCGCTCTGCGCACTCCGAAACAAAAGCCGGCGGTTGTCGCAAGCATAATACGATAATTGCTCATTCCACTACCAACCCTTTTATTTTTTCATAGAGAAATCTGCGGAGACTCTCATTTTTGTTCCCAAATTCAGCTGTCTCCTGGATAGTCTCACAGCTAACCGGAACGCCAATTTTAAGTATAGGTCTGCCGCCGGGCTTAAACTGTCCGCTGATTCCCATGGGAACAAACACCGCTCCCGTTTTAACCGCCATGGACATTACGCCCGGTTTAAAATCCTCTTCTTTTAAGCTTTTGCATCTTGTTCCCTGGGGGAAAACAAGCAGCCATTCCTGATTTTTCAACACCCGGAGACATTTTTTCACTGCACCGACATCGCTAATTTCCCTGTCAATCGGTATGCCGCCGTTTTTAATTAAAAAGGCTGCAAAAAGCTTGTTTTTAAACAGTTCTTTTTTCCCTAAGAATTTCATTTCTTTTCTGCAAAACGCCGAAATTAGCAGCGGGTCCTGCCAGTGAGTGTGGTTGCAACATATAAGTGCCCCACCGCTTTCCGGTAAATTTTCAAGTCCGTAAACTTCTGCTCTGTAAATCCATTTATACCAGACCCGAAGAACTGCCGTTATAAATCTTAACATCATATTCCCTCTTACACAAGTTTGCTCATTATAATTTCAAACACCATCTCAACCGACCCGTCAAGGTCCACGCTTGTTGTGTCCACAAGTACTGCGTCTTCCGCTTGTTTAAGCGGCGCAAATTCTCTGTTCGAGTCGTTAAAGTCGCGCTTTTTCATATCTTCCAGAACATCTTCAAACTTCTGTTCCTGACCTTTTAAAAGAAGTTCATCATATCTTCTTTTTGCTCTGCTTTCCACGTCGGCAGTAAGAAAAATTTTAACATCTGCATTCGGGAGAACATAAGTGCCTATATCTCTGCCGTCCATAATGACACTGCTTTTTTCTGCAAGCTTTCTCTGAAGTTCCACAAGCTTTAGTCTGACCGCCGGAATTTTTGCAACGTTTGATGCCGCCATGGAAATTTCCGGTGTTCTTATTTTATCGGAAACATCTTCTCCGCAAAGGAAAATATGTTGTGTTCCGTCTATAATTTCTATGTCTATCACAATTTCATCAAGAATTCCGGAAAGTGCAGCTCCGTCTTCTGTAGTAATTCCTTTTCTCACTGCAAAAAGACCTACCGCTCTGTACATTGCGCCTGTATCAATATAAATACATCCCATTTTTTTTGCAACAATTTTGGCAACGGTGCTTTTTCCTGCTCCGCCGGGTCCGTCAATTGCTATACTGTAGTAGGCCATAACTTTTTCCTCCGTAAATAAGATTACTATTATTATACTATAATCTGCCCCAAAAGACAACACTATTTTTCATTTTTCAGGACACTTTTCCCTGCCGCTGCTCCGCTTGCAAAGGCAATCTGCAGATTAAATCCGCCGGTATAGCCGTGAACATCCATAACTTCGCCCGCAAAGTAAAGTCCGCGGACAAGTTTTGATTCCATAGTGGCAGGATTTATTTCTTTTGTATCAACACCGCCTGCCGTTACAATTGCCTCGTTTATGGGACGGAAAGATTCCGCATGGAATTCAAGTCCTTTAAGCAGAAAAAGAAGTTTTTTTCTTTCTTCCCTTGTAACCAGATTCACTTTTTTGCGAGGGTCTATCCCCGAAAGTTTTACAAAAACGGGAATCGCAGCAGAAGGTAGAATTCCTGAAAGACAGTTTATAAAATCTTTGTTGCTCTTCTCATTAAAATCACGCAGAATACGGGTATCAAGCGTTTTTTCATCCAGTGCCGGTTTAAAATCCACCGACATTACATATTTTTTATCTGAAATATCTTGCATCTGGCAGCTTGCACTGAGCACAAGCGGACCGCTTACTCCAAAATGGGTAAAAAGCATTTCTCCCATATCGGAAAAAACACATTTTTCTCCGTCATAAACACTCAGTTTAACATTTTTCAGCGAAAGCCCCTGCATTTCACGTACCCATTTTTCTTCTGTGTTAACGGGCACAAGCGCAGGTTTTATGTCGGTTATATTATGCCCCGCTTTTCTGGCAAATCTGTAGCCGTCGCCTGTTGAGCCGGTAACAGAATAGCTCTTCCCGCCGGTAGCAACTATAACCGTTTTTGAGACAAATTTTCTACCACCCTCTGTCACAACACCCTTGATTTCTCCGTCCGACACAATTATGTCTTTCACCGTATCACACAGAAGTTTCACGCCCGTCTGCGACAAATATTTTCGCATGGCGTCCACAATATCAAGCGCATTGTCCGACTGTGGAAAAACTCTGTTTCCCCTTTCGGTTTTAAGGGGTACGCCAAGTTCCTCGAAGAAATTTATGGTATCTCTTGGGGAAAACCTGTTTATTGCGCTCATAAGAAATTTTTTCCCGCTTATAATATTGTCAAGAACACCTGCCGGGTCGGTATCGTTTGTAACGTTACATCTGCCTTTGCCGGTAATTCTGAGCTTTTTGCCCAGCGATTTGTTTTTCTCTATTATGAGAACATCAAATCCTCTCTCTGCGCACATTCCTGCCGCCATCATCCCGGCGGGGCCTCCGCCAACTACTATACAATCAAAAACATACGCCATCTTCTCATCTCCTTCACCGGCAAATCTATATATTATTATAAATAATATTTCTCTCTGTGTCAATAAACATAAAAAGATTGCACAGTAAAACCTGTGCAATCTTTCAATAAAAATAATCTTATCTTTTAAGCTGGAGGTCGTAGTGAACATCGTAAGCTTTTTCTTCGTCTGTGTACTTGCGGAGTGTGTTGATAACTTCACCGCCATTGTACTTTCTGTCACCTACATCCTCTGTTGTACCCATAACTGTTACGTTAAGCTGTCTGCGACGTGCACGAACGTGGTCCCAGTCGATGAAATAGATGTGAGCAAATTCGCCACCATCTAAAACGCCGTCTTTAATTGTCATTGTTTCGCTTCTGCCGAAGAAAACACTTCTTAAGTGACCGTCTGTGTTCATGCTTGTGAAATCACCCGGTTCGTCAACGTATCTGCCGAACTGTGAGTGTATCGGGCCGGGATGACGGTACTGATGTTCTTCTGCAAAATCGGGAATCATTTTTCTCATAATGTCGAGAAGGTCGTGCTGCAGGAATTCGAGGTCGAATGAATCGATGTCGTGTGAACATTCCTGAACCATTACTGAACAGGTTGTATGGTGAGATGCTATAGCAACTGTGCCATTTTTAATTCCTGACTCAGCAACAATTTCCATTATTTCTTTTGATACATCGTGAAATGTGGGGATCCAGCCCCTTGACTGAAGTTCCAGTTCTTTCTGAACTACTTTAAATTCCATTTTTCTTTCCTCCGTTTATATTATAATTTTATTATTTGTTCAATCTTTCTCCAACAGCGCCACCCGGATGAATGAGGGCAAACTGTTCGTTTTTATAGTCTGTTTCTTCAATAAGCGCTGTCTGCAATGCATGGAATATCATACAAAGCGCAGTTGTTGAAGTTGTTCCCTGGGAATTGTATTTGTCTGTTTCCCTGTTGACATATTGTTTTAAAACCACGTCCGCCTGAAGAGCAAGCGGAGATTCTAAGTTTTCTGTAACAGTGATAATTTTCACGCCTTTGGCTTTGCAGATATCCACTATGGGAAGAAGTTCTTTTGTTTTTCCGCCACGGGACGCAAAAACCATAACATCATTTTCCTGCAGATATCCTGTTGCTCCGTGTATTGCTTCTGCCGGAGAAATAAATCTTGCCGGACGTTCTATACAGCACATAAGGTGGCAAAAATGCTGGCAGATTATGCCACTATGGCCGCTGCCCGAAGCGCCGATTCTCTCTGCGTTCTTTAAAAGTTCAACTGCTTTTGAAAAAGCTTCTTCATCAAAATAGTCGAGCATTTTTTCTATACATTCAGCCTCTGTTTTATAGGCTTGTTTTGCCTGCTTTAATGCCTCTTGTCTCATATGTAATTCTCCTTTTATTTATGAAGCTCGTCCCATGCTTTTCTTACAGCAGCAATCATTTCTTCTGCAAGAGCAAGCGGGTTTTCTGCCTTTGCAATAGCACTTGAACAACCGGAAGCCGATGAGCCGGCTTTTATGATGTTATAACAGTCTTCACCCTTGCTTATACCTGCTGACGGGAAAGGCTTAATATCCGGATTTATGTCTTTTATGCATTTGATAACTTCGTCAACATATTCTTTGTCTGCCGGTCTTCCTGTGCCGATAAGCTCGGTTGGTTCTGCAACTAAAATGTTTGGTCCGAGTTTTGCAATTGCTTGTACCTCTTCAACGCTGTCTGCACATACCATTGTGGCAAGGCCGATTTCATCTGCTCTTTTAATTGCTTCGGCTATTTCATCAAGCGTGAGTTTATGTTCGGCATGGTTAAGCATTACACCTACTGCACCGGCTGCTTTTAAAGCTTCCGGCAGTGTTCTTCCCATTCCTTTGCCCACGGGCAAACTATCCATATGCTGGGAATATACATGTATTCTCTTTGTGTTTTTTGCAATATTAAAAATTTCAGTATCAGGAACATCCAGAACAATATCAACATCATATTTTTCCGAAAGTTCGTCAAGACCTTTTGCAATATCTAAAAGGACATCTCCATACATATAGCATTTGGGTCCATATTCAAAAAACGGTTCTTTAATTGCATAATCTTTATACATATTTTCTTTTTCTCTCCCCGTACTTTTTATCTTCTTAATTATTATATATTGTTTCTCTTTTTTTGTCAATAAAAAGTGCAATTTTTCAGCAAAAACAACATTTTTCTTGACAGACCCCGTTAATGATTATATAATGACTATGCATCAAAAATTATGATGGGAGTTTTTCTATGCAGATACTGATAAGAGGGCTTGGAATAATCGGTCTCATTTTGTGTGTCATACCATTTCAGTTTAAAAAACACAAAAATATTGTACTGTGCAAAATGTTGTCCGAGCTTTCTTTTGCCATACAATATTTTCTTATGGGAGCATTTACGGGTGCCTGGATTGACTTGATTTCGGGCGCCAGAAACTTTCTTTTTTACAGACTTGTGAAGAAAAACCGCTCCACCCTGCCGGTGATGATAGTTTTTTCTCTGTTTGTAATAGCCCTTGGGATATATTCCTGGGCAGGCCCAATAAGCTTGCTTCCTGTAATAGCTAAACTTTTAACCACTGTATCCTATGGATTAAAAAACGAAAAATATCTCCGCATCATCACACTTCCCTCCTGCATTTTCTGGATCAGCTACAATTTTATGATCGGCGGCTGGGAAGCCATGATATCAGATTTTCTTTCTCTTTTCTCAATACTTATTGCAATGTTTAAATTTGATATTCTCCCCAAAGTTAAGAAAAACTAATTTTATACAACAAAAAACCACTTGCAGTGCAAGTGGTTTTTCTATATTTATTGGTATTAGTATCCAACTTTTTCCCAGCATTCAAACGGAGCTGCAAGTTCTTCGCTGATATAAACCTGAGTTTTCTTTGTCTGAAGCATTGAGCTGGGAAGGTAAGGTGTAACAGGACCGTGTGTGCACAGACGGCTTGTCATTCTCTGCCATGAAGAGAATGTACCGCATGTTGCAAGTGCATGAACTTCAATTCTTTCCTTTGCACGCATTACATCGAGAGGTCCGATAGTTGCTGCGCAAGGAGGAACGTTGGCAATATCACCTGACTGACCGAATGTACCATTAAGAGAGTTCTGCATAATGGTCATGGGGTGAAGTTTAACAATCTGTGCAGGCTGATTGAGCCATTCTTCAATATCACCGCTGCCGATGAATTCAGGAATAGGATCAACAAATGCCATATGACCAGCCCAACCGGGAGATGTTGATGCAATATCAGCACCTGTTCCTTCTGTAATATCGTCAATTATCTTGGAATAATCTTTGATATTTGCGTTTGTGGGGAAGTGAACATTTTCCATAGGCATACGGAGTTTTTCATCAATCTGATAGTAGAGATACTTAATCATAGAATGTGCAAAACCTGCTTCGTATGTAATAGGAGCAATGTTGCCACTTTCGTCTGCCCATTCATCTTCAGCTACAAGGTGAACTTTGCGGCAGTCAATGCCGAAATAGTTGATAAGCTGTGCAAGAGGAATGTATGTGTCGGGCTCGGGGTTGCCGAGAATCATAGTGAAGCTTTTGCCTGCTTCAGATGCTGCTCTGAGGCGTTCAAAAAGTGTTGCTATGAGAACCGGATGGGGGTTCATCATAACTTTTACGTTAAATTCAGGATGCCACCAATCTTCTCTCTTTTCAAGATCCTTGCCACTAAGACTGCGAACATATTCGCAAACCTTTTTGTCCTTGAAAGGAACAAAATCATGCGGCTTAAAATCAAATTTTGTTGCCGGATCAGTAATAAAATTACTCATTGTTTTTTCTCCTTTTATAATAATATTTCAATTTTAAAAAATTGCACTAATCAGTAAATTCCATAATACCGAAATATTCAGGCATATGGAAAGAAAGCTCTTCCTGAGCCGGAACCGCACTCCAAGCCAGATAGTGCGGAGGATTTGATAAATCTGAGCATTTGTAGCAGTTTGCACGAACCTTTTTACCCGGTTTTATTTCAAAGTTCGGGAAGAAATGACGGATAAAAGTGTAGGGAACTTTATAGTAAATTTCCCAACCGTCTTTAGTCATTGAAATCTTAGGTTCAAATATATTTTTCTGCTCGTCAGGGACAAGCCTTACAAGCTCGGTAAGACTTTTCCCCAGGCCGAGGAAAAGACAGCCGTTTGCGTTGAACTCAAAATTGAAGTATCTTATATCATCATCCATCGGCGAGAAGAAAAATTCAAGACAGCTGTCTTCGCAGGGCATACCAAGCGGTCCTTTTTCAACCGCACGGATTTCCTCTTCCACAGTTGAAAGATGAACATAAATTGCTTCATCATTATAACAAATCTGCGCCCCCGCAGTAATTGTATCGGGAGTGTTTTCATACGGAACATCAATGCTTAAAGAAGGAATGGTGCTCCAGTCTGGCTTGCCGCAGAATTTTTTTATTTTATATTCTTTCATTTGCATTCTTTCCCGTTCATAATAATTTTTATCATTTAAATTATTTTACTATTTTACCTTTCAATATGGTATTCTTCACATTAAACCACTCATCAACGATAATGAGGTTTGCAATATTGCCCTTCTTTATTGAGCCTATTTCGGGCATATTCAAAAGGCGTGAGGGGTTAAGGGCTGCATACTTAAACACATCGCAAATACTGCCGCCTGTATGCACCATCATATTATGGCAGGCTATGTCAAGTGTCAGCTTGCTTCCTGCTATATCTCCGCCCCAGTCGAAGTTGATATCGAACGCCTCCTCAAGGCCGGGAAGCGGCGGACCGTCTGCAACGAAAGAGTCAGCGATAAGAATAATCTTGTCCTGCCCCTTAATCTTCTTAACAAGACGAATCATATACGGATGCACATGAACACCCATCGAATCGCAGATAAGCTCTGCATAAATATCGCTGTTATAATTTACTGTTTCGTCAACACATACGCCACGTACCTCAGGATAGTTTTCAAGAGTTCCTGTTGCATTTGTGTGATGTGTTCCAAGCTTAAGTCCGTAGGGCATAAGTGCCTCAATCTGCTCGGGAGTAGCCTCGGAATGAGCAACGGAGAAGACTATTTCGGGGATTTCACGCTTTACATACTTCACAAAGTCGAGTATGCCCTCTCTTTCGGGGGCAACGCACCAAACTTTTGCAAATCCCTTTGCCGCCTCTACCACCTCGGCATAGTCCTTTTCAACGATAGCGTCCTTCCACACATTCTTTTCCTTGTCACAACCAAAATCGGGGTTAAGGTAGGGACCCTCCATATAAACACCTATGATATTCTGACATTCGCCGTTTGCAATAGCATCACGGTATTTTTTTATGGCATCAAGATGCTCCTGTTTATTCATACTGTAAAACAGTGCCGGCAAAACAGAGGTAACACCGTGGTCAAGAAGAGTTCTTGAGCATTTTACGGGGTCATCATGAAAATATGTCGTTCCGTCAGCATGGGTATGTATATCGATAAGACCGGGGCCTACAAACTTTCCCTGTGCATCAATCACCTCTGCCCCATCCGGGATTGCAAGCTTTTTGCCAAAATCCACAATTCTATCACCCTCTATAAGAAGGATCGCATCGGGGATATAATGGTCTTTCATAACAAGTGTTGCATTTTTTATGGCAATCATATTTTTCTCCTTATATGTTTTTATTTTACCGGGTTATTCAGCAAACTGTCAGCTTTTTTATAGTTTTCATAAGCTTTTATATAATCAACATCTGTTGGCTCATATTTGTCTTTTATGCCAATCAAATGCACAACATCTTCAACCGATTTAAAAAGCCCTACTCCAACACCTGCGAGAATCGCGCCGCCAAGACAGGCAGTTTCCTTGTTTTTAAGTGTGACAAGTGTTTTCTTTGTCATATCCGCTTTCATCTGACACCAGAGCGGGCTGTTAGCTCCCCCGCCCATAGCACGGATTTCACTTATATCAAGGTTTAAATAGTCAAGATTTTCTTTCAAAGTGCAGGAAATGGATTCCATTATACTTCTGACAAAATGGCCTCTTGTATGTTCGGGAGTGAGCCCCGTAAAGCTGCCCCTTGCGTCAGGGTTGTATTTCGGCATTGTAGACCCGCACAGATATGGCAAAAATGTCAGCCCGTCACAACCGGGTGCAACATTTTCTGCAAGCAAGTCAAGCTCGCCGAAAGAAAAGTTTTCACACAGTGCATTTTTGAACCATTTAAGCGCCATACCCGCCGTGGATGACCACATAAGCAAACAGTATTTTCCGTCGTAATTATAATGGAAGGGTATTATGCTTTTTTCATCATATTCCGGAATGGTGTCACACGGGCAGAAAACAACCATTGTTGTTCCTGTCATCTCGCTTACCGTGCCTTTTTTAACAACGCCGGCACCAATTGCGCCCGAAACCTGGTCCATAGCGCCTGTTACAACTTTTATATCGCCATAGCCCCCGACATACACACCGCTGTCCAAAAGCTTTGGCAGCATTTTTTCGCCCACTCCGATAAAGTCGAGCATTTCTTGCCACCAGTCCGCCTTGTTTATGTCGAAATATATGGTAGACGACTGAAGTGTTTTTTCAGTCACAAATTTTCCTGTAAGTTTAAAAAGCAGATAATCTTCCAGCAAAAATATCTTTTTTGTTTTTGCCCAGATTTCCGGCTCGTTACGTTTCACCCACAAAAGTTTACAAGCGGGCCATGTAGCCGTAATCTCTGGCTGACCTGTCATTTTGTAGACATATTCTCTGCCAAAATGCTTTTCAATGATTTCCGCTTCCTCAGTTGCCCTGTTATCAAGCCACACAATTGCTTTTCTTACAGGATTTCCCTCCTCATCGGTTAAAATGAGTGTTTCGCACTGAGTATCTATGGCAAGAGCATCAACCGTAATTTCAAGGTTTTCAAGCTCTGTTTTAACAATTTCCCAGTATTTTTCCGCACCAAACTCCACAATGTCGTCGTGCGATTCAATTATATAATCAATATTTGAGGAACATAGCATTTCAAGTTTTTCATTGAAAACTGCCGTTTTCACCGACGTTGTTCCAACATCAATTCCCATTAAATTCATAAAATTTACCCTCCGGCCGGACTGCAAAAATCAGACCTTTGTTTTCTATATATTTATTATATCAATGGCTATCTTTTTTGTCAATATCCGAAAAGGGCATCTATCCTTGTTTTTCAAGCCATTTTTTCTTATACTCATCCGAGATTGCTTCCTGTTTTAAAAAACCTATCACTTCCGAAAGTTTCCCAACCGAATATTCCACCATAGCTCTTGCGATTCGCTCGTTCATCCCCTCGTGAGCATCTCCCTGATAGGAATTGGGATAGTCTGCCATCCAGGCAAAAGGAGAGTTTATTTTTCTTTCCGCAAACTCGTCGAAAACATGGGCTGATTCTCCGCTTTCCTGGGCTATTTTATCAAGCCGTACCGTTTCGGGACGAACACCGTAAACCCAGCCCGTTTCAACAAAACAGGCGTGTCCGAACCGTTTCTTTTTATCGTTATAGTCCTGAAGAATTTTTCTGTCCTCTTTTGTTAAATATTCAAAGTTTTCCGCAAGCAGTTTTTTTGGAGTTGCAAAATCTGCACCGAGGCTGTAGTCAAAAACACTGTATGGCGTTTTTTCATAAAGCAGGCTTCTTGAGAAAAAGGAAATCATATCGCGGTTCCCACCGTGGCCGTTATAAATAAGAATTTTGTCAAATCCGTTACGATAGATTTCTCTGCAGGTTTCCTTTAAAATGTTAAGACGTAGTTCGGGGCTGAAAATAACGGTGCCGCGGAACTCTCCCGCTCCCGTTTTTTCGCCGAAATACATTGTCGGGAAAACAACGGCATATTCCTTTTCAGTCGCTTTTTTTGCAATTTCCGATATATGTATAACATCTGTCCCGACGGGAAGATGCTGCCCGTGTTTTTCAAGACATCCGACAGGAAGAATGCAAAGTCCTTTTGACTTTTCTATTGCTCCCTCAAATTCCTCTTCTCTTAAGTTTTCCCATAACATCTGCATCACCGTCTGTATTTATTTTACTATATTCTCCTCTACATCATTATCAATGCTTTTACCAAAAACAAAAAACCGCTGATAAAGAAACTCGGTAACAAAATTGAAAAGCATATTAAGCACTGTCACAAGATATTCGTTCCACAGCAAAGTTTCTACAAGGTAGTCGCCCAGAATTGTCGAAAGGGGTGTGAAAACTGCATAATAGCCGAGAACTTTCATCATTGCCACCGGAATGTTTGCTGCTGAATGGAATGTGAACTTTCTGTTCAGTGTGAAATTCCATACCACGCTTAAAACAAGCGATATGAGGTAGCAGGGCCAATAGCTTAGTGGCGAAAGTTCTGTCAGCAGTGCAAAGGAGCCAATCTGAATAACCCCCGCGCTGGCAGAAAAAAGAAGAAATTTTACAATTCTTAACATTTCTTTCATAGTTTTGTCCCTATCATTTTATATTGTACTTTTCGTTATATTTGTCATACTGGCTTGCAAAGTCGTTTTCCCCTTCGTTTTTTACGTGACTTAAATAATCGTGCGGGGCAAAACTGTCAAGGTCTTTCTGCAGAATTGTTGCACCAATGTTTGAACAATGGTCGGCAATTCTCTCAAAATTGGTCATAATATCTGCATGCACAAATCCAACTTCTATTGTACACTTGTTGTTCTGAAGTCGCATAATATGATTGTTTTTCATCTTATATTTCAGTTTGTCTATAACCTGTTCCAGCGGTTCAATTTTTATTGCCTCTTCTTTGCTGGAGTTTTCAACTGTTTTAACCGAAATATCAACAATTTCTTTTACCGCACCCGAGATAACTCCGATTTCTTTAACGGCTTCAGGTGAGAAAACAATCTTTTTGGCAAAGATCTCTTTTGACGCATCAACCATATTGCAGGCGTGGTCGGAAATTCTTTCCGCATCGCCGATAATATGGAGAAGGGATGTAACCTCGTTTGCTTCGTGTTCGGTAAGCTTATGACCGGCAAGTTTTACAAGATAGGAGCCCAGCTTGTCTTCATAATTGTCAACAAGTCCTTCGAGTTCTTTTATCTCTTCTGCCGTCTTTTCATTATAGCTGAGCAGTATATCCATCGAAGCGTTGACTGCATCTGCAGTTTTGTGCATCATCTCAGCGATAAGTTCTTTCGCCTTTTCAAGAGCAAATCCCGGAACATCCAAAAATCTGTCGTCCAGCACTCTCAGACTGTCCTCTACTGTTTCTTCATTCGATTTAAATGTCCAGATTGAAAGTTTTTCTATCCAGTTGCAGAAAGGAATAAGCACCACTGTTGAAATTACATTGAACAGTGTGTGAACAATTGCTATCAGGAAAACGGTTGCCTGTCCGTTTAAAAAGGCAAAATCGAAAATGGAGTCGAGCAGGAAAAATCCGCCGCCGACTACAATGACAGAAAGAGTCTTAATATATACACAGGCAATAGCAACTCTTTTTGAAGCTTTGTTTCCGCTGATGGAAGAGAGCACCGGTGTGATTGTTGTGCCGATGTTTTGTCCAAGTATAACCGGAAGTGCAGTTGCCATAGGAATTGCACCTGTGAGCGACAGTGCCTGCAAAATACCTACCGATGCGGAAGAAGACTGGATAATCGCCGTGAGAATTGTTCCGCACAAAATGCCCAGAATAGGGTTTTCAAACATAACAAGTATTTTTGCAAAGGAAGGATTATCTTTAAGGCCGGACATTGCTCCGGA
The DNA here is from genome assembly GCA_045577655.1 of Clostridia bacterium. Taxonomy (GTDB): domain Bacteria; phylum Bacillota; class Clostridia; order RUG12999; family RUG12999; genus RGIG7450. The sequence continues at coordinate 16,872 of JAZNIU010000010.1, forward strand.
CATTGTTTCCATACCAAACATAAGAACTGCAAAGCCAAGAAGAATTGACCCAACATTTTTCTTTTTGTCCGATTTGCACATCATAACCATAATGACACCAATCATAGCGAGCACAGGAGTAAATGCATCGGGTTTCAAAAGACGGAGCCACACAGCATCTGCCGAAATACCCGTGGTACTTAAAAGCCATGCTGTAACGGTTGTGCCGACATTTGCTCCCATAATAATAGCTATTGTCTGCGCCAGTTTCATAATGCCCGAGTTTACAAAACCAACCAGCATAACGGTTGTGGCTGAAGAGCTCTGTATTACTGCTGTTACTAAAAATCCAAGCAGAAAACCTTTTATTCTGTTGGATGTGAGTTTTTGCAGGATTGATTCAAGCTGGCCGCCTGAAAGTTTTTTCAGGCTTTCGCCCATATAGTCCATTCCGAACAAAAAGAGGGCAAGTCCGCCAAGCAATGTGATTACTGAAAAAATGTCCATAAAATCCTCCTGTTTCCAATATATGGTATTTCAATTTTTCTTTTTCTTTTTGATACTAATCTTTTCCATCCCATTTTATTATAACACATATTTTTTGTAAAATCTATATTAAAATAAAAAATTTGCAAAATATTTTTTGTTATGATATAATGTTATAAGAATTTTACATTTTAAGTATTATACTGCGTAAGGAGTAATTTACATATGGCACGAAAAGTAGTTAGGAAAAAAACAAAGAAAGCTCAGAAACCCTCAGCGGTTTATGTCACACCCGCTGTTAAAAAAGAGATTGGCACCATTGTCTTTTCTCTTCTGGGAATAATTTTTATTATGGGTATGTGGTCGGAAGTTTTTGGTGCTTTCGGCGACCTGTTGAAATCCATTTTCTGCGGTCTTTTAGGCAACGTCGCATACCTGCTCCCTGTCATTCTCATTACCCTTGCAGTTATGAGCATTATAGGAGAAAAACGCGACCTGCGCAGCAAAAAAGCGATGGTGGCAGTTGTTCCTTTCCTTTTTTCAATGTTTGCCCACTACCTTTTCCGCCTGTCTGCCGAAACTCTCCCGGAAAATGGCATAATCGGCTACTATAACCTTGGCAAAACAGGCGTCAGCGGCGGCGTAATCGGCGGTGCTCTGACAGATGCACTGTATTCTTTTACATCAAAAGGCAGCGGCGTTATCATTGTTGCGCTCATTTTAATTCTTATTGTGGCACTTTTTGAAATATCAGTTACAGACCTCATAAAAAAGGCAATTCGCAGCATAAGACACGCTGCTGACGATATTAAAAAAGATATTGACCATGACAAAGCAGAAAGCAGAAAATCAGGCGAGCAGAAAATTGATTCCATCCGTATTGATTTTCCCGAACATCAGCTTGAAGAATATAATTGGAAATCGGGCGATGTGAATGAAATTGTCATAAACGATGCTCTTAATAACACAGCAGACGAGCAGGAACCTGTCGGGGAAAAAGAAGAGCCAGCAAAAGAGACTGAATCCGAAAATGCAGATGAAGATGCAGGAGAAATTACTCCTATAGAAATTGAAGAACCACCTATTATAAAAGAATATATTCCTCCCAAACCGGAACTGCTTTATGAAGGTCCCAAGGTTCATACCGGCGGTAAAATTGACGAGCTTAAAGACAATGCTGTAAAACTTGTGGAAATTTTCAAGGATTTCGGTATTGAAACAAGAGTTACAAATATCACCCGCGGTTCCAGCGTGACAAGATACGAAATTGTCCCAGCTGCAGGTGTGCGGGTGAACAAGATAACGGCTCTCGATCAGGACATTGCACTTCGTCTTCCGGCAAACAATGTAAGAATTGAGGTTCTGCCCGGTTATGTTGGTGTTGAGGTGTCAAACGACACTGTCTCCTCTGTTTACCTCCGAAGCATCATAGACTCTCCGGAATTCAGAGCATCCGATTCCAAACTTTCGGTCGCAGTGGGCAGAGACATAAACGGCGCAACAGTTGTAATGGATATTGCAAAAACCCCTCACCTTTTAATTGCCGGTGCAACCGGTTCAGGTAAGAGTGTTTGCATAAACACAATTATAACAAGTATTTTGTACAAAGCTTCTCCCGAAGATGTAAAACTCATTCTTGTTGACCCAAAAGTTGTTGAACTCAGCTCATATACCGATATACCCCATCTGCTCATTCCTATTGTTACCGACCCGCGCAAAGCGGCAGGTGCTCTCTGCTGGGCGGTTCAGGAAATGGAAGACAGGTACAAAAAATTTGCAGAAGCAGGCGTTCGTCAGCTTGAACCATATAACAAGAAAATTCTGGCTGAAGACCCCGAAAAACGTCCTATGCCACAGATTGTTATTATCATCGACGAGCTTGCCGATCTTATGATGGTTGCTCCCGGCGAGGTTCAGGACTATATCTGCCGGCTTGCGCAGAAAGCAAGAGCTGCAGGTATCCATCTGGTGCTTGCGACACAGCGTCCCTCTGTTGACGTTATCACAGGTCTTATCAAAGCAAACATCCCGTCACGTATATCCTTTGCGGTTTCAAGCTCCATCGACTCAAGAACAATTCTTGACTGCGGCGGTGCTGAAAAACTTATGGGTAAAGGCGATATGCTTATGATGCTTTCAGGAGCATCAAAGCTCAATCGTGTTCAGGGTGCGTTTGTTTCGGATACCGACATAGAAAATGTTGTAAACTTTGTAAAAGGTCAGTCAACTGCCGAGTATAACGAAGAAGTAAGCAAAACCATTGAAAACAGCGGCGCAAGTCAGTCCTCTGCTCATTCGGACGAAGGCGCAGACAGCGACGAGCTTTTCGAAGCAGCTGCCGAAATTGCTTTTGAACTCGGACAAGTTTCTGCTTCTATGCTCCAGAGAAGACTTAAAGTAGGATATGCCCGTGCCGGCAGACTTATAGATATTTTAGACAAAAAGAAAATTATTTCTACTTACGACGGGTCAAACAAACCCAGAACGCTTATAATGTCCAGACAGGATTTTAATGATTTGTTAGAAAATGAGGCAAACCAGTGAGTGTTAAATTTTTCCCAATAACAGGACAGGAAATGAAATCTCTCGGCTGGGATTCGGTGGATTTCGTTTTTGTAACGGGTGACGCGTATGTTGATCACCCTTCTTTTGCTGCCGCCATTTTGTCGCGGTCGCTTGAAGCGGCAGGCTATAAAATAGCCATCTTGCCCCAGCCGGACATAAACAATCTGTCGGTTTTCTCTCAGTTTGGAAAACCCCGTCTCGGCTTTTTAGTTTCGGCAGGAAATGTAGATTCCATGGTGGCTCATTACACTGCCGCAAAGAAAAAACGCAGTGAAGATATGTACTCTCCCGGCGGAAAAGCAGGTCTTCGGCCTGACCGTGCCACCATTGTCTATTGCAATAAAATCCGCGAGGTGTTTGGCTCTGTTCCTATTGTTATAGGCGGAATAGAAGCAAGCCTCAGACGGTTTGCTCACTACGATTACTGGGAAAACAAGGTGCGTCGCAGCATTCTTTTTGACAGTGGTGCCAATCTTTTGATTTATGGCATGGGTGAACGGGTTATTGTCCAGGTTGCAGATGCTTTGAACGACGGATTTGACATTTCGCAGATAACCTGGCTTGACGGAACAGCTTATATCGCAAAAAATACCGACGGTATTACTGATTATGTTCTTTGCCCTTCCGCAAAAGAGGTTTCCAAAGATTTAACAAAATATGCAGAGGCTGTTAAACTACAGTTTGACGAAAACGACCCCGTCAGAGGAAAAACTGTTGTTCAGGAATGCAGCGGAAGATATCTCGTGCAGAACAAACCCTCAATGCCCCTTTCCGGAGAAGAGCTTGACAAAGCCTTTTCTTATAACTATGCAAGAGTCCCCCATCCATCATATATTCCATTGGGCGGAGTACCCGGCATTTCGGAGGTTCAGTTCAGTATAACAAGTTCAAGAGGTTGTTTTGGCGGTTGCAATTTCTGCGCCATAGCCTTTCACCAGGGCAGAATGGTCAGAAGTCGCAGCCACGATTCCATTCTGGAGGAAGCTAAAAAACTTACCGCCCACCCTGATTTTAAAGGGTATATCCATGATGTTGGCGGACCCACTGCCAACTTCAGAAACCCCTCTTGTGACAAACAAAATGCAGACGGAATGTGCAAAGACCGCCAGTGCCTTTACAAAACTGTCTGCAAGAATATGAAAGTCAGTCACGAAGATTATGTAAACCTTCTTCGTAAGTTAAGAAAAATAGATAAAGTAAAAAAAGTGTTTATCCGCAGCGGACTTCGGTTTGATTATATTATGGCAGATAAGTCGGATGTGTTTTTCCGTGAACTTTGCGAGCATCACATCAGCGGTCAGCTTAAAGTTGCGCCCGAGCACATCTGTCCCGAAGTTCTCAAATATATGGGAAAGCCATCTGTGGAGGTATATAATGCTTTTTGCAAAAAATACCGCGAGATAAATGAAAAGCTGGGACTTAAACAGTATCTTGTGCCCTATCTTATGTCTTCACATCCCGGGTCAACACTTGCTTCGGCAATCCGCCTTGCCGAATATCTTAAAAAAGAAAACATAAATCCCCAGCAGGTACAGGATTTTTATCCTACGCCGGGGACTGTTTCCACCTGTATGTATTATACCGGAATAGATCCCCGCACAATGTCACCTGTTTATGTTGCGAAAAGTGCACAGGAAAAGAGAATGCAGCGTGCACTACTTCAATTTAAAAAGCCTGAAAATGCAGATCTTGTGAGAAAAGCACTTGTTCAGGCAGGCAGAGAAGATTTAATCGGATTTGGCAAAAACTGCCTTGTCCGTCCTAAAAATAATTATGGAGGAAAAAACAACAATGTCAGCAAAAATCTTAGACGGAAAAACAGTATCAACAAGAATAAAAGATGAACTTAAAAAGGAAGTTATAACACTTAAAGAACAGGGTGTTATGCCTTGTCTTGCAGTTATAATTGTGGGTGATGACCCCGCTTCTCGCGTGTATGTCAACAACAAAAAAGCTGCATGTGAATATATCGGCATAAAATCTTTGGAATATGCGCTCCCCACAGAAACTACCCAGCAGGAGCTTGACAGCCTTATAGACACTTTAAACGGCGACGCTTCTGTGAGCGGCATTCTGGTGCAACTTCCTCTGCCAAAACATCTTGATGAAGAAGCAGTTATAAACCGAATTAAACCGGAGAAAGACGTGGATGCATTTCATCCTGTAAATGTTGGCAAAATTATGATAGGCAATTTTGATTTTCTCCCCTGCACTCCCGCCGGAGTAATGGAGCTTATCGATGAAAGCGGAATTGACATAGCAGGAAAAAGCTGCGTGGTTGTGGGAAGAAGTAACATAGTGGGCAAACCCCAGGCAATGCTGCTTCTGCACAAAAACGGAACTGTAACCATCTGCCATTCCAAAACAAAAAATCTTGCTGAAGTTTGCCGCAGTGCAGACATTTTGGTTGTTGCTATAGGCAAAGCCAAATTCATCACAGCAGATATGGTGAAAGAAGGTGCAGTTGTCATAGACGTTGGTATGAACCGTGATGAAAACGGAAAGCTTTGCGGCGACGTCGACTTTGAATCGGTAAAAGAAATTGCCGGAGCAATCACTCCCGTTCCGGGCGGAGTTGGCCCTATGACAATCGCAATGCTTATGAAAAACACTTTAACTGCAGCAAAAAACTAAAATTTTCTTCTGTGTTCCACAACCCTGCCGAGTATTTTTACCGGCAGGGTTTTTATGTCCTCTGCCGAGTAAAACACCGGAACATATTTTCTGTTATACGGAATAAGCCCTATTCCGCCTTTGTGTTTTGTGATTTCTCTGATAACCGGTTGGCTTTCTCCGATGTCAACAACTACAATGCTTTTGTTTTCTGCATCTTCCTGACGTCGTACAATAACAATATCTCCTACAGAAATAAAATTTTCCATGCCGTCTTCATTTACTCTGAGTGCAAAATAGTTTCCGCTTACAGCATCGTTTGCAATAATTTCTTCATATCCTGTCATTTCACAAACTGCTTCTATAGGAATCCCTGCAGGCATCTCATCTATAACAGTAAGTCTCATGCTCTTTTTCCCAACCTTTTTTGCATCTGCTCCTATGAGATATTCAACTGTGCAACCGGCAATTTCGCTTATGGCTTTTGCCATTTCAATATCAATCTGTCTTCTGCCGTTTTCCCAATAGGAAACGGTGTTTTGTTTCACTCCAAGCTTCTTTGCAAGCTCCCCTTGTGTAATATTCATATAATTTCTTACAATTTTTAGTCGATTCATGTCGTTTTTTCCCCTTTTTTATCACAATTTGTTATATTTATGTTCTTATTATAACATATATTTTCCTATTTGTAAAGGGTTTTTTTGCATTATCCCAAACAAGGATTGACACAACATTTTTTCTGTGATATAATCACAAAAAGTGATATATCACACAGGCAGGAAGGTGATTTATTGTATTTTAACAAAAACGATTTATATTACATAGAAAGAGGACTGGACCTTTGGATTTCAAAAGAAGAAGACGAAGATGTCCATAAGCAGAAAGGAAATAAAAGGTGTAAAACAGATGACCGATCAACAGAAGAAATATATAGCGGACAACTATGGCAGGGCAAAGACTAATGCCATTGCCGCAACACTTAACGTATCGCCCACCACAGTACTCAGGTGGGCAAAACGGATGGGTATGCAAGCCAGGCCCTCAAACAAGGCTTTCCGTGCATCGCAGGAGCAGATTAACTTTATACTGGAAAACTACGGTGAGGTATCCTGCAAGTCAATAGCCCATTCGCTCGGAATTTCCGTAAATGCCGTCAGGAGTACAGCGGCAAAGTTGGGGCTTAAAATCACAAAATCCCAGCTTGCACTGCTAAAAGGCGGAGAGCATTTCCATAACCCCAACCCCATCACCCACACAACCCATATGCTTATATGCAGATATTATTACGAGGGTTCAAGTATATTAAATATCGCCTGCACCCTGGGGCGCACAAAAGAGGAAGTGTCCGAAATCTTAAACGAGTGTATGGAAAACGGGAACTACATAAAATATAATATTTACGGACGTTAAAAAAAGGACTTGGGCTAATTCCCAAGTCCTTTTCTATTAAAGCACATTCACAAGTAAAACAATGGCGCCAAGCACTATTCTGTACCAGCCAAACACTTTAAAGTCGTGTTTTTTGATGTAGCCCATCAGTAGTTTTATCACAACCACCGACACGGCAAAAGAAACCACCGTTCCGACAACAAGCGTTAAAATTTCCGTTGTCCCCAGAACCAGATTTGCCTGGAGCGAGTCCAACACTTTAAGAAGACTTGCCCCCACCATAGCCGGAATTGCCAGGAAGAAAGAATATTCGGTTGCAACCTCTCTTTTTGTGCCGAGAATAATACCGCCAATGATTGTAGATCCTGACCTTGATGTTCCCGGAATTACAGACAGCGCCTGAAAAAGCCCAATCCCTAAAGATTTTAAAAAGGACATTTCTTTTATGCTGTTTGTTTTCGGCAGTTTGTTTCTGTTTTCTATCACTATAAAGAGAATTCCATATACTATGAGAGCAGCGGCAATTACAACCGTTTCCCATTCTTCCGGTACTAAATCCTTTAAGAATTTGCCGAAAATCACAACAGGAATTGACCCTACAGCAACTTTAAACCACATAGTCCATGTATCTTTTTTCTCCTCCGCACTTTTCTTTGGAGAAAAGGGGTTAAGCTTGCCAAAATAGAGAATAACTACTGCCAGAATTGAGCCAAGCTGGATTACAACCTCAAAAAGGTCCCAGAAAAGCTGGCCACCGCCCAGTTCAAGAAACTGGTTGAACAAAATAAGATGGCCGGTGCTGCTTATGGGTAGCCACTCGGTTATCCCCTGAATAATTCCCAAAACTATTGATTTTATAATTTCCATATTTTAACCTCCGATTGTTTTTACACAAGCGGATTGGGTCTGTAAATGAGATGAAAAATGTTGTCTTCAATGTCGCGGAAGAAGAATGTTTTGATACCGTTTTTTTCTTTCACGTCGGTTACAACTTCCGCATTCTCCGCTTTAAGCTTTTCCACCATCTTGTCAAAGCCGTCTTCCGTCACCGAAAGGGCAAAATGTCTTATGCCACCTGCTGCGCCGCCGCATTTTTCCCAAGTGCCGTCCGCTGCAACAATTTCTATCATAGACCCGTCGTCCGCTGCAACAAAATATGTACCTTTTCCGTTGTCATAAACAACTTTAAAGTCAAACATTTTAACATACCAGTCTTTAAGCTTTGCAGTGTCTTTTGCGCACACCGCAATATGTTCTATTCCCACAATCATCAATAACACTCCTTTTGTTTTTATACATTAAATCTGAATAATATTATATCGCCGTCTTTTACGACATATTCCTTGCCCTCAAGGCGAACAAGCCCCTTTTCTTTTGCCGCAGCCATTGTTCCGCACGCCATAAGGTCGTCATAAGAAACAATTTCCGCTCTTATAAACCCGCGTTCAAAGTCTGAATGGATTTTCCCTGCAGCCTGTGGCGCCTTTGTACCATTTGTTATGGTCCAGGCTCTCACTTCCGGCTCACCCGCAGTCAGATAGCTGATAAGCCCGAGCAGACGGTAGCTTGCGGCAATAAGGCGGTCAAGGCCCGACTGCTCAAGTCCCATATCCTGAAGGAAAAGCTCCTTGTCTTCTGCATCAAGCTGAGAAATTTCTTCCTCAATTCTTGCAGATATAGGCATAACCTCCGCGCCCTCTTTTGCAGCAATTTCGCTGAGAGCTTTTATATAACTGTTGTTTTCAATACCATCTGCAAAATCTGTTTCGGCTACGTTCGCTGCATATATAACAGGTTTTTTCGTGAGAAGGGGCATTTCTTTCAAAAGTTCTTCTCCCTCATCGTCCAGTTCAACAGTTCTTGCGGCCTTGCCGTTTTCAAGAGCTTCAAACAGTTTTTCAAGGTTTTTAACCTGCGCCGCATACTTCTTTTCACCCGTTTTAACAAGCTTGCGGCATTTTTCGAGTCTTTTTTCAACCATTTCAAGATCAGCAAACACAAGCTCGTAATTTATGGTCTCAATATCTCTCATCGGGTCAACACTGCCGTCCACATGGACAATGTTTCCGTCATCAAAACATCTCACCACATGAACAATGGCATCAACCTCTCTTATATGAGACAAAAATTTATTTCCAAGCCCTTCGCCGCGGCCTGCCCCACGAACAAGACCGGCAATATCCACAAACTCTATAACCGCCGGCGTAACTTTTTTTGCGCTATGCATTTTAGCCAGAACATCAAGTCTCGGGTCGGGAACTTCAACAATACCAACATTGGGTTCAATTGTACAGAACGGATAGTTTGCCGCTTCCGCTCCCGCTTTTGTTATCGCATTAAAAAGTGTGCTTTTGCCAACATTTGGCAATCCCACTATACCAAGCTTCATAAACTATTACATCTCCTTGATTTTCTTTGGTTAATTTCTATTAAATCTATTATAACATATTAACAAAAAATTAGCAACATCATTTTTGTTTACGTCAAAAGAAAAGTGTTAAAATTTTCACATACTCTTCACATTTTTTTGACTTATTTTTCTTATTTATATGTTATAATGGTATTATAAAGAAAAAATATATGCGAAAGGCGTGGGAAAAATGGAACTGAAAAAGCCTGTTAAAAACATTTTTACAAAATTAAAAACTTTAGCTGAAAACTTTAAAGGATGGTCAAAAAAGAAAAAAATCTTTATTACAGTCTGTGCAGTTCTTGTGGTTTTCGCCGGAATATTCGGCGTGTCTGCAGGGAAAAACAAAAACGGTTCTGTCATCACAGGAACAGAGGGAAAAGCAGAGAAAATGGATATCACCTCTTCCATTACAGGCTCTGCTGTTGTAATGCCAAAAGACCAGTATTCTATTACTGCTCTTGTTTCGGGCAATGTTCTGTCTGCAGATTTCGAGCAGGGTGACATTGTTAAAGAGGGTGATATTTTGTATCAGATTGATTCTTCCGATGCAAGAACCACCATTGAGAATGCAAACATCAGCTATCAGCGTTCCCAGATGGACTACAACAAGGCAGCAGAAAAATATGACAATTTAACGGTGAAATCAACTATGACCGGGGTTGTTGAAACGATTTATGTAAAAGAGGGTGCTTCTGTAAACGCCGGAGCAAAAATTGCAGATGTTTATGATGATTCCTATTTCACTTTAACTCTTACTTTCAATGATGCCGATGCAGAAAATATTTATGTCGGACAAAATGCCGATGTCAGGATTTCCTCAAATGGCGAGATAATCCCCGGTACAGTTATAGATGTTAATTCCCGCGGGTATGCTGCTCAGGGCAACACAATGGTAAGAACAGTTAAAATCAAAGTTAAAAATCCCGGTGTTCTGACAAATGCAGAGTCTGCAACAGCAATTATAGGCGGACACGCTTCAAGCGGTGTCGGAACCTTTGAATACATATCCGAAAAAACAATTACAGCGGAAGTTTCCGGTGATATCACTGCAGTGTATATAAGCAAAGGTTCGCGGGTTTCATCCGGAACAAAATTAATAAGCATTGACAGCAAAGACGTAAGAGACGGGCTTACCTCTTCAGAGCTTTCGCTCAGGTCTTCTCAGCTTTCCTTGCAAAATGCGCAGGACAGACTTGACGATTATACCATTACTGCACCAATTTCCGGAACTGTTGTGACAAAGAATATCAAAGCAGGCGACAAACTTGACAACTCAAATATGCAAACCGAAATGGCTGTTATTTACGACATGTCAAGTCTTGAATGTGAGCTTGCAGTTGATGAACTTGACATAAAAAATGTGGAAAAAGACCAGACAGTTATAATCACATCGGATGCAGTTGAAGGAAAAAGATACAACGGGAAGGTTACAAACGTTTCAGTAAACGGAACCACCTCCGGCGGAGTTACCACCTATCCGGTAACAATTGTTATCACCGATTTTGACGACGATTTGCTCCCCGGAATGAACATAGATGTTGAAATAATCACTTCAAAAGCAAAGGATGTTCTGGCGGTACCCGTTTCAGCAGTAAACCGCGGAAACACTGTCTATGTCAAAGGAGAAAAAACAAGCGCCGACGATAATGCCCCCGACGGATTTAAATCTGTAAAAGTGGAAACGGGAGCATATAACAATCAGTATATTGAAATAAAATCGGGGCTTAAAGAGGGCAATATTGTATATATCCCGCAAATACAGTCAACAGGAGAAAGAACTACTTTTCCCGGAATGACAGGAATGCCCGGCGGAATGCCGGCAGGAATGCCAAGCGGAGGTATGCGTAGCGGCAGCATGAGATAGACTCAAAGGAGGGTTCCAAATGGAAAAAAACACAGAAATTATGCCTTTGGTCAAGTTTCAGGACATATACAAAATATACACAATGGGAGACAGTGAGGTCCGTGCTTTGGACGGCGTTTCATTTTCTATTTATGCCGGAGAATTTGTGGCAATCATCGGCCAGTCGGGTAGTGGCAAGTCCACTTGCATGAACATTATTGGATGTCTTGACGTTCCTACTTCGGGCAAATATTTCTTGAAAGGTGACGACGTCAGTATATTAACTGATGATGAACAGGCGGAAATCAGAAACAAAGCGCTCGGTTTCATTTTTCAGCAATATAATTTGCTTCCAAAACTTGATGTTCTGGAAAATGTCAAACTTCCTCTTTTATACAAAGGGCTTTCTGACAAAGAGCAGGAAAAGCGTGCAATGGAGGCATTAAAGCGCGTGGGCATTGATGACAAAATCCACCATAAACCGTCACAGCTTTCAGGTGGCCAGCAGCAAAGAGTGTCGATAGCGCGAGCGCTGGCAGGGTCTCCGTCTGTTATTCTGGCAGACGAACCGACAGGCGCACTTGATTCCAAAACAAGCAAAGAAGTAATAGATTTCCTGATTGAATTAAACAAACAAGGGCATACCATAGTTTTAATTACCCACGACAACTCAATTGCCTCAAGGGCAAAACGTGTTATACGAATTCACGACGGAAAAATAATTTACGACGGAGATGCAATGGGTGACGAAATAATAAAATCCACTCTTCTCATCGGGCAAAAAGAGGAGGTAGTGAAATGAATTTTTCCAAAACAATTTACCTCGCTTTATCAAGCATCCGTTCCAACAAAATGCGTTCTTTCCTCACAATGCTCGGAATTATTATCGGCGTTGCAGCCGTGATTATACTTGTGAGCATTATGGACAGTGTCACTGGTCAGGTGTCCGACATATTCGAGGGGTTTGGAGCAAATAATATAACTGTTTCAATAACTTCGCGCGGCAGTACAAGACGGGTTGAACCGGAAGATTTGTATGAACTTATTGACAAGCACAAAGACCTGTATGCCTACTGCTCGCCAAAGGTTACAACCTCGGCAAACATAAAGTCTCCCGACAGTTCGGACAGTTCAAACGCGGCAGTTACAGGTGTTGATGAAACTTATGATGAAATCGACGGCCTGGCAACCGAGCAGGGACGGTTTCTGCAATATGTGGACATTGACAAACTTTTAAAGGTTTGTGTAATAGGTACATATTATGAGCAGGAATATTACGGCAGAGGAAAAGCTCTGGGGCAAACCATCAAAATAAACGGCGAGCCCTATACCATTGTGGGTGTGCTTGAAGAGCAGGGCGACTCATCCGAAGGGTCGGCTGACCAGTGTCTGTATATTCCCTACACAAATGCAGCAAAAATGTCATGGAACAGATCTGTTAATTCCTATGTAATTTCCATGAAAGATACGGACAGTATGACAAGAGCAAAGGCGATCATCGAAGCTAAGCTTACCGAAATTTTAGGCAGCAGTAATTTTTATCAGATTATTGCCACACAGGAAATCCTAAACGAGATGAACAATATTATGGACACCTTAAGAAATGCTTTGGTGCTTATCGCGGGGATTTCCCTTCTGGTGGGCGGCATTGGAATTATGAACATAATGCTTGTGTCTGTCACAGAAAGAACAAAGGAAATAGGCATCAGAAAATCTCTCGGTGCCAAGAAAAAACATATTAAACAGCAGTTTGTTATTGAAGCAGGTACAATCAGCGGAATAGGAGGTATTGCGGGAATATTGCTTGGCGGTATATTCGCTTTCCTGATTGGCAGGTTTATGGATATGACAGTTGTCCCTTCTGTTTCGGCAATTATACTTTCATTCAGCGTGTCTGTAGGAATAGGCGTTATTTTCGGTTTTCTGCCTGCAAAAAACGCAGCCAACCTCAACCCTATTGATGCACTGCGTTTTGAATAACTTTTGAAAAGGAGAAAATATTTATGAAAAAAATATTGACTTTATTTATTTCAGTCTTAATGCTGTTCTCGGCATTTGGAGTAAACGCTGCTGCAAGCGCAAGCTATGAAGCAGAGCTTTTGTCTGCACTGTCCATTATGCAGGGCGACCCGGACGGCAATATGCGATATTCTGACCGTGTTTCCCGTGCAGAATGTGCAAAAATTGTTGTTGCCTCCTCCACTTTCCGCAATTCTGTGGATATGGAAGGCAAAAGGTCGCCTTTTAAAGATGTACCCTCTGACCACTGGGCAGCGCCTTATGTTACAGTCGGCATTAAAAATGGTCTTTTCAAGGGGTATTTTGATGCCACTTTCCGTCCCTCAAACACCGTTTTGTATGAAGAAGCCATAACAATGCTGCTTCGGGTTTTGGATTATACCGACGAGGATGTGGGAACTGACTGGCCCTACGACCAGATAAATATGGCAAAAAAGATTGGTATGCTTGATGGCGTGAACAAATTTTCCGGCCAGCCACTTACACGACGTGACATTTCAAAAATGGTCTACAATACATTAAACGCAAAAGCAAAAGGCTCGCAGGAGACCTATCTTTCTTCTTTCAACAGAACCATGGGGCCCATAACCGTTCTTTCCTCCAACTGGTATGAAGAATTTGGTGCAGACTCTTCTTTAAGGGTAATGCGTGACGGCGCTACATCTTCTCTTTCTGCTGTTATGACAAATGATATTGCATATTATATGCCGGAATACAAAACTGCTCTTGTATATTCAAAAAAAGTTACAGGCATTTATGAAAGTGCATCCCCAAACAAAGATGCCCCCGTTTCGGTAACCGTGTCGGGCATTACATATAACATCGAAGGAGATGATGCCTATTCCAATCTTTCTTCCGGTGGCAAGTTTGCTTTTGGTGATACTGTCACCCTGTTACTTGGCAAATCCGGTGATGTTGCGGGTGTAGCCGTCATAACTTCCGCCAGCGACAAAGTTTACGGGATATTGTCTGCCGTAGGGACAAAAGAAACAACAGTTTCTGGCACAAAGGTCACAAAATCGTATGTTAAAGTTGTTCTGCCAACCGGTGAGGCACGGGAATATATCACAAATAAAAATTATGAGTCTTATCTTAACAACGTTGTATCCGTGAAGCTTGAAGACGGAATTGCAACCCTTTCCGTAAAGACATCAAACCACAATGTATCAGGAACTGTCAGCTGGAATTTAAATTCCGGGAAAATAGGGTCTCATACTCTTGCACCCGATGTAAATATTATTGAAACATCAACTGTGCGTTCCTACGAAAATGCGGTAATTGCATCTGTTTATCCTCAGCGGTTAAACGGAATGAGAATTTCCTCAGCTGATATTTTGTATATGTCAAAAAATCCGGACGGAAACATTGATGCGCTCATTTTAAAAGACGTAACAGGCGACATTCACACCTACGGAATAGTAACAAAAGTAAAAAGCGGAAGTTCCGTCAACTATGAATACTTATCAAACGGAATAAAAAACACGGTGCCCGGACAAAATGCATCTTTTGCGGTGTCAGTAGGCCAGGCAGTTAAAATAAACGGTAGCGGAGCAGCAGTAAACTCAATGACACCACTGTCGGCTATTTCCTCCAATAAAATTACCGGTATAAGCGGCTCTCTCATCAACCTTGGCGGTCAGAGCTATGTTATGGCGGATAATGTTCAGATATATATCAAAGAATCCATATCCCACCCCTACAGTATGATTACTTTAGGTGAACTGTCGGATATCTACGAAGATTATCGTGCTTCTGTATATACCGACAAAGCCTTGTCGACAGGTGGGAGAATCCGCGTAATTGTTCTTTCAAAATAAAAAAAGAGCATCGCTCATGAAGAGTGATGCTCTTTTTTTGAAGTATGTAAATATATTTTTCTGAAATAAACGACATAATATATTTATATTGACAAAAGTGCAGTTTTTTATTATAATAGAATTGTATAAATATGGCTGTGAAAAAAATATTTTATTGGCTTTTCAGCAATGAAAGGAGAGTTATTATGGCTGTAAATATAAATACTGACAGAGGTAACATTCGCATTTCAAATTCAGTGCTTGTTAAAATTATTGCAAATGTTGCAACCGGCTGCTATGGTGTGGTTGGTCTTACTGCAGCAGGTGGCGGCAAAGTGCTGAACCCCAACAATATATCAAGTCTTTCCAAAGGTGTTAAGGTTAAATCTGAGGGCGGAAAACTTTTCATCGACCTTCACATTGCCACAACCTACGGAATAAATATGAACACTGTCAGCGAAAGCATCAGAAGCAGTGTTAAATACCAGCTTGAACATTTTACAGGAGTTGACGTGGGCAAATTCAATGTCCATGTTGAAACAGTTAAGATAGTTGATTAATTTGGAGGGTAATATCATATGGTGATAACCGGAAAAGTCTTTTCAGATATGATTGTTTCCGCCGCTAATCAGCTTGGAAACAACAAGGAAACTTTAGATAAATTAAATGTTTTTCCTGTGCCGGACGGCGACACGGGAAAAAATATGCACCTCACAATGACAGGTGCAAAAAATGTTATTCTTTCCGGCATTGAAGGCGACGCAATTGCCATCAGTGCAAAAATTGCTTCTGCCACATTAAAATCGGCAAGAGGCAACTCGGGTGTTATTTTGTCTCAGCTTTTCAGAGGTCTTTCCGCTGAACTTTCTGCAGCAGGTGAGGTTACTGCCAAAAGCTGGGCAAACGCTCTTAAAAAAGCTTCTGACACCGCATACAAAGCGGTTATGAAACCTACAGAAGGAACAATTCTCACTGTTGCCCGCGGCGGAGCAGACGCTGCTCTTTTGGCCGCACAGGAAACAGATGACATCCTTCTTATTACAGAAGCTGCATTAAAAGGTGCAAAAGAAGCTCTTGACAACACTCCTAACCTTCTACCCAAGCTCAAAGAAGCAGGCGTTGTGGACGCAGGCGGCATGGGTTGGTACTGCATACTCGAAGGGTTCTATGCCTACCTTTCAACAGGAAACATAGTTAAAGCTGTAGAAACTTCTGAAACTTCTTCCTCTTCCGCACCCGAAGCTTCTCTTAAAGAAGAAGAAATCACTTTCGGTTACTGTACCGAATTTATCATTGAAAAAACAAATATGTCTGCCTCTGTGGACGAGTTCCGAAACACAATTTCTCCCATCGGCGATTGTATGCTTGTTATAGAAGATTTTGATGTTGTCAAAGTTCATATTCACACAGACAATCCGGGCACTGTTCTACAGGCAGCACTTAAAATCGGCAGTCTTATCAATATCAAAATTGATAATATGCGCTATCAGCACAGCGAAAACTTAAAAGCTGAGATGCAGCCCGAACAGCAAAGAGAAAGAGTCCCCTACTCAATAATTGCCGTTTCAAGCGGCAGCGGGTTCTCTGAAATTTTCGGCGAACTTGGTGTTACCCGCATAATTGAGGGCGGTCAGACAATGAACCCCAGTGCCGGCGATATTGCCGACGGAATTTTGGCTGAAAACGCCGATGTGGTTTATGTGCTTCCGAATAACAAAAATATTATACTTGCAGCAGACGCTGCTGCAGACCTTGTTGACTGCGACGTCAGAGTAATTCCGACAACAACTGTTCCGCAGGGTATTTCTGCAGCAATTGCTTTTGTTCCCGATTTGCCGGCAGACGAAAATGCTTCTGCTATGACAGAAATGGCAAAATCGGTGTCAACCGGCAGTGTGACATACGCTGTTCGCGATACTTCTTCAAACGGTCTGGAAATAAAAGAGGGCAACCTCATAGCTCTTTCGGATAAGAGTATTGTTGCCACAGGTACAGAGATGAAAGAAGTCGTATCTGCTCTTGCAGCAGATATTTGCGACGACTCAACTTCTGTTATCACTGTTTATTATGGTGAAGAAGTAAACGAAAGCGACGCCGGTGAAATTTCTGCAATGCTGGAAGAAAAATTCCCCGACTGCGATGTTTCTCTGCAGTTTGGTGGTCAACCGGTATATTATTACGTAATCTCAGCGGAGTAGACTATGAAAATTATTACTGCAACCGGCAACAAAAACAAAATACGCGAATTTTCGCAGATTCTTGTGCCGCTTGGCTTTGAACCTGTTTCACCCGAAACTCTCGGCATTGATATTGACCCTGAAGAAACGGGGGAAACCTTTCTTGAAAATGCCTATATCAAAGCAGAAGCTTTTATGAAAGCGAGCTTACTCCCCGCCATCGCTGACGATTCAGGGCTTTCTGTAGATGCTTTAGGCGGTGCTCCGGGCGTTTATTCTGCCCGCTATGCCAAAGGCAGCGACAGTGACCGTTGTGCGAAACTTTTAAGAAATCTGGAAAATGTTACAGACCGGAGTGCACACTTTGTCTCGGCAGTTGCCATTGTCTTTCCCGACGGAAGAAAGTTTGACGCTGTGGGCAAATGCAGCGGCGAGATTACATACGCTCCCGCAGGTGAAAACGGGTTTGGTTATGACCCTGTGTTTTTCCTACCCGAATTTAATAAAACTATGGCGGAAATTTCTGCCGACCAGAAAAACAGCATCAGCCATCGTGGAAAAGCACTTCGTCTTCTGGCTGAAAAATTAGAAAAATATAATAAATAAGAAAGAACTTTTACCTATGAAAAAAATTGTTTCACTTTTTCTGTGTTTGTTTCTTTTTGTTTCCTGCGGTGTTTCCGAAAATGCCGAAGCTCCTGCAGGGACTGTTGAAATCACCATAACCTCCCCCAAAGGAGAACTGCTTTCGTCAATCACCGAAATATCAGATGGGTGGACTGTTCTGGACGCTCTTTTGTCGGCAGCGGAAGAAAAGGAACTTAAAGTGGTTTTCTCGGGCGGAAAAACTGCCGCCTATATCACATCTATCGGCGATATCGCCACCGGCGACTATGGTCCCATGAGCGGCTGGATTTACACCGTAAACGGTGAAAGCGTGTTTGAATCCTGCGGCTCTTTAAAGGTCCAGGACGGCGACAAAATTTTATGGGAATATATAACAGAATTTACTGAATAAAAAAAGAGTCAATCAACGATTGACTCTTTTTTTATTCTATGCTTCTTCTGCAATTTTTCTGCCCATAAGAACACCCATAACCGATGCCATCATAAGCCCACGGGTCCATCCGGAAGAATCTCCCAGACAGAAAAGCCCTTCAAGGCTGGTGTTGAACTTTTCGTCCATTTTTACACGGTTGCTGTAAAACTTAAGCTCGGGCGAATAAAGAAGTGTTTCTGTTCCCGCAAAACCCGGAACAACATAATCCACCGCCTGAATAAAGTTTATTATGTTTGTCATTGCTCTGTAAGGCATTGCCGAGGTGATGTCACCTGCAACCGCATCGGGAAGTGTAGGTCTTAAATTTGACTGCGCAAGCTCTTCCTGCCAGGTGCGTTTCCCATCAAGAATGTCGCCATATCTCTGCACAAGAATTTGTCCCGCACCAAGCATATTGGTGATTTCGCCTATTTTCTGCGCATATTCAATGGGCTGATTGAACGGATAGTTGAAATTGTGAGAACAGAGGATTGCAAGGTTGGTATTGTCCGACTTTCGTTCTTTGTAAGAGTGCCCGTTAACCACCGCAAGATTGTTGTCATAATTTTCCTGGCTTACAAACCCTCCCGGGTTCTGACAGAAAGTTCTTACCTTGTTTTTAAAGGGTTTGGGATAGCCTATGAGCTTGGACTCATAGAGCACCTTATTAACCTTTTCCATAATTTCGTTTCTTACCTCAACCCTGACACCTATATCAACAGTGCCCGGCTGATGAGCTATACTGTGTTCAGAACAGATTTTTTCAAGCCAGTCGCTGCCTCGTCTGCCCGTTGCAATAATTATATAATCGGCAAAAATTTCCTGTTCTGTCCTGCCGTCACTTATTCTCACACCGTTGCATTTTGCGCCCTCGAGCAGGAGATTTGTGCACTCATAGCCGAACATCATTTCAACGCCGTTTTTAATCAGATATTCTTCTATGGAATAATATATTCCCTGTGCTTTTTCTGTACCCATGTGACGAATGGGACAATCCACAAGCTTAAGCCCCGCTTTGATTGCCCTTTTTCTGATTTCTTTAACCTCTTCTGTGTTGCCAACACCTTCAATATGTTCGTCAGCACCAAATTCAAGATATATTTTGTCTGTGTAATCTATGGTGTCCTGCACAAGGTCTGCCCCAACAAGATTGGGCAAATCTCCCCCAACCTCGCAGCTGAGCGAAAGCTTGCCGTCCGAAAAAGCTCCTGCGCCCGAAAACCCCGTTGTTATATGGCAATAGGGTTTGCACTGAACACATTTTTTTGTTTTTTCTTTGGGACAGCTTCTGTTTTCAATGGCCTGCCCTTTTTCAACTATAACAATCTTTTTCCTGCAGCCCTTTCTTATCATCTCAATAGCAGTGAAAATACCTGAGGGACCTGCTCCCACAATTACAACATCTGTTTTCATTTTAACATTACCCCTTTGTAAATTTGTCACTTACTCCATATTTTTTCTGTCATTATATATTCATCTTCCTGAACATACCCACTATACATTTCTTTGCCGTCTGAGGAAACAAAGAAATCGCCAATGTAAGACATGTGGCTGTTGTTAACAAGCCATGTGGCACGTATTATATAATATTCTTTGCCCTCTTTTTCTATGGTGCCGGTCACGCCGAAAGAAAACGGAAAACCTGTTTTTTCGTCTTTTTCACCCATAACAGCAAAGCATAACTTTTCTGCCTCGTCTGCTGTTATCTCCTTGTTTTGAGCCACAGACATATTATAACACAAAATGCCGGCAAAAGCAAAAAATAAAATTGTGACAATGATAATGATGTATCTTTTTTTCATTCATATCACCTTTATATAAAGACTGTATAATCTATATGCCAAATATTAAAAATGAATTGGTTATCACCATGAATTCACACCGTAAGGCAATTCATTGAGTTTGCTTTGCAAACTCATTATACCATACTTTTTATATTTTTTCAACGTCTTTTAAATTCTTTGTCCGGTTGGTTTACAAAAGGGCTTTTTTACCGCTGCAGGCGACTATTTACATTATAATCTATTGACATTTCTCTCGATAAAATATACAATATTATAATAGGGGTTTTATTATTAAGAAAGGGGTTTTATCTATGGACAATCTGCTGACAGAACAGGGCAAGTTCCCTCTTATACTAGAATCTCTTTCCAAGGTGCAGGATACCTCGTGGTCTTCCGCCGAGGAGACCCATGACTATTATGAGCTTGTATATGTCAAACGTGGGTCTGCAGTACTGACACTGGAAGACGATTCGGTTAACCTGTTGCCCGGCATGGTTGTTATTATAAAACCTCAATATCAGCACAGTTTCAACATTGTGTCTTTTGACTGCGAATTTATTGTTATTTCATTTTCCTTTGAGGAAACTCCGCTTTCCACACCTGCTCAGATAAATTTTAAAGAACAGATGAACAAGCTTGGCTGGGGGACGCTTATTCCGCTTACCGCCGGCTCTAAAAATGACATTCAGAATGTTTTCAGGCGGCTTATGAAGGTCCGTCGCTTAAATGAAGTGAAAGACGATTTTCTTGTGTATTTGCTGATGCTGGAGCTTTTTGTCTACCTGTCCAGAGCCATGCTTTCAGGGCGCAGAGGAAAGTTTTCTTCTGGTGGTATGAACGTCAGCGATGCAATGCAAAGTGCCAAAGACTATATCATAAAAAACTATGACAAAAGCATCTGCCTTGCAGATGTTGCAAAACATGTATATTTGAGCGAAAGCTATTTGTCTCACTGCTTTAAGAAGCATTTCGGCACAAGTCCGAAAAATTTTCTTATGCAGGTGCGTATAGTTGCTGCAAAAGACTTGCTGGTTAAAACAGATATGAAAACCTTAAATGTTGCACTTTCTGTAGGTTTTTTAAGCCAGCAAAGATTTAACGACATTTTTAAAAAGACGGAGGGAATCACCCCTCTGCAATATCGTAAAGCATACAAAGATTCTGTGGCAAATTAGCTTTTTTGCCGGAAAGGATATTGTTTATGAAAAAAGAATCCAAATCATTTAAAACGAGCATTGGCGGACAAGCCGTTATTGAAGGCGTTATGATGAAAGGGCCTGAAAAAATGGCGGTTGCCGTTCGAAAATCAAACGGAGAAATTGTGATTGATGAAAAAAATGTTTCCTCCGTTACAAAGAAAATTAAAATATTGAAACTGCCTGTTATCAGAGGTGTGGTGAACTTTGCCGAATCCATGATTTTAGGCATTAAAACACTTATGTTCTCTGCCGAGCTTTATGATGCCGGCGAGGATGACCCAACCTACAAACCGTCCAAAACGGATTTGTGGCTTGAAAAACACCTAAGCAAAGATGCGGTTGTTTATTTTTCGCTTTTCCTTTCGCTTATTCTCACTCTCGGTTTGTTTGTTTTTCTTCCCACTTTTATTACAAAATATCTCACTTTCTGGACAGACAACGGAATTGTGAAAAGTCTTATAGAAGGTGTTGTGAAAATATCCGTTTTTGTGTCATATATTTATCTTTCATCGCTTATGAAAGATATCCGCCGCACATTTGAATATCACGGTGCCGAACACAAAACCATTTTCTGCTATGAAAGCGGCGAAGAACTCACAGTTGAAAATGTTAAGAAACAGTCCCGTCTGCATCCTCGTTGCGGAACAAGTTTTCTCATCGAAGTTATGATTATAAGCATACTTGTATTTTCTCTTGTATCCTGGGAAAATCTTGCTCTTCGTGTCGGTATTAAAATTCTTGCATTGCCTCTTGTTGCGGGCATTGCTTATGAGTTTATAAAATTCTCGGGCAGAAGCACAAACAAATGTGTTTCTCTTCTTACAAAACCGGGCCTTTGGCTGCAGAGGCTTACAACAAGAGAGCCGGACGATGAGCAGATAGAAGTTGCAATTGCTTCTATGAAATGTGTGATTCCCGAGAACAAGGAAGATGCCAAATGGTAAAAATTTCTGACCTTGTAGCTTATGGAGCAGAGCTGCTATCCGGCGCTGCAGAGTCTCCCGTAAGAGAATCAAGAATTTTGCTTTCTTTTGTACTTGGCTGCACCATTTCAGATGTTATCATAAATTCTGATTCTTCCGTACCGGATGATAAGAAAAATTTGTATGAGAGTTGTGTGAAGGAGCGGGCGAAAGGCAAACCGCTTGCCTATATCACAGGAGAAAAAGAGTTTTACGGACTAAAGTTTGCAGTAAATTCAGATACTCTAATCCCCCGCCCCGAAACAGAGCTTTTAACTGACGTTATATTAGCCTCGGGCAAAAGAAAACTTCTTGATTTATGCACCGGCAGCGGATGCATTCCTGTCTCTGCCGCGGTAAATAATCCTGACATTTCGGCAGTTGGCGTGGACATTTCGGCAGGCGCACTTGAAATTGCAGGTAGGAATGCCAAAGCTCACGGCGTGGCTGACAGGGTGGTGTTTAAAGAGTCGGACATTTTTTCAGGTGATGTCTACGGAAAGTTTGATATAATAACATCAAATCCGCCTTATATAACAAAAAAAGATATGCTTAACCTCTCGCCCGAGGTTTCAGAATATGAACCTCTTAGTGCGCTTTTTGGCGGCGAAGACGGACTTGACTTTTACAGGCACATTGTCACTTTAGCTCCGGAAAATTTAAACCCCGGCGGTCTTCTTGCTTTTGAAGTAGGGTTTGGACAGGCCGATAGCGTGCGCTCTCTTATGGCAAAGTCTTTTACTAATCTTGTGATAAAAAAAGACCTTGCAGGTATTGACCGGGTGGTTATGGGACAGTTAAATAACAGTTGACATATAAGGTATAATGTTATAAAATATAGTATTATGATGATTTTTTAAAGGGGTGTCTCTTATGATAAAAATAACACTGAAAAACGGCGAAGTTTTAGAAGTTCAGTCTCCCGTTTCCGTGTATGATATTGCAAAAAATATCAGCAGCGGTCTTGCAAGAGTTGCTACTGCCGCACTTGTTGACGGAAATGTGGTTGATCTTCGCTATATTATAGACAAGGACGCGAGTCTCAGCATTTTAACCTTTGAAGACGAGGAAGGAAAAGGCGCATACCGCCACACAACTTCTCACATTATGGCACAGGCAGTGAAACGCCTCTATCCCGAGACAAAACTTGCCATTGGTCCTAATGTTTCAAACGGTTTTTATTATGACTTTGACTCGGAAATGCCTTTCACTCCCGAAGTTCTTTCGGCTCTCGAGGCTGAAATAAACAAAATTATTAAAGAAGATATCGCAATCGAGCGATTTGAACTTCCCCGTGAAGATGCAATAAAAATGATGGAAGATTCGGGCGAGCCATACAAAGTTGAGCTCATCCGTGACCTTCCGGAAGATGCTGTAATAAGCTTTTACAAACAGGGTGATTTCACCGACCTTTGTGCTGGTCCTCACCTTATGTCAACAGGCTGCGTAAAAGCTGTTAAACTTACTAATATTGCAGGTGCATACTGGAGAGGCAACGAAAAGAACAAAATGCTCCAGCGTGTTTACGGCACTTCTTTCCCCAAAAAAACAGAGCTTGAAGAATATCTTGCTGCGGTTGAAGAAGCAAAAAAACGCGACCATAACAAACTTGGCCGCGAGCTTGGGCTTTTCACAACCTCCGAGCTTATCGGCCAGGGACTTCCCGTTATGCTTCCAAAAGGCGCAAAAATTCTGCAGATTTTGCAGCGTTTTGTTGAAGATACCGAAGCAGCACATGGCTGGCAGCTTACAAAGACACCATATATGGCAAAAAGTGATTTGTATAAGCTGTCCGGTCACTGGGACCACTATCAGGACGGAATGTTCGTAATGGGCGACGAATCCACCGACAAAGAGGTTTTCGCTCTTCGTCCCATGACATGTCCTTTCCAGTACCAGGCATATCTTGCACAGATGCGCAGCTACCGTGACCTGCCGCTCAGATATAACGAAACCTCAACTCTGTTCAGAAACGAAGCATCAGGCGAAATGCACGGGCTTATCCGTGTACGTCAGTTCACAATTTCAGAGGGACATCTTATGTGCCGTCCCGACCAGCTTGAAGAAGAGTTTAAAGGTTGTCTTGAACTTGCAATTTATATGCACAAAACTCTTGGCCTGTATGAAGATGTTTCCTACAGATTCTCTCAGTGGGATCCTAATGATACAGAAAAATATATCGGCACAAAAGAGCAGTGGGATGAAGCTCAGGGTACAATGGAAAAAATTCTTAACCACCTTGAAATCCCCTACAAAATCGGTATTGGAGAAGCTGCCTTCTACGGTCCGAAACTTGACATTCAGATTAAAAATGTTCACGGCAAGGAAGATACTCTTATCACAATACAGATTGACCAGATGCTTGCAGAAAAATTTGGTATGGAATACACCGACAGTGACGGCAGCAAGAAAAATCCGAATATCATCCACAGAACTTCTATCGGATGTTATGAAAGAACTCTTGCTCTGCTCATCGAAAAATATGCGGGTGCTTTCCCCACATGGCTTGCTCCTGTTCAGGTGAAAATTATTCCTATTTCCGACAAGCACCTTGATTTTGCTTATGCAGTTAAAGAAAAGCTTGAAAAGATAGGTGTTCGCCTGGAAATTGACGCAAGAAGCGAAAAAATGGGTTATAAAATCCGTGAAGCTCAGCTTGCAAAAATTCCTTATATGCTGGTTATGGGCGACAAAGAAGTTGAAAACGGCGAAGTGTCTGTCCGCAGACGTGGCGAAGGCGACATTGGCTGTATGAGCGTTGACGAATTTGCCCGTATGATAGAAAATGAAATTATAACAAAGGCAAGATAGAGGAAATTTTATGTTTGATAAACTTGATTTTATAGAGGGTCGATATACCGAACTTAACACCAAGGTTTCTGACCCCGAAGTAATTGCAGACACAGCGCTTTGGAGTAAACTCTGTAAAGAACTTTCAGATATTACTCCTATTGTTGAAGAATATCGCAATTACAAAAAGGCTAAACAGGATATTGAAGAAGCAAAAGAGCTCCTTTCCTCTTCTGCCGACAAAGAGCTTAAAGAACTTGCAGAAATGTCTTTTGAAGAAGCAAAAGAAGCGCTATCCTTGTCCGAACAGAATTTGAAAGTTCTGCTTTTGCCTCACGATCCCAATGATGACAAGAATGTTATTATGGAAATCCGTGCAGGTGCCGGCGGTGACGAGGCTGCACTTTTTGTTGCTGTTCTTTTCCGTATGTATTCTATGTATGCCGACAGTAATCGTCTGAAAATTGAACTCATTGACCAGAACGAAACCGGTCTTGGCGGGTTTAAAGAAATCGTTTTCCAGATTACCGGTAAAGGTGCATACAGCAAGCTTAAATTTGAAAGCGGTGTTCATCGTGTTCAGCGTGTTCCCGACACAGAATCCGCCGGCAGAATTCACACTTCAACAGTTACTGTTGCCGTTCTGCCCGAAGCGGAAGATGTTGACATAGAAATTAACCCCAGCGACCTTCGTATTGATGTTTACCGTGCCAGCGGTGCTGGCGGTCAGCACGTTAATAAAACAGAATCTGCCGTGCGTATAACTCATATGCCGTCGGGTATTGTTGTTGCCTGCCAGTCTGAGCGCAGCCAGCATCAGAACAAGGATGCTGCCATGAAGGTTCTTCGCTCAAAGCTTTATGAAGAATCGGAACGCCAGAAAAACATGCAGCTCTCGCAGGAAAGAAAAAGCCAGGTTGGTACAGGTGACAGAAGTGAAAGAATAAGAACCTACAACTATCCTCAGGGACGTGTTACCGACCACAGAATCGGGCTTACTCTTCACAAACTTGAACAAATTTTAAACGGAGATATTACCGAGTTGATCGAGGCACTTGCTGCCGCCGATCAAAGCGAGAAACTTAAAAACAATGAAGGATAATATAACAAAACTCGGTCTTATGGGCAAGGTTTTTGCTGCACCAATGGCAGGCGTAACCGATATGCCCTACAGAAAAATTTTGAAATCCTTTGGTGCGGCGCTTTTGTATACCGAAATGGTTAGTGCAAAGGCGCTTTGCTATAAGGACAAAAAAACTTATCAGCTGACAGAAATTTCGCCCGACGAGGCTCCTTGCGGAGTGCAGATTTTCGGTAGCGACCCGGATATTATGGCGGAAGGTGCCCGCATTATAGAAGCTCAGTGCAACTGTGCATTTATAGATATCAATATGGGGTGTCCTGTGCCGAAAGTTGTCGGAAACGGCGAAGGCTCGGCTCTCACCAAAGACCCCGACCTTATGGGAAGGATTGTTTATGCGGTTAAAAACGCCGTAAAAATCCCCGTAACCGTTAAAACAAGAATTGGGTTTGACGACAACAACATAAACGTTGTAACATCGGCAAAAGTTCTTGAACAAAACGGCTGCGATATGATAACTGTTCACGGTCGCACCCGCGCCCAGTATTACAGTGGCAAAGCCAACTGGGATCTTATTCGGCAAGTTAAGGAAGCGGTGAGTATTCCCGTTGTGGGTAACGGAGATATTTTCTCCGGTGAAGATGCTCTTCGATTGATGAAAGAGACTGGCTGCGACTTTGTTATGCCTGCCCGCGGACTTATGGGAAACCCATGGCTCATCCGGGACTGTAACGCTAAAATAAACGGCGAGCCCTACACTCCTCCAACACCGGAAGAAAAGCTCGATATGGCTCTTTATCACACAGAAAAGCTTGTAGAATATGCAGGCGAATATCGTGGCATAAGGCAGGCGCGTGCACATCTTTCCTGGTATGTAAAAGGACTGCGCGGTGCTTCAAAGCTTAAAGACAGGCTCACTTCAGCTTGCTGCGTAGCGGAAGTAAAAGAAATTTTAGACAGTTGGTGTGAAGAATGAATTTTTTAAGCAAACATATTTTTAAAATATCAATCGCACTGTTTCTTATAGTTTTGTCTGCCATCTTTCTCTTTCAGACTTCTGTAACAGAAAAAAGCGTTTTTGTGTTTGACACAATAATAGATATAAAGATGTATGGCAAAAATAGCGGTGATGCTGCAGTCGAAATTGTTGAGGAGCTGTCTTCTCTGGATAAAAAGTACAGCAAATATGCTGTTTCTTCCATTGTTTTGGAATATAACAATCTTAACCCCGGCGAAATGATGAGTGTTCCTGACGAAATGGTTTCTCTGCTTGAAAAGTGCTATAATTACAGCGAACTTACATGCGGAAACTTTGATATAACAACATCTGCACTGTCTGATTTATGGAATGTAAAATCGGCAACTGCTCCCCCTGATGCAGAGGAAGTAGAAAAACTTGTTTCCTTGGTCGACTACCGAAAAATTGCTGCAACAAATCTTCTGGTGAAACAGGATGCTGACATAGATTTTGGCGGAATTCTGAAAGGATATGCCTCCGACAAGATAAGAGAAATTGCTGAAAAATACGGCATTAAAAAAGGCATTGTAAACCTTGGCGGAAATGTTTGTCTCATCGGCGCAAAATCGGCTTCAAAAAACTGGACCATCGGCATAACCGACCCGTTTTCGCCCGGCTCCATATTTTTAACAGTTGATGCTGCAGACGAAAATGTCATAACCTCGGGCGCCTACCAGCGCTATTTTGAATATGACGGCACCATTTACCACCACATTCTTTCGCCTTTTACAGGCATGCCGGCAGATACTGACGTTGCATCCTCAACCGTTATTTCATCGGACGGAGCACTTGCAGACGCCCTGTCTACTGCAATTTTTGTTGCGGGCAGCGAAAAGGGACTTGAAATTGCAAAAAGCGCCGGTGCTAAAGCCATTATAATAAAAAAAGACGGCAGCGTTTGCGCTACCGACAATGTTAAATATGAAATCAGAAAATGATTGTTTTTTGGAATTAAACGTCGTTTGAGGGAGCCGATGCTTCCTCTTTTTTCTTTGTAAGATTTTTTATCATAAGCATAAGATAAGAAAGTAAAACCAAAAAGGCAACAATCCCGAGAAGTGTTGAAATAATATCGTTTGTGAGGTTGCCAGTGCTGCCGAAAAGCATAAAATAAACAACCATAACCGATAAAAAGACTGTTGCTCCTTTGCCCACTTTGTTTGACGGAATTATAATGTCTTTTTTAAAGAGCAATGATGCACAAACAATCATAATAAGTTCTTTAGCTACAATTACAGTAACAATCCACTGTGGCAGAATCCCGCTGATGAACAGACATATAACCGCACTCATCTGCATCATTTTATCTGCAAGAGGGTCAATTAAAATACCAAATTTTGTTATTGCATTAAATTTTCTTGCAATTATACCGTCGATAACGTCTGTTACACAAGCAATAACAAAAACAATCCCTCCCCATACAGAGCTTTCAAAATATGCCCATATAAACACCGGAACAAGAAAAAGTCTGAAAATTGTCAATATGTTGGGAATTTTTTTTATCATTGTTTTGTCCTCCGTTTTCTATAAAATCCTTGCCGGTTCAAAGCCAAGATAGTCGGCAGAAACAAGTCTGAAAGTGGTTCCCGCAATTTCTCTTTTGGGA
Organism: Clostridia bacterium; assembly: GCA_045577655.1. Taxonomy (GTDB): domain Bacteria; phylum Bacillota; class Clostridia; order RUG12999; family RUG12999; genus RGIG7450. Next base: position 45,631 of record JAZNIU010000010.1, read on the forward strand.
ACTTCTCCTTTTCTCAGATTGTGCAGATGACCAAACACGCAGTTCTCTACACCATATTTTTTCATCAGCTGAACAAACCTGTCGTCGCCCGCATCGAGAGAAACAAGCGGCGGAAAATGTGTCATAACAATCTTTTTTTCATACCCGCATTTTTCTGCCGCCTCAAGCGAAAGTTCAAGTCTTCCAAGCTCTCTGTCAAAAATTTTAACATCTTCGGCAGAAGAAGAGAAAATCCACCCTCTGTTGCCGCAAATTGCATAATCTTCATAAACAAAAAAGTTGTTATGCAAAAATTCTATGGTGTCAAATCCTTTTTCTTTTTTAAATTTGTTAAGTTTCGAAACAGTATCCCACCAATAATCGTGGTTTCCTTTGGAAATAATTTTTCTGCCGGGAAGACTGTTTATAAATTCAAAATCTGCCACCGACTCTTCCATGTATGTAGCCCAGGAGGAATCTCCCACAATCAAAAGCACGTCATCCTCTTTTAAAACCCTGTGGCAGTTTTCTTTGAGCCGGTCCATATAGTTGTGCCAGTTTTCGCCAAAAACATCCATGGGTTTGTCTTCAATTCCATAACTGAGATGCATATCTCCTATTGCATAAAGTGCCATCTTGTATAATGCCTTTCTGTCCACAAGATATCTGCCATTATGCAACAGGCCGCGGACAAACTCTGTGCATATTTTTCAGTCGGCAGGGCAACATAACAAAGCACCATCACCGTGCTTAAACTATTTTTTAGGAGGTATTACCCTATGGCTTCTTGTTCAAACTGCGGTTGCGATACCATTGAAGGCATCTACTGCAACGTGGCCAACTGCGTACACCATACAACAGACAACTGTTGCACTGCAAAACAGATTAAAGTGGACTGTCAGTCTGCTGTAACAAAAAGCGAAACAAGTTGTTCAACTTTCGAGCTTAAAGACTAAGGTAAAATCTTTTTTAAAAGCTTCCGCCCCAAAGCATATTTTTACGCATTGCGGCGGATCTTTTTATGCTAAAAATGCATCAACACATTTTTCCATATCTTCCTTTTTACAGGAAAGATTAAATCTTGGAGTTTTTCCTTTAAGCGATGAGAGCGCTTCGGGAGCTTTATTTGCTGTCAGTTCAAACAGCTTGTCCAGAATAACAAACTCGTCTGTCTCCCCGGTTTCTCCCGAAAGAGCTTCGTAAACACTGCCGTTAAATTTATACGGGTTTGCCGTAGAAGCAATAATTGTTTTTGTATTGTCTCCTGTCTTTGCATACTCGTCATAAACCGCACAGGCAACCGCTGTGTGAGTATCTATGAGATAATTATATTTTTCCCAGATATTTTTTATTTCTTCTTTGGTTTTATCGTCATCGCAGCAGCCTGCAACAAAGGTTTGCGAAACTGCTTGTTTTATCTGCTCGTCCACCTCATATTTGCCACATTCCGAAAGCTTTGACATATATTCTTTCACTTTGCCGCTGTCTGACAAATTGTATAACAGTCTTTCAAGATTGCTGGATATCAAAATGTCCATTGACGGAGAAATTGTGTTTTTAAAGCTTCTGTTTTTGTCATAAACACCTGTTTCGATAAAATCTGTCAGGACATTGTTTTCATTGGAAGCACATATAAGTTTTGCAATAGGAAGCCCCATTGCTTTTGCATACCAGGCAGCGAGTATGTTCCCGAAATTTCCTGTGGGAACACAAACATTCACCTTGTCGCCCATTTTTATTTCGCCCATTTTTATCATATCGCAATATGCCGAAACGTAGTAAACAATCTGCGGCAAAAGTCTTCCCCAGTTTATTGAATTTGCAGAAGACAGCTGATATCCTCTTTTTTCAATTTCCTCTGCAAACTGTTTGTCTCCGAAAATCTTTTTAACTCCGTTTTGTGCATCGTCAAAATTGCCGAAAACGCTCATCACGTTAACATTTTCGCCTTTTTGTGTAACCATCTGCAGTTTTTGTATGTTACTTACGCCGTCATTCGGGAAAAAGACCATAATCTTTGTTCCTTCAACATCGCAAAAACCTTCAAGGGCAGCTTTACCTGTGTCGCCAGATGTGGCAACAAGTATAACAACCTGCTTGTCAACCCCCGTTTTTTTCATGGAAGTTGTTAGCAGATGCGGGAGAATCTGAAGAGCCATATCCTTAAATGCACAAGTGGGTCCGTGCCAAAGCTCTAAAATATATCTTGATTCGTCCAGTTTATGAAGGGGTGCCGCATTGTCTGAACCAAACTTTTCCACACTGTATGCTTTGGTTACGCACTCTTTTATTTCTTCTTCGGTAAAATCTGTAAGATACATACCAAAAATTTTCTCGGCACGTGCGCGATAATCTGCATTTACCAGAAAATTTATATCTTCACTTTTAAGTGCAGGGATTTCTGTTGGTACAAACAGTCCGCCGTCACTTGCAATGCCTTTAACAATAGCCTCTGCTGATGAAACAAGCGGCATATCTCCTCTTGTGCTTCTGTAGTTCATTCCCATTGGTTTTGTCCTCCAAAATTGTCCTATTTAAATCGGGCTGTAACACCTGCAGCGTTACAGCCCGAAATTTCATCTTAACTGCATGGATTTGCCCGAGAAATTAAAGATATTTCTTCATGTACTCAGGAACGTCAGCAACGTCTATACTTGCAGTAATTGTAATGCAAACATTGTGTTTTTCACAAAGGTCTGCAATACCTGCAAACACGTCTTCTGCCGCGTTTATGTCGCCCTCTTTAACAATTTTTGTAACACTGTCTATAAATATTGTGGAAACATCATAGTCCTGTGACAAAATTCCGCAAATCATACCATAAAGCGCATCATAGTTTTTAATTGCATATTCCTGTGTATCGACCAAACGAACCTTATAATCAAGGTCGAACATATGTCTGCTTGTATCATTTATGAAAACCAAATGCCCTTTGTCAGTTTTTACAGCTTCGTTAACTTCTGCAATAAGCTTATTGGTTTTTCCTGTTCCTTTTTTTCCAACGATAAACTTAATCATTTAAACTGCCTCCCTTAAAAGTATTTTTCCATCAACTATATTGTACCACATATAAAACAAAAAAGCAAGATAATTTTTACAGTATATCCGAAAGCTTTTTCTCCAGTTGTTTTTTATATTCGCAGTCCGACCCGGGTTTGCCCAATAGCGCAAACATATTTCTCTTGTAATCTTCAACTCCGGGCTGGTCAAACGGGTTAACGCCAAGCATATAACCGCTTATCCCGCACGCCTTTTCAAAGAAATATACAAGATAACCAAAGTGGTAAGCATTCATCTCGGGAATGTTGATAATGAAATTGGGAACACCGCCGTCTGTGTGGGCAGCAAGTGTGCCCAGAAAGGCTTTTCTGTTAACCGAATTAACCTTTTCTCCTGCGAGGAAATTAAGCCCGTCAACATTGCCTTCTGCCTCTTTAATTTCTATGTCATACTCGGGTGTTCCAACATTAAGCACAGTTTCAAACAGCATTCTTCTGCCCTGCTGAATATACTGTCCCATAGAATGAAGGTCGGTGGAGAAATCAACTGCAGCAGGGAAAATGCCTTTACCGTCTTTGCCCTCACTTTCTCCGTAAAGCTGTTTGAACCATTCGGAAAAATAGTGCAGCGACGGCTCATAATTAACCATTATTTCTGTTGTTTTACCGCTTCTGTAAAGTATGTTTCTTGCCGCAGCATAAATGTAGCAAGCGTTGTCCTTTTCCGGTTTTTTAAAATCTTCTCTTGCATCCAAAGCGCCTTGCATCATACTGTCCGTGTCAATCCCACAGGCCATAATGGGTAAAAGCCCCACTGCTGTTAAAACGCTGTATCTGCCGCCTATATCGTCAGGCACAACAAAGGTTTCCATTCCCTCTTTGTCTGCCATTTCTTTAAGTGCTCCGCGGCATTTGTCGGTTGTAACAAAAATTCGGTCGGTAACCTCTTTTTTATCATATTTTTCTTCCATCAGCTCTTTTAAAAGTCTGAAAGCTATGGCAGGCTCTGTGGTTGTACCCGATTTTGATATAACATTTATGGAAAAATCTTTGTCTTTTAAATATTCTATGAGCTCGGCAAGATAATTTGAGCTTATTGAATTACCGGCAAAAATAACCTGAGGGTATTTTCTGTCGGTTTTTGATTTCAGATTATAGAAACTGCCGCAAAGTGCCTCTATTGCTGCTCTTGCGCCAAGATATGAACCGCCTATTCCTACAACTACCAGAACATCCGAGGTTTCTGCTATTTTTTCTGCAGCTTTTTTTATACGGTTATATTCTTCTCTATCGTAGTTTATTGGCAGGTCAAGCCATCCCAGAAAGTCGTTTCCGGCACCGGTTTTTCCCTCTAAAACATCGTGTGCGGCGCAAACCTCCGGCCAGATTTTTTCAATTTCGTTTAAAGAAACCGCTCTTTTGTAATCAACAGCTATTCTTTTCATAGTTTT
>JAZNIU010000011.1:0-3215 GCA_045577655.1 Clostridia bacterium
ACGGGAATGGCCCTTTCTTTTAACGAACTTGTAGAGGAAGGATATATCAGGGAAGGGGAATTATATTGGGAGGACGGACTCCTTTTTACAATTACTGAAAGTCCGGAAACAGGGGTTTACAACGGCCTGAGAGTTATAAAGTTTGACGCAAAAAAATGGCGCAGTGGACTTGGAGCAAACTATTTTGTTGATTGCAGGGGAGTTTGGTCTCAGACAGGAAGCTGGGATTATAAAATCGGCGGATTTGCAATTTCGTAAGGAGGAGCGTATATGAAAAAAATAATATGTTTTGTGCTTATTACAGTTTTTGTTCTTATAAGTTTGTGCGGCTGCGATATGTTTCAAAAAGTCGAGAGTGTTCCGTATGCTGAGCAGACTGACGAAAACAGCACTTTTTCGGATGATTTATACATCCGGATGCCAAAAGATGAAAACTATATCTTTTCGCCCGTTTCCATAAAAATGTCACTTGCAATGGCTGCAAACGGTGCACAGGGTGAAACAAAAGAAGAAATTCTTGAGGCTCTTGGTATAAAGGATATAGATGCTTATAATGACACAGTAAAATGGCTGATGACACAATATAACGATTCGGAAGTTTTGAAACTTGACGTATCAAATTCTGCGTGGATAAACACAGACAGTACAGACCAGAGATTTTCTTCGGCATACAAAAACAAACTTGAAGATGTTTTTAATGCAACAGTGGGCAAGGTTACAAACAAAAATGCTGCCAAGAAAATAAATGGTTGGGCAAAAGACAAGACAAACGGGAAAATACCGTCTGTTATAGAAGAAAATAACACAGATTTTTGGGCACTGCTTGCAAACGCTGTATATTTCAGAGGGAGATGGGCAGACGAATTTTCAAAAAAAGCAACCAAAGATGACTATTTCACTGATAGAAAGGGTAAAAAACATACTATTCCCTTTATGAACAGAAGCGGATGGATGAACTATACAGATGAAAACGGAGTGAAAATTATTGAAATTCCCTATCTGAATAGGGAGGACAAACTTGATAATAAAACGGGAGAGTTTGCAGGACGAGAAAGACTCGAAAATATAGATGTCAGTATGTATGTGATGATGTCGGACAACTCTTTTCTGCCTGAGAAGTCTTTGAAAGAGGCAAACTTTTCTTCTGTATATGCAGACCTGTCGTTGCCAAAATTTGACATTGAATATTCTACCGGGCTTGAAAAAATACTGAAAGATATAGGCGTAAAAAAAGCATTTACAGACGTGGCAGAGTTTGGGGATATGTTTAACGAGGGGAATATGTTCATCAGCGATATTCTTCATAAAACATATATAACGGTAGATGAAGAGGGAACCGAAGCAGCAGCCGTTACTGCACTGTTTCTGGCAGGGTCTTCAATGCCGTCAGAGCCTCTTGAAGTTAAGTTTGACAAACCGTTTACATTTGTGGTATGGGATAATATAAACAAAGAAGCTTTGTTTATTGGTGAATATGCGTTTGTAAAATAAAAAAGAGTCGTTGTTTTTACAACGACTCTTTTAACAAAATATTATAAATCTCTTTCTATCAGGTCTTCATAGGTTTCACGGCGGACAGCAAGTGTGTCCTTTCCGCCCGATATCATAACAATTGGCGGACGTGGAATTCTGTTGTAGTTTGAAGACATGGAATAGTTATATGCTCCTGTTACCAAAACGGCAATCTTGTCGCCACGTGCAGGAGTTTTTATATTGACATTTTCCTGAATCAAATCTCCGCTTTCGCAACATCTGCCGGCAATTGTTGCACAAATGTCAGGGGATTCGTTTGCTTTTGAAGCGTTTAAAATTGTGTATGCCGAACCGTAGAGAGCATATCTGGGGTTGTCAGTCATACCACCGTCAATGGAGATATAGCTTTTATAGCCTGTAATTGTTTTAACGCTGCCGGCAGTATAAAGAGTAACGCCCGCATCTGCAACAATACTTCTTCCCGGTTCCATGAGCACACGGGGCATATCAATACCATTTTTTTCACAACCTGATTTTACATGGTCTGCTACAAGTTTTATATTTTCTGCTATATCAATATGACCGTCCGCTTCAGTATAACGAACACCATAGCCACCGCCTAAGTTGAGATATTTTGTGACAACACCCAATGAGGTTTGCATCTCGGCAGAAAATTTTATCATAATATCTGCAGCATCGCAGAAAGGTTTGCTGTCGAAACATTGAGAACCCACATGGCAATGGAACCCGTCAAGAGAGACATTTTTCAGATTTTTCACTATATATTCCACAAGCTCTGCTGCCTGACCTGTCTCGATAGCACTGCCAAATTTGGAGTCCACCTTACCGGTAGTAATAGCGGCGTGCGTGTGCGGATCAATGCCGGGAGTAAGCCGGAGAAGAATATGCTGGATTTTGCCATGTTTTTTTGCAGTTTTATCTATAACATCAAGCTCTTCGCGGTTGTCTGCCACAAAATAGCCGATGTTGCTTTGGATAGCAAATTCAATATCTTCATCCGTTTTGTTGTTGCCGTGGAAAAAAGCTTTTTCAAGAGGAAAACCGGCAGCTTTTGCAGTGAAAAGTTCTCCGGGAGAAACAATGTCTGTTCCCATACCTTCCTCATTTGCAATTTTATATATCCCTTTAAAACAAAGGGCTTTGGAAGCAAGCAGAGGCATAGAACCCTCGCCGAAATATTTTTTCATTGAATCCACATATATGCGGCAGTTTTCCCTGATTCGCTCTTCATCAATGAGCATAAGGGGAGTGCCATACTTTTCGGCAAGCGAAACAGTATCTGCGCCTGCAAGAGCGAGATGCCCCGCGGCATTTATGGATAGGTTAGTATGTAACATAGTTTATCACCGTTAAATAAGTTTGTGCTGACGCATAATATCAAGCATTTTTTTCTCAAGAGTTTCGTCCATGGTTGTAAGCGGGAGCCTGAGAAAGTTGTCGCAGAAGCCCATCGCAGCCATTGCAGCTTTTACGGGAATGGGGTTAACTTCGCTGAACAAGGCATCAATCAAAGTGTGATATTTGCACTGTAGTTTTGCGCTGCCTGCAATATCTCCGCTGAAGAATTTATCGCAGATTTCCACAGTTTCTTTAGGCATAACGTTTGACAGAACGGAAATTGCGCCAATGCCGCCGAGAGACATAAGGGGAACAATCTGGTCGTCGTTGCCTGAGTAGAGGTCAAGTTTGTCGCCGACTCTTGCCATGGTTTCAACAATTTT
>JAZNIU010000012.1:0-23680 GCA_045577655.1 Clostridia bacterium
ATTTTCAACAAGAGGATTTCCAAATGCCTGCTCGCTGCTCATAATATTAAGCCCAACAAATATGAGCCCAAGCCCTGAGCACAGACTGCCGGCAAGTTTAATTTTATCTGATTTGGCAAAGCCCATCATAACGCCTGCAAAAGCAAGTATATACATTGCCATATTGAAATAGTCATTTTTAAGAGCAACAAGAACACCGGTGATGGTCGTACCGATATTTGCACCCATAATAATTGGTGTTGCCTGCATAAGTGTCATAACACCTGCATTTACAAGACCGATAACCATTACAGATGTAGCAGAAGAACTCTGAATAATCGCTGTTACACCTGCACCGATTCCAACGCCTGAAAATCTATTGTTGCTGATTCTTTCAAGCAGACGTTTCATTCCCATACCGGCACTTCGCTCTAAAGCGTCGCCCATAAAGTTCATTCCAACAATAAAAACGCCTACACCTGCAAGTAACCAAATTAAACTCTGAATAAGCTGCATAATTTCCTTTGATGTTAACATTTAAGTCTCCTTTTAAATTAATCGTTGTTTGTATATATAAAATTGTTTTATCTTTAAAATTTTGCCAAATGAATTATAACATTTTAAAATAATAATTGCAAGTTTTTTTAAAAAAAAGTCTCGTTCACATATGTGAACGACACTAAAATATTATTTGTAATATTCCATAGCAGATTTAAATATTTTCATATCATAATCGCCATCAACATTTTTGTAAAGACCACTGCCAATACGTTCGGAATGTCCCATTTTACCAAATACACGGCCATCGGGAGAGAGGATACCCTCAATCGCACAGGCGGAGTTGTTGGGGTTGAAATGAATATCAGCTGTTGCATTTCCGTCAAGGTCAACATACTGAGTGGCAATCTGACCGTTTTCGGCAAGCTTTGAAACAAATTCATCGCTCGCGAGGAATCTGCCTTCACCGTGAGAAATTGGAACGCTGTATATTTCGCCCGGCTTAACGAGAGACAGCCAGGGAGATTTGTTGGAAACAATTCTTGTGCGGACAATACGAGACTGGTGTCTGCCGATTGAGTTGTATGTAAGTGTAGGGCAGTTTTCATCAGTATCGGTTATCTCGCCAAAAGGAACAAGTCCCAGTTTTATAAGTGCCTGGAAACCGTTACATATTCCGCACATAAGTCCGTCACGGTTTTTAAGCAAATTATGTACCTCATCTTTGATTTTTGCATTTCTGAAAAATGCAGTAATAAATTTACCTGAACCGTCCGGTTCGTCACCGCCCGAAAAACCTCCAGGGATGAATATAATCTGAGACTCTTTTATTCTGTCAGAGAAATAGTTGACAGATTCTGCAATTCCTGCAGCAGTAAGGTTGTTTATAACAACAATTTCAGGAGTCATACCTGCTGCACGGACAGCTTTTGCTGAATCATATTCGCAGTTTGTGCCCGGGAATACCGGTATGAGAACACGGGGAGAAGCAAGATTGACAGTTGCAGCTTTTTTCTCCTGCGCCGGATAGGTTAATGTAGGAATTTCACCTGAATTCGTTTTAATATTGCAACTGTAAACAGATTCCAACTTGTCCTCGTATGCTGTAAGCAGTTTTTCAAGGGCAATGGTTTTGCCGCCAAAGGAGATGGCTTTTTCTTCTGTTGTATAACCAATAACTGTTCCAACATTTTCGTCCTCTGTAAGTTCGAGAATGAATGAACCGTATAAATAGCCGAAAATATCTTTCATGGAAAGATTTTTGTCATATTCAAAACCAATTCCATTACCGAACGCCATTTTCATAACAGCTTCTGCGACACCACCGTATGTGGGAGTGTATGCCGCTGCAACTTTTCCGTCACGCATAAGTGTAGTTACGGTGTTCATAACTTCTTTAAAGGATGCGGGAACAGGAAGTCCGTTTTCGTCATAATCCGGTTTTAAAATAACAGTTTTATGACCTGCTTTTTTAAATTCGGGGGAAATTATGTTTTTGATTTTATCGGGAGTTACCGCAAAAGAAACAAGAGTTGGCGGAACATCGATATCTTCAAAACTACCACTCATTGAATCTTTGCCGCCGATTGCTGCAATCTCATAGTCCATCTGTGCTTTGAAAGCGCCCAAAAGAGCTGCCAGAGGTTTGCCCCAACGATTTTTGTCTTTCAGCGGTTTTTCAAAATATTCCTGGAAAGTGAGATATACTTCTTCAAAAGATGCACCGGTTGCAATAAGCTTTGCAACAGACTCAACAACTGCAAGATATGCTCCGTGGTAGGGGCTTTTTTCTGAAATGAACGGGTTATATCCCCATGCCATAACAGAACAGGTGTCGGTGTCTTTTGTTTCGGACGATACTTTGTTAACCATAGCCTGAACGGGAGTGAGCTGGTTTTTGCCGCCAAAAGGCATAAGAACCGAACCGGAGCCTATTGTGGAGTCAAAACGCTCTGAAAGACCACGTTTTGAACAAATATTGAGGTCGCCGGCAAGGTTTAAATATTCTTCAGTAAAATCGCTGCCGACGCTCTTTTCAAATTTTTCCGGAGCAAGGGGAGCAATGTCAATATGCTTTTCTGCACCGTTGGAATTTAAAAATTCACGGGATATATCAACAATTTTCTTGCCGTTCCAGTTCATAACAAGGCGTTTTTCCGCCTGAACCTTTGCAACAACAGTAGACTCTAAGTTTTCTGCTTTTGCAAGAGCAACAAATTTTTCGACATCTTCCGGAGCAACAACAACAGCCATTCTTTCCTGAGATTCGCTTATAGCAAGTTCAGTTCCGTCAAGACCTTCATATTTTTTGGGGATTGCATTAAGGTCAATTACAAGACCGTCTGCAAGCTCGCCTACGGCAACAGACACACCGCCTGCACCAAAGTCGTTACAACGTTTTATCAGAAGAGACGCTTCTTTGTTTCTGAAAAGTCTCTGGAGTTTTCGTTCTTCGGGAGCATTACCCTTCTGAACTTCTGCACCGCAGGATTCAAGAGATTCTAAAGTGTGTGATTTGGAAGAACCTGTTGCACCGCCGCAACCGTCTCTTCCTGTTCTGCCGCCAAGCAGTATTACAATATCGCCCGGAGCCGGAACTTCACGACGGACATTTTCTGCCGGAGCAGCACCGACAACGGCACCTATTTCAAGTCGTTTTGCAACATAACCCTGGTGATAGAGCTCGTCAACCTGACCGGTAGCAAGACCAATCTGGTTACCGTAAGAACTGTAACCTGCTGCTGCAGATAAAACAAGTTTACGCTGCGGAAGTTTGCCTTTTAAAGTATCTTCAATGGGAGCAAGAGGATTTCCTGCACCGGTTACTCTCATAGCTGCATAAACATAAGCTCTTCCTGAAAGAGGGTCACGGATTGCACCACCAATACAGGTAGCAGCACCACCGAAAGGTTCAATTTCTGTCGGGTGGTTATGAGTTTCGTTCTTGAAAAGAAGCAGCCAGTCCTGCTCATCTCCCTCAAGATTAACTTTTATTTTAACGGTACAGGCATTTATTTCTTCCGATTCGTCAAGTCCGTCAAGTTTGCCGGCTTTTTTTAAGTATTTTGCCGCAATGGTTGCAATGTCCATAAGGCAGATGGGTTTTGTTCTGCCAAGCTCCTTGCGGACATTTTTATACTCTTCAAAAGCAGACTGAATAAGCGGGTCGGCAAATGTAACATTGTCAATTGTTGTGAGGAATGTTGTGTGTCTGCAATGGTCCGACCAGTATGTGTCAATCATTCTGATTTCGGTAATTGTGGGATTGCGGTTTTCCGAAATAAAATATTTCTGACAGAATGTGATGTCGTCAATATCCATAGCAAGACCATAGTCTGAAACAAACTTTGCAAGCCCCTCTCTGTCAAGCTCAGTAAAACCGCTGAGCACCTCAACAGACTGGGGGATATCATAAACTGTTTTTAAAGTTTTAACCTCACCAAGAGATGCTTCTCTGCTTTCAACAGGGTTTATAACATACTTTTTAACGGACAAAATATCTTCTTCAGACAGTTTGCCTTCAAGTATATATATTTTAGCTGTGCGTACAGCGGGACGTTCGCCCTGTGAAATAATCTGAATACACTGAGAAGCGGAGTCTGCACGCTGGTCAAACTGACCGGGCAGATATTCGCTTGCAAAAACAAAGCTGTTATCATCATAGTTTAAAGTTGATGAGATAATATCAAGCTGGGGTTCGGAAAAAACAGTTTTGCAAGCATAGTCAAACAGGTCTTTGTCAATATTTTCAACATCGTATCTGTTAACGATACGAAGACCTGTCAGATTTTTTACTCCGAGAAGAGAAATGATTTCGTTTTTAAGAGATAGAGCTTCATGAGCCAACTCGGTTTTCTTTTCAACATATACTCTGTATACCATAAGTCAAGCCTTTCTGCTTAGCTAAGCTTTGCTTTAAGTGCTTTTGCACCAATATCTTTACGATAAAAAGCATTATCAAAATGTATTTTTTCTACTTCAAGGTAGGCCTTTTCGATAGCATTTTCAAGGGAATCTGCAGTTGCAGTAACCCCAAGAACCCGTCCGCCACCTGTTAAAAGTTTTCCGTCCTGAAGCTTTGCTCCCGCTACAAAAACATTCGCACGGGAATTTTCCATTGTTATTTCATATCCGGTGTCGTATTTTCCCGGATAACCGTCCGACGCCATTACTACACAACAAGCTGCACCCGACGAAAATTCAATTTCCATTTCGCTGAGCTTTTCTTCTTCCACCGCTTTCATAATTTCAAACAAATCGGTTTTAAGAAGAGGGAGAACAACCTGAGTTTCGGGGTCGCCGAAACGACAGTTATATTCTATAACTTTGGGACCATCGGGAGTGAGCATCAGGCCAAAATATAAACAACCTTTAAAGGTGCGCCCCTCACTGTTCATAGCATTCATTGTAGGAATAAAAATCTTTTCCATACATTCAGCAGCAATTTGGTCGGTGTAGTAGGGGTTGGGAGCAATTGTTCCCATTCCGCCGGTGTTAAGACCGTTATCGCCGTCAAGTGCACGTTTATGGTCCATTGAAGAAACCATCGGAACAAGAGTTTTACCGTCGGTAAAAGAAAGAACAGAAACTTCCGGGCCTGTCAAGAATTCTTCTACAACAATTCTGCTACCGCTTTGACCAAAAATTTTGTCTTCCATCATAGATTTAACGGCAGCCTTTGCTTCCTCTTTTGTTTGTGCTATGATAACACCTTTGCCCAGTGCAAGGCCGTCAGCTTTTATAACTGTCGGCAGGGGGGCGTTTTCGATATAGCAAAGAGCCTCGTCCATATCTGTGAAAACTTCATATGCAGCAGTGGGAATATTATATTTTTTCATAAGGTTCTTTGAAAAAACCTTGCTTCCCTCAATCTCTGCAGCAGCTTTTTTGGGTCCAAAACAGGGGATACCAATACTGTTTAGCTCATCTACCGCACCAAGTACAAGCGGGTCGTCCGGAGCAACAACCGCAAAGTCAACCGCATTTTCTTTTGCAAATTCCACAATGGCGGGAATGTCTTTCGCACCGATATTCACACAGGTTGCATCCATAGCAATTCCACCGTTTCCGGGCAATGCAAAAATTTCGGTAATTTCAGGATTTTCTTTAAGTTTTTTTATAATTGCGTGCTCGCGACCGCCGCCGCCCACAACCATTATTTTCATATTATCAGCCTTTCCGATTTAATAAATTGGGAACTTTTCGCAAAGAGCAACCACTTCTTTGGCAATACTGTCCTTGTTTGCTTCAAAATCTGTTGCAACAAGTTTAATGAAATGAGCAATTTTTTTCATTTCTTCTGTGCCAAATCCGCGGGATGTAACTGCAGGAGTACCAATTCTGAGGCCGCTTGTAACAAATGGACTTTGAGGGTCGTTTGGAATAGTGTTTTTATTTGCAGTTATATGAACTTCGTCAAGTCTGTGTTCAAGTTCTTTTCCTGTAAGGTCAAAGGGACGAAGGTCAAGAAGCATCAGATGATTATCTGTTCCGCCCGATACAATATTAAATCCTTCTTTTATAAATTCGTTTGCAAGACAAGCTGCATTTTCAACAATTTTTTTCTGATAGGTTTTAAAATCGTCTGTCAGAGCTTCGCCAAAAGCAACTGCTTTTGCTGCAATGATATGCATGAGAGGACCGCCCTGAGTTCCGGGGAAAATAGCTTTGTCAATTTTTGCTGCGTGCTCTTCTTTACAAAGAATGAGACCGCCACGGGGGCCTCTTAAAGTTTTGTGTGTTGTTGATGTAACAACATCTGCATAGGGAACAGGACTCGGATGAACACCTGCTGCAATAAGACCGGCAATATGTGCCATATCAACCATCATATATGCGCCAACTTCATCACAGATTTCTCTGATTTTTTTAAAATCTATTGTTCTTGAATATGCACTTGCACCTGCAACGATAAGTTTAGGTTTGCAGGAAAGGGCAATTTCGCGCATTTTATCATAATCGATAATGCCTGTGTTATCATCCACGCCGTAGGGAACAATATTGAAATATTTACCCGAAATATTAACAGGGCTGCCGTGAGAAAGGTGGCCGCCGTGGGCAAGGTTCATACCCATTACAGTGTCGCCGGGGTTAACAAGAGCAAAGAAAGCTGCAAGGTTAGCATTAGCACCGCTGTGAGGCTGAACATTTGCGTGTTCTGCGCCAAAAAGTTTTTTTGCACGGGCTCTTGCAATTTCTTCAACCTCGTCAACAAATTCGCAACCGCCGTAATAACGTTTATCCGGATAACCTTCTGCATATTTGTTGGTTAAAACACCGCCGGCTGCGAGAAGAACAGCTTTAGATACAATGTTTTCAGAAGCGATAAGCTCGATGTTGTTTTTCTGTCTTGAAAATTCTCTGTCGCAGGCAGCGTATACTTCGCTGTCATAGTTGTTAAGTTCTTCAAAAAAGTTTTTCATATCAATATCTCCTTTATGGTATTAGTGGTGGAAAAGACGCATATGTGTAAATGCCATTGCAATTCCGTGTTTGTCACAAGCTTCAATTACAAGACTGTCGCGGATTGAGCCGCCCGGCTGAGCAATATAGCTTACGCCACTTTTTGCTGCTCTGTCAATGTTGTCGCCAAAGGGAAAGAAAGCATCAGAACCAAGTGCAACACCTTTGATGGAAGCAAGGTATGCTGTTTTTTCCTCTTTTGTCAAAGGCTCGGGACGTGTTTTAAAGAAGTTCTGCCAGTTGCCCTCACCAAGAACATCGTCGCTGTCATTGTCAGATATATAAAGGTCAATGCAGTTGTCTCTGTCCGGTCTGCCAAGCTCATCCAAAAACGGAAGATTTAAAACTTTGTCATACTGACGGAGATGCCAATTGTCCGCTTTACTTCCTGCAAGACGTGTACAGTGAATTCTTGACTGCTGACCTGCACCTACGCCTATTGCCTGACCGTCCACTGCAAAACAAACAGAGTTTGACTGAGTGTATTTAAGTGTTATAAGAGCAACAACAAGGTCGCGGATTGCACTTTCGGGAAGATTTTTGTTTTCGGTTACAATTTCTGAAAGAAGCTCGCGGTTTATTTCAAAATTGTTTCTGCCCTGTTCAAAAGTGATGCCGTAAACCTGTTTGCGTTCTATCGGGTCAGGTACATAGTTTTTGTCTATTTCAACAATATTGTATGTGCCTTTACGTTTTCCTTTTAATATTTCAAGAGCCTCGGGAGAATACCCCGGAGCAATAACACCGTCCGAAACTTCTCTGGCAATAAGTCTTGCAGTAACTTGGTCACATTCGTCGGAAAGTGCAATCCAGTCGCCGAAAGAGCTCATTCTGTCTGTACCTCTTGCGCGGGCATAGGCAAGAGCGAGAGGGGAAGAATCCAAATCGGCAATGTCGTCGACAAAACATGCTTTTTTAAGCTTTTCGCTCATTGGAAGACCAAGAGCAGCAGAGGTTGGACTGACATGTTTGAAAGAAGTTGCACAGGGAATGCTAAGCGCTTCTTTTAAATCTTTTACAAGCTGCCAGCTGTTGAATGCATCAAGAAAATTTATGTAGCCCGGTCTGCCGTTTAGAATTTTTATGGGAAGGTCGCTGCCGTCATGCATAAATATTTTTGACGGTTTCTGATTTGGGTTACAACCGTATTTAAGCTCAAATTCGTTCAATCAGTCCATCTCCTTTTCATGTTTGTTTATCATTCTTGTCTGTGTCTCACCGGTTGAAAGGTTTATATATTTAACACACATTGAAATTTTGTTGTCAGCATTAAGATTTTTCCAGATAAGACCTGCAAACTCATCTATACTGTCTGAAATTTCAACCCTTTCCGGTTCGCCTGTGAAAGTAGGAATTGGGTTTCCGTCGCAGTTATAGGTGTGAATGAAATGACCAAGTCCTGCAAGGGAAGAATAGTTAAATGTGTATCTGTTACAAGACGAGCCCTCTTCATCAGCACTTTTAAGTATGCTCATTTTATATGTAAAATCATTGCCATTAAAGGTGAGCATACTGCTTATTCTTGGTGTGAAATTGGGAGCATCTGGTTCAAATTCTCTTGTTTCAAGCGCTGCTTCAAAAGAGTTGCCATCTTTAACAAAATCATATATTGTGTCAGTCTGGTCACCGTTTGTCACAATTAAATTGTTGCCGATTTTTTTAATCGGTGAATAAATAATGAGAGAGGGGTCGGAAACCTTGCTTTCATCAAAAGGATATATAGTAACGTTTTCGCCCTCTTGTCTGAAAATTCTGTTACGGCTGTTTTCGCTTCTGCCCATTATAAAATAAGCAATAGCGGCACAGCTTCCGTCAGGAGTTTTGCCAACAACAATCCCTCTGCCGGGGTATGTGTTGTTTTGTAATATATCTGACAAACTGTTTATATCATATATGCCCATTGTCTTTCTCCTTTAAAATTTTTTTGCACACTTTTTCTGCAGCTTTTGGCAATATTTTCCATTCAGCCTGCTGCATTATACGTTTTTGTAAAGTTTCGGGTGTGTCGTTTTTTAAGACCCTAACCGCTTTCTGCATAATAATGGCACCGCCATCGGGAACCTCATTTACAAAATGAACGGTTGCACCTGAAACTTTAACACCGTAAGCAAGTGCTGCCTCATGTACTTTAAGTCCGTAATATCCTTTCCCGCAAAAAGAGGGGATAAGAGAAGGGTGAACGTTTATAATTCTGCCGACATAGCAGGAGGTGAAATCCTCACTTAAAATTTTCATAAATCCGGCAAGGATGATAATGTCAATCTTTTCATCCGACAAAACTTTTTTTAGGTTTTGCTCGAAATCCTTTCCGTTTGGAATAACAAGGTCCCGGATGTTGTTTTGACGTGCTCTTGTGAGCGCGTAGGAGTCCGGGTTGTTGGAAATGACAAGGGAAATTTTGCCCGAAGATATAATACCCTCTTTCTGAGCATCAATCAATGCCTGAAGATTTGTTCCGCCACCTGAAACAAGAACAGCTATTTTTGCGTTCAGCATAATATTACTCCTTCGTCACCGCTTACAATTTCACCGATGATATATGCATCTTCACCGGCAGCACAGAGAACCTCAAGAGCTTTGTCGGCATCCTCTTTAGCAACAGTGATGCTCATGCCAACGCCCATGTTAAATGTATTGAACATATCTCTTTCAGGAACATTTCCGACTTTTTCAATAAGTTTGAAAATAGGAAGTACTTTAACAGCAGATTTTTCAATTTTCGCACTGAATCCGTCGGGAAGTGAACGTGGAATATTTTCATAAAATCCGCCGCCTGTGATATGAGATATTGCTTTCACTTTAACTTGTTCAAGCAAGGCAAGAACAGCTTTAACATAAATTTTTGTAGGAGTAAGAAGTGTTTCACCGATTGATTTGCCGCCCAGTTCTTCCACGGGAGAGGTAATGTCGCTCTTTTCAACATCGAAAACTTTTCTCACCAGAGAAAAACCGTTAGAGTGAACACCGCTTGAAGGAAGAGCAATTATTACATCGCCTTCGCAAACAGTGGAATTGTCAAGTATTTTGCTTTTGTCTACCACACCGGTACAATAACCTGCAAGGTCATATTCGTCTTCCGGATAAAAACCGGGCATTTCTGCAGTTTCGCCGCCAATGAGTGCTGCGCCCGACTGAACGCAACCGTCTGCAACGCCCGAAACAATTGCAGCAACTTTTTCCGGAACATTTTTGCCTACTGCAATATAATCCAGGAAAAGAAGTGGTTTTGCACCACAACAAATAATATCATTAACACACATAGCAACACAGTCTATACCTACAGTGTCATGCTTGTCCAGCAAAAAGGCGAGTTTAAGCTTTGTTCCTACGCCGTCTGTTCCGCTAACCAATACAGGTTTTGTAATTCCTGTGAGGTCAAGCTCGAACAAACCACCAAAGCCGCCAATTCCTGTGAGCACTCCGGGAGTCATTGTTTTTGCAATGTGTTGTTTCATCAGTTCAACTGCTTTATATCCGGCCGTTATGTCAACACCGGCATTTTTGTAGCTTTCACTAAAACTTTTCATAATCAACTGTCCTTTCTATAATCAAACTATTCTTTTCCGTTCCAGCAATATGTGCAGAGCTTGCATTTGTCAAGACCGATTGACTCAAGAACACCCTCAAGCGACTGGAATTCCAAAGATGCAAACCCAAGTTTTTTACAAATTGTTTCTCTTAAGTTTTTGCCACGCTCGGTGGAAGAGTCACTGTATTCCTCAATGTGTTTAAAACCCTCTTCGCCCTCAAGCTCTAAAATGATTTTGCGGGCAATAAGTTCCAGGTCATTTGTTGCGCGGGAGAAATTCAGATATTTGCAAGCGTACATAATCGGGGGACAGGCAGACCGCATGTGAACAGATTTTGCACCGTTTTCATACAGAAAATCTACAGTCTCCTTAAGCTGGTTTCCGCGTACGATAGAATCGTCAACAAAAAGAAGATTTTTGTCTTTTATAAGGTCATGAACAGGAACCTGTTTCATTTTAGCAATTTTCTTTCTGTCCTGCTGACGTGGGGAAGTGAAGCTTCTTGACCATGTGGGAGTATATTTTATAAACGGACGGGCAAAGTCGGCGCTGCTTTCATTTGCATATCCTATAGCGTGGGGCGTGCCCGAATCAGGAACACCTGCAACATAGTCAATATTTTCCGCATTTTTATTCTTTTTATCATTTTTTGCCATAATCTGTCCATTGCGGTATCTCATAGCTTCAACGTTTACGCCCTCGTATGTAGATGTGGGGTAACCATAGTAACTCCAGAGAAAAGCGCAAATTTTCATTTCTTCTCCCGGAGGGGCAAGCTGAGTTATTCCATTTGGTGAAATTTCCACAATTTCAGCAGGGCCAAGCTCGCGCTCGTCCTCATAGCCAAGCTTTTGGTATGCAAAGGATTCGAAAGACACACAATATCCCTCGTCATTTTTGCCTACGAGAATAGGAAGTCTGCCCAGTTTATCCCTGGCAGCAATAATATTGCCGTCATTTTTGAGAATAAGAATGGAAGAGGTTCCTTCAATTACTTCTTGAGCAAATTTAATTCCGTCAACAAAATTATCTTTTTGATTAATCAGTGCTGCAACAAGGTCGGTTGAATTAACTTTTCCGGATGTCATTGTACCGAAATGTCCGCCTGCAGACAGATAGTCGGAAATAAGCTGTTCGGCATTATTTATCAGACCAATGGTGGTGATAGCATAAATTCCGATGTTTGACCTGATGAGAAGTGGCTGCGGGTCTGCATCACTGATTGAACCGATAGCCGAAAAGCCTTTCATTTCATCAAAAACATCGTTGAATTTTGTTCTGAAAGGTGAATTTTCTATGTTATGTATCTCGCGCTGCAAGCCAATTTCACTGTCGAAAACTGCTATACCGCCGCGGCGAGCACCAAGATGAGAATGATAGTCTGTTCCAAAAAATACATCTGAAACTGCATCATTTTTTTTAACTGCGCCAAAAAAACCGCCCATATTTTCCTCCGTGTGTGATAATTAATTATATTTTTTTGATATTTCGTAATCTTTTTCCAGTACTGCTTGTGCAGCTTCACTTTTCTTAGCGTCAAGCTTTGCAGCAATTGTTTCATCTTCGAGGGACAAAATCTGCAGACAAAGCAAAGCGGCATTGACAGCACCGTCTATGGCAACTGTTGCAACAGGAACGCCTGATGGCATCTGCACAGTTGAAAGAAGAGCATCAATACCGTCGAGATTTGAAGATTTTATGGGTAGACCAATTACAGGCAGAGTAGTGTTTGCAGCAACTGCGCCTGCCAGATGAGCAGCCTTGCCGGCTGCGGCTATAATCGCACCAAAACCGTTTGAACGTGCAGAAAGTGAAAACTCGCGAACTTTTTCAGGAGTTCTGTGAGCAGACAAAATATGTACCTCAAACGGAACATTAAATTCTTTAAGAGTTGTAAGAGCTTTTTCAACTACCGGAAGATCACTGTCACTTCCCATAATAATACCAATTTTTTTCATTTCTTTTCTTCCTTCCCGTGTTAATTAAAAAATCTGGACAAACCTATCCTATCAAAATAGATTTGCCCAGACGGTCGACAATTATAAACATTTTTTGCTCCCCGGCAGTACACTCTGCCAACCCGTCAGTCGCAAAAAAATGATTTATTAAATTTCCTACTATACAGTATATTTTAAAAACAAGCAAAAGTCAATATAATTTTTCAATAAAAATACCTATATGTACTATATTATATTATGCATTTTTCACTATATCGTAGTCAAGATAATGTTTTATAAATTCTTTTGCAACAGAGAAAACGGATGAAAGTGCCACATCGGAAGCATTAAAAGAAAAGAGCTTTTTTATATCGCAGGTTGATATGTAATTCATAACTCCGAGTATTTCGGGGGTTACTAAAAATTTATCGATCACAGCTTTCGCACAGTTTTCGCACAGTGATCCGCCATACTCAACCGAAAAATAGGACATCTTTTCAGATTCTCCGCAGGCAGAACAGGAAAACAGTTCAGGGGAAAATCCTAAAAGCTCAAGCATTTTATAATAAAATACAGCTTTTGATTTGGTCACATCAAGAGAAAGGTTTGCCAGTGCATAAAGAGTGTTGAGCAAGGTTCTTAATATGTCCGGATGAGGCTCATTTTCCGGACAGACATATTCGGTGAATTTAACCATACTGGCCACAGTTTCAAGCTTATCGAGGTCCGAAGAGAGACCGCTGAAAGCTTCTATCGGACTTACCTGCGACAAAGTGTACCGGTTTGATTTTGAAGAAATTATAAAATCACTATAACAGAAGTTATTGCAGGCGGCACCGTGTTTCAGACTTTTTCCGCCCTTGGCAATAATGGAAATTTTGCCGGTGGTTTCACCCAGCAGGGTCAGTATTTTATCGTAATCGCCATAGGATGTGCTCCTCAGCACCAGCGCTTTTGTTTTTATCAGGTCCATGAACTTTTCCGCCTTTCTTGTTTGAAAGTTCGTTATATAGTAAATAGTAGTTTATATCTCCCGAACAGGAGAAAATCTGCCATACCAAATCTTTTGTATCCACTTTTTTGCACCTCCGTAGTTATCTTTGACATTATGGGGTGCAAATATGATAGTAAAATTCAGGAAGAACGTTTAAATTCAACCGCAAGCATTCCAAGAAAAATGAGAACTATACCAAAAATTTTAAACAGTGTAATTGTTTCAACGGCGCCTGCAGAATCGGGGATTATCAGACTGAAAAGGGTTGCAAAAACCGGTTCAAACATAAGTATAAGAGATGCATGAACGGGAGTTGTTGCTTTTTGTGCAAAAATGTGTCCGGAATACGCAAATGCAGTACAAAAAAGACTCATTATTGCAAGGATATAGACAAGACGAGGACTGAAAACTATCATAACCGGCTCTGATATAAACATGAAAACAATGTAATAGAAAGAGGAGAAAAGCAGCACAAGTATCCCTGTTGCGATTGCCTCATCGGGACGGACAAGTTTTTCTATCAGAACAATATAAAAAGCATATATAAAAGCAGACAGAACGTTGGCTCCATCGCCAATATTAAGTGCAGAAATTCCACCATCGCCGGCTGTCAGAAAATACAGGCCGACTCCTGAAAAAATAACACCCGCCCAAACGTTGAAATTAAGCTTTTTTCCAAAAAAGAAAAATGCCATAAACGGTACCATTATAAGACTTAAACCGGAAAGAAACGCAGCGTTTGTGGAAGATGTGAATTTAAGTCCCCATGCCTGAAGAATATTAACCGTAAAAATTATTGTTGCAAGCAAAAAACTTGTCAGAAGAGTGTGAAGTTTTATCTTTGACAGATGTTTTCGGAAAATAGCTGCAGTGATAACTGCACCCGTAAAAAAACGGATGCCCAGCAGCGTAAAGGTTCCGATATCATTTATAATAAGTTTCATAAGTGGGAAAGAAAGTCCCCACGCGGCAGCAACAAAAAACAAAAAAACGTCTGCCTGAAATCTTGTGAGTTTCATATTTACTAAACCTCTCTCAGTTTTTTATCTGTGCAACAGTAACAAGTGACGGGTCTAAAAGTTTTGATGCACGCGTAACCGAATCCATATCAATCAATCGGATTTCTTCAATTATATCTTCCGTTGTTTTTACATTGTCATGAAGCAGAAGCTGTCTTCCCATTGATGACATTATATGCTCGCAACTTTCGGAAGAAATAGCAAAACTGCATTCCATCTGTTTTTTTGCAAATTCCAGTTCTTCCGTGGTTATCCCGCGTGAAAAAATATTCTGCATTTCTTCTAAGATGAGGTCTGTTACCATGTCAAGATTGCTTTTAAGACAACCGGCATAAACAGAAATATAGGATGCCGAAACAAACACATTCGGGCAGGAATATACAGAGTAGGCAAGACCAAGTTTTTCCCTGATTTTCTGGAACAGACGGGAGCTTGTACTTCCTCCCAGAACGCTAGAAATAACGGAAAGTGCAAAACGGTCTTTATGACTGTAGGGATAGCCCTCGAAAGCAAGCGCAACATGGGACTGGGAACCGGATTTTTTAACGCTTGTTTTGTTCCGGGTAAATTTTGCATCCGGAACAACAATTTCTTTGCCTGATGAAGCTACCGGACTGTAATATTTTTCACAAAGAGACAGAAGCTTTTCCTCGTCAAAATTTCCGGCAACTGAAACAACAATATTTTCTCCCGAAAAGCAATTATTTATGTGTTCAAGTATAAGTGAACGGTCAAAGTTTTTGATGCTTTTTTCTGTTCCCAAAATTGTGTTGCCGGCAGGATGGTCCGGATAGCAGGCTTCTGCAAGAATGTCATGAACAAGTTCTTCGTGCGTATCATTGTACATATGTATTTCTTCTGCTATAACAGATTTTTCCGTTTCAATATCTTTTTCATCAAACAAAGAACCAAAAAGCATATCGGATATAAGGTCGAGCGAGTCACCTAAAAATTCCGGCAGAGTTTTTGTGTATATACAGGTGCAGTCGCGCGAGGTAAAAGCATTGAGATGACCGCCCATAAGTTCGGACAGGGTGGAAATATCAAATGCAGAACGGCGATTTGTACCTTTAAAAAGCATATGTTCAATGAAATGTGAGATTCCGTGAAAAGGGCCCTCTTCAAAAACAGAGCCGCTTTTTATCCAGGTGCCGACAGAAACACTTCTGGCAGTGGGGACAAACTGATATATCACACGGACTCCACCGGGTAAAACTTTTATTTTATGCATAGACAATCCTTTCAAACGAAAACAATTTATTACATTATACCATAAAATAACTACAATTTCAACATACGACAAAGAGAAAAAATGTAAAAAAGGCAGAGGATAAACAGAAAAACATAAGTTTAACTGCTTGACAACAGATGAAAAAAGTGGTATTATTGACTATGTATAAAAATATTATAAAGAAAGGTTTTGGTTTAACTATGAAAAAATTTGTTAAAGCTTTGAGCCTTGCAGTTGTTGCAACTTTAGTTGTTGCTCTTGTTGCAGGCTGCGGCGGTACAGGAACAAACTACACAGCAGAAAACACAAAATTCCTCATCGGCGGCACAGGCCCTCTTACAGGTGATGCTTCTTCTTACGGCATATCTGTTCAGGAAGGTGCTCAGCTAGCACTTGATGAAATCAATGCAGCAGGCGGATTAAATGGCATTTTGTTTGACTTTATCATAAAAGATGACAAAGCTACTGCAGCAGATGCGGCAACCGGTTATGACACACTTTTCGAAGCTGGTATGCAGGCTTCTATCGGTTCTGTAACATCAGGCAGCTGCGATTCTTTCGCATCAAGCGCAGTTGAAGACAATGTATTCCTTATGACTCCTTCTGCATCAGCAGCAAACGTTATCGAAGGCAGAGACAATGCTTTCCGTGTTTGCTTCGGTGACCCTGACCAGGGTGTATTAGCAGCTCAGGAACTCACATCCAAATTTAAAAACATCGGTTGTATTTATGACACAAGTGATGCTTATTCTTCCGGAATTTATGCAGCATTTGACGATGAAATGAAAAAAATCGGTGTTGAGTATAAAACACAGACATTCGACGCTGAAAATAAAAAAGACTTTTCAACTCAGGTTGAAGCTCTTAAAGATTGCGACGTTATCTTCCTTCCCATTTACTACACAGAAGCAGGATTTATTGCTAAAACTGCGGTAGCTAAGGATTGTGACGCTGTTCTCTTCGGTTGCGACGGTCTCGACGGTATTTCTGACCAGATTGATGCTTCTGTTACAAACGAAGTTAAATACATAACTCCGTTCGACGTTAACAGCGCAGATGAAAAAGTTAAAGGATTTGTTGATGCTTACACAGCAAAATACAACAAAGTTCCCGACCAGTTTGCAGCAGATGGTTACGATGCTGTTATGGTAATTTTCGAAGCAATGAAAAAAGCAAACGTTTCAGATGTAACAATCAGTGCTTCTGACCTTTGTGACATTCTCGTTGCTACAATCACTGCTGAAGATTTCGTATACGTTGGTGCAACAGGCCAGATGACATGGGATGTTTCCGGTGCTTGCACAAAAGTTCCTACAATCGTAGAACTTAAAAAATAAGAAATAAAATAAGTTTATACACAGACGATTGGTTGGATGCATTTTTGTATCCAACCATAGTCTGTTTAAATGGTCAATTATAAAATCTGTTTGCAGGGTTTTATAATGCAAATCCGGGGAGGATGAATTCTATGAGTACTTTCATTGACGGACTTAGTCTGGGAAGCATATATGCACTTATAGCACTTGGCTATACCATGGTTTACGGTATTGCTAAAATGCTTAATTTTGCACATGGTGACATTATCATGGTCGGTGCATATGCAATACTGACAACACTTACTGTGGGGGGGCATCCGCTTGTGGCAATTTTGGTCGCAATTGTTATTTGTACTGTCCTTGGTGTTACTACCGAGAGACTGGCATACAGACCTCTCAGAGGCGCATCTCCGCTTGCGGTGCTTATAACAGCAATCGGTGTCAGCTATCTGCTTCAGAGTGTTGCCCAGCTGATATATGGTGCAAAATCGCAGCCTGTTACACTGGCAGTTTTCAAAACAGTGGCTTTTGGCGGATTCAAAGTTAATATCGCTACAATTATAACACTTGTTGTTGGTGCAATTATTATGATTGCGCTTACACTGTTTATAAAGAAAACAAAAACAGGCAGAGCGATGATAGCTGTTTCGGAAGACAGAGCAGCAGCGCAGCTTATGGGAATAAATGTAAATATGATAATTACAGTAACATTTGCCATAGGTTCAGCTCTTGCAGCTTTTGCGAGCACCTTTTATCTTATGCAGATACCAAGTACAAGTCCGACACTTGGTTCCATGCCCGGAATAAAAGCATTTACAGCGGCTGTTATAGGCGGAATAGGCTCAATACCCGGTGCTATGCTCGGCGGTGTTCTTCTGGGAGTTGTTGAAAAAATCTCTCTCAGCATTCCCGTTCTTG
This sequence comes from Clostridia bacterium, assembly GCA_045577655.1. Taxonomy (GTDB): domain Bacteria; phylum Bacillota; class Clostridia; order RUG12999; family RUG12999; genus RGIG7450. Next base: position 17,885 of record JAZNIU010000012.1, read on the forward strand.
CACCTTATACAACAGCACTTGAATTTTCGTTGCTTATACTTATATTACTTGTTAAACCTACAGGACTGATGGGAAAACAAAGAAGAGAGAAGGTGTGATTATGTCCGGTTATCTGAAAAACATAAAAGACAGTTTTAAACTGAAACACTTTTTAAACTACATTTGTGTTGCTATTGTTCTTGTTGTTGCAACAGTTATGTTCAAGACAGGCAATCTTAACCGTTCCACAGCGAACCTTATCACACAGATAGCATACTCAATTATTCTTGCGGTTTCTCTCAACCTTGTTGTAGGTTTTCTTGGAGAGCTCAGTCTTGGACATGCCGGATTTATGTGTGTTGGCGCATACCTTGGATGTTTCCTCGCAAACCACCTCCACGCTATTATTGATTCGCCGCTTCTCGTTTTAATTATAACAATGCTGGTAGGTGGTGTTGTTGCGGCGGTTTTTGGTTTTATTATAGGCCTTCCGGCACTTCGTCTTAAAGGCGACTATTTGGCGATTGTTACGCTTGCATTTGGTGAAATTGTGAGAACAATTTTCAAAAATCTTGACGCATTTGGCGGTGCACTTGGTCTTTCTACAAAAAAATTCGGAACAGATCTTTTTATTGTAGCGCTTATTGTTGTTATTTTAATGCTTATCCTTGTTCAGAACCTTGTCCGCAGTAAGCACGGTCGTGCAATCACCTCTATAAGAGATAACGAAATCGCGGCAAAGGCTATGGGGATAAACGTTACATTCTACAAACTTTTTGTATTTGTTGTAGCGGCCTTTTTTGCAGGTATTGCCGGTGTTATTTACGGACACTATGCTACTCCGGTTCTCTACTCTTTCTTCTCCTACAACTATTCAATAGAAATTCTTGTAATGGTTGTTCTTGGAGGTATGGGAAGCATAAACGGTTCAATAATTGCGGCAACGCTTATTACGTTTATAAATTTCCAGCTCACAACAAAACTTTCAGGCGACCTGGCAGCACTTAAATTTCTTATATATGCACTTGTTCTCATTGTGATTGTTATATTTAACAATGCACCGGGACTCCAGACGTTTAAAGAAAAATTCAGTTTAAGAAAACTGTTCTTTAAATTTAAAGAAAAAAAGAATGTATCGTCTGAAAAATCGCAGTCCAAGATTAAAGATGATAAAGCGGAATGGAAACACATTCCCACAAAAATAAAAATGGATGCAATTTTGTCTGTTGACCTAAAAGACGAGTCGGCCATCCGTGAGAAAGGAGATGTTGGTAATGAGTGAATACATGCTTGAAACCAAAAATCTCGGAATCTCTTTCGGCGGACTTAAAGCGGCACAGGACATAAATCTTAAAATAAAGAAAAAACAGCTGTATGGACTTATCGGTCCCAACGGGGCAGGTAAAACAACAGTTTTTAACTTGCTCACAGGTGTTTATCAGCCCACAACAGGCAGCTTTTTCCTGGACGGGGAAGAGCTTACCGGAAAAAGTCAGGAAGCTATAAACCATAAGGGGATTGCAAGAACATTCCAGAATATACGCCTTTTCAATAACATGAGCGTTATCCGAAATGTTTTGGTTGGTCTTCATAACCAGTCGGAATTTAAAGCAACTCCGTTTGACAGTATGCTAAGGCTTCCCAGACATTATGAAAGTGAAAAAAATATGAGAGAAAGGGCAAAAGAAATTCTCAGAATTTTTGATCTTGAAGACGAAAGAAACAATCTCGCGTGCAACCTGCCCTATGGAAAACAAAGAAAGCTTGAAATTGCAAGAGCACTTGCAACAAATCCAAAGCTTCTTCTGCTTGACGAACCTGCTGCGGGGATGAACCCTAACGAAACAGCAGAACTTATGAGTACGGTAAGGCGCATAAGAGATGAATTTGATATGACAATCCTTCTTATTGAGCATGACCTTAAGTTTGTATCCGGCCTTTGTGACGAGGTGACGGTGCTTAATTTCGGAACAACTCTTGTTCAGGGAAAAGTCAGCGATGCGCTGCAAAACGAAGAGGTTATCAAAGCTTATATAGGAAAGTAAGGAGGAAAACTTTATGGCAATGTTAGAAGTTAAAGACCTTCAGGTTTTTTATGGTGTAATCCAGGCTCTTAAAGGTATAAGCTTTGAGGTAAACGAAGGGGAAATAGTTACTCTTATTGGCGCAAACGGAGCAGGCAAAACAACAACAATGCACAGCATTATGGGACTTATTCCTGCCAAAGCCGGTACGATAAGCTATATGGGCAATGTTATAAACAAAGTGCCCTCTCACAAAATTGTTCATCTTGGAATGACACAGGTTCCTGAAGGCAGACGAATTTTCCAGGAACTTACGGTATATGAAAATCTTTTGATGGGTGCATATATCCAGAGTGACAAAAAGAAAATCAAAGAAGATATAGAGTCTATTTATGACAAATTCCCCAGGCTTAAAGAAAGAAAAAATCAGATTGCGGGAACATTGTCGGGCGGTGAACAGCAGATGCTCGCTATGGGACGTGCTCTTATGAGTCATCCGAAACTTCTTATGCTTGACGAGCCTTCTATGGGACTGTCTCCGCTTCTTGTTGACCAGGTGTTTGATATTATAAAAGAAATTCACAAAGAAGGAACAACAATTCTTCTTGTTGAACAGAACGCAGGAAAATCTCTTGCAATATCTGACAGAGCGTATGTGCTTGAAAATGGCGAAATTGCATATACCGGAACAGGCGCAGAGCTTATGGAAAGCGACAATATTAAAAAAGCATATCTTGGTGGTTAAAAATCGGGCAAACGGCACCGTTTGCCCGATTTTGAAGAACACAGGGGGACGGTTCTGTTGTGCGACAATCAAACACATGAGAACCGTCCCTCTGTGTTATGTTGGCAGAGTTAAAGAGAGAGTTTTCAATTAGACATCTGCAAAGAGTTACTGGTGTTTCGAGGGGCGTAATAACAAGGGCTTAAAAATGATGCCAAAAAATGTACGTCCCCAAATGGTTCTCTGTATGATTATAACCAGCGCGGTCTGCTCGCAACTGTTACCGACGCAATAAATCGTGTAACCGCTTATGAATATGACGCCTTTGGCAATCCGCTGAAAGTAACAACTGCCGGCAGGGTTATCTCCACAAACACATACGATAACGCAGGCAGACTGCTCACAACAACCGACACAATGGGATATGTCAGCAAAAACGCCTATGACGCAGCGGACAGAGTTGTAAAAGCAATGGACAAAAAAGGTCAGGTGGCAACATATACATATAAACCAAACACAAACTATGTTGCAGCTATGTCCAAAGGCAACACATTAACTCAATATACATACGACGATTTTGGCAATGTGCTGACCGCCACAAATGATGGTGGAACTTATACTTATGTGTATAAATTTAATAACCTGCTTGAAAGCATAACTGCTCCCGACGGCAAACAAATAACCTATGGTTATAACGCAAATAAAATGGTGAACAGCGTGGTTGACTATTCGGGAACAACAATAGGTTATACATATAACGGCGTAAATAAAGTTGACAAAATCACAAGAAACGGAGTGCTTGTTGCCGACTACGACTATTATAACTTTGGTGCATTGCAGAAAATAACATACCAGGACATAGCGAATGTCCAGTATACCTATGATAATGCACTGCAGCTAACGGCACTGGAGAGCAGACTTACCAACGGCAGACCTATAGTGGACGATGAATATACTTATGACCTAAACGGCAATATGGTTGAAAGAATTGATGATATAAATATAGTAAATACATCATATTCATACGACGATGTAGGCAGATTAACCGCCGTTTCGGGAATTGGCGATCAATATAGTACATATGCCTATACATATACCTTTGATAATTTTGATAATATGACATCAAAGACCATCACCCACACGTCAAACTACGGGTTTACGTACAGCCAGTCGGGACAGGATTATACCATGAACAATGTTTCTGCCCACCAGTTCAGCTATACCTATGATAATAACAACCGTTTAATATCGGGAACTGAAAATATCAGCGGTATAACTGGCGGTCAGGCAACTGCACTGCAGATAACCACCGCCAACCAGTATGATAACAACGGAAATCTGGTGAAAACAACAAAAGGTGGACAAATTGACGAAACAGAGGTAGAATATACCTATAACCCGCTTAATCAGCTTACAGGGTATACCGACGAAAACGAAATAACAACAAGCTATGGATATGCTCCTGACGGAATGATACATTCAATGACTCATAACAATGTCCAAATCAAGTATTATTGGGACAGAGGTTATATGAGCGCCGAAAGTCAAAACGGCAGCATAACAGCACAGTACTTTATAGGGCCGGACGGCATCTTTGTAAGGCAAACATCGGCAGGCACAGAATATATGTACAAAAACGGACATGGGGATATTATGGAGCTGGTAGACGGCTTTGACACAACCGAAAAGTACGATTATGATGCCTATGGCGCAGAGAAAAACCCAAACCCTGCACACACAAACCCATTCCGCTATGCAGGGGAGTATCAGGACCCATACAGTGGACTCGTGTACCTAAGGAACAGGTACTATGATGCGAGTATTGGTAGGTTTGTCAGCGAGGACACCCATTGGAATCCCAGCAATATGATTTATGGGGATAAAGAGTATAATGTCGGAGAAATAAAAATCCCTGATATGAATGCAATAGTGCAAAGCAGTAATTTGTATGCATATTGCATGAATAATCCAATGAATTTTGTTGATCCCAGTGGAGATAGTGCTATTGCTGGTGTTATATTAGCATTATACGGATATGCTCAGGCGGTTATAACATCACCCGACTTGCAATATGATATGCAAGTGTTTGCTTATGATATTTCGCAGGGAGATTATACATCTGCTGCATTTGATGTTGTGGATATTTTGGCCCCTGGAATTAGTGGTTCCAAAATGGCCCCTAAGTTTATAAGGAAGTATTTTGATGATGTTGTAGGAATGTTTAGAAGTCCAGGGGTTAGAGCTGTATCTAATTTATCGACAGAGAGAATATCGCATATAATAAATGGTTCTAAAGGTAAAGACCATTTATGGAGAAATGTCACGGATAATGTAAATTGGAATAACATCAAAACTTTCATATCTGATACAATTGATAATGGTAATGTTATTTCTGAAAAAATCTATACTAAAAACAATGTAACTACAAAGGTATATACTGCCATAAAAAATTATAATGGGAATATTGTAGAGGTTAAATATAATATGATTAATGGGGTTGCAGAAGTAAGTGATGCTTGGGTACGACCGTAGAGAGGGTGTATATTATGAAATGTATTGAAATAATAAATAATTGTGATTTGAATAAAATTGATTTTTTGGTTGATAGGATTGATGAATCCATTGAACTAATTCATATGCTTGCACAGGAGAAGGATATGCGTTCTTATATTTTTCTTGTTTCGATGATTAATTATTGCAAGCATAACAATGAAAATCTTATTTCGGAATTGTCTAATTTTGCTGCTTTTATTTCTTTGAACTTTTTTAACTATATAGAAGGAATGATAAAGTTAAGCTACTTTCATCAGATAGAGGCTATTAAAAATGATCCCCAAAATAATGAATACAAAAAAACATTTATAGATTTTTTTTATACACATCCAGATGTTGATCATGATGTCGAATTTGAAATGAAAATATTAAGTGAACTGGAGTGCAAATGAAGCCGGTTGGGGACGTACATTTTTTGGTATGTTTCGGTAATGAATTAGTGAAAAAAAGCAAGTCGTATGACTTGCTTTTTTATTATTCTTTTAAAATGTTGACAAAATGGGAAATTTGGAGTAA